>CAZDKX010000005.1:43577-46063 GCA_964505935.1 uncultured Syntrophobacteraceae bacterium
GTTGGCCGACCTTCCTGACGCGCGGAGTCCCAGCAATCGTAGAACATGTAAGTGCTTCTGATGATGCGGCGCTCGTACTCACTGATCCAGCGCAGTTCCCCAGGGTTGGGGGTAGCGGTCAGGCCGATGTGGATGGCGTCGAAATGGCCGAGGGTCGCCATGTGCTTGCCGTATATGGAACGGTGACACTCATCGGTCACCACGAGGTCAAAATAGGCATGGTCGAAACCGCCGGCGCCGAGCTGCCCGGCTATGGTGTCCAGGGTACCGACCACAATCTGGCCCTCCAGGCTGCGACGGCCGCCGTAAAGCATTGTACACGGCCAGTCACGCAGGTAATCGTCGAAGGTTTCCTTGGCCTGTTTGGCCAGTTCAATGCGGTCGGCCAGAAAGAGCACCCGGGAGATGGCGGCGGCCTGGAACCATCGCTTCATGAGCATGGCGATGGTCAACGTCTTGCCAGTACCGGTGGCCATTTCGAAGAGCATGCGCCGGCGATCGGCGATCACAGCGGCATCGGCAGCGTTGAGGCATTCAATCTGGCAGGGACGCGCCACCACCTCCTCGCCCTTGAAGATAAACTGTAAGGGGAGCGGAATCGCAACCAGGGAAGCCTCAAGACTTCCCCGCCGATGCAGCTTCAGATTGGCACGGCGTTCGACATCGGCCCGCGAAGGAAAGCCCAGAATGGGCCTGGCATCGCCGTCGTCATAATCCCAGAAATAATGCTCCTGACCATTGCTGAGAATCACGAAGGGGGCGCGGAGGGATTGCGCGTAAGCTCTGGCCTGGTCTTTGGCACTGTAGGGGTCAATGGAGAATCGCTTTGCTTCGATGATCGCCAAAGGCTGGGTGCGCGTATTCTTGAGAAGATAATCGGCTCGACCGTCGGCGGACGGTTCCTCGGTGGAAACTTGGGATTTATCGGTAATCTCCCATCCGGCATCCCGGAGCAGCTGGTCAATATGCATTCTCGCATCGGCTTCGCCAGGCACTGGAAGACCTCAACCGTTCATAGGAGGCGTTTTGAATCTGCAACTGGAAGCGTTTCCCCAAAATTCTCGAAACCGGTGAAATCGCAACCATAAGATTTCAGTGAACGGTCTCTTGCAGCAGTCTAGAGAGATTTATCCTTTGCAGAGCGGACCATATTCTCCTCGTCTTCCGTGTACAGAAAAGAATCTCCGTCTCTGGAGCGCTCGTTGCGTGCCGGAGTCGATTCATCTCTTGCCGGAGGTTTGGTCACAAGCAGCCAGATGAAGCCGATTGCTGCGGCAACCAGGGAGGCAAAGAGAATTCCAACCTTCGCGTGTTCCACCAGAACAGGGTCGTCGAAGGCCAGTTGATCGATGAAAAGCGACATGGTGAAACCAATCCCTGCCAGCCACGCCGCTCCCAGCAGATGCCGCCAACCGACACCGGCGGGCAATCGGGCAATCCTCAACTTTATGGCAAGCCAGCTGAAGCAAGAGATGCCGATGAACTTTCCCAACACCAGTCCGAGCATCACGCCCATGGTCACGGGATGGCTCAAGGTCCGTCCTAGTTCGATTGCATGGAAATCGATCGCTGCATTGCTCAGCGCGAAGAGAGGGATGACCAGAAACGTGACCCACGGGCTCAGAGCATGCTCCATGTGCTGCTGGGGGGATTGCACCGCTCTTGCGGCGCTTTCCACATTCTGCGCTATGGTTGCCATGTCCGGACACCCTAAGGCATGTTCACATCCGTCCCGGGCTGCGACCTCGGAATGAAGCACCCTTTGCAGCTGCACCAGGCGCTGTTCAAAATGCAGGAGAGAGAAGGCCGGACGTGCCGGAATGGTGAAAGCGAGCAACACTCCCGATACGGTAGCATGGATTCCGGATTTTAGGAGAGTGCTCCATAGCACGATTCCCAGCAATCCGTAGGGAAGAGGATGGCGGATGCCACCCTGATTGAGGATGATGAGCAGAACCAAAACGCTGGCGGCAGCGCCTAATGCCAACAGGTTGAGATGCTGCGTGTAGAAGACGGCGATGATCAGCACGGCCCCAAGGTCATCAACGATGGCGAGCGCGGTAAGAAAGATGATCAGGTTGGCTGGGATGCGCCAGGCGAGCAGAACCAGAATGCCCACGGCGAATGCGATGTCCGTGGCGGTGGGAATTCCCCAACCCCTTGCTGCTGGATCCTCTGGATTCAGAACATAATAGATCAAGGCAGGCATGAGCATACCGCCCATGGCCGCAACCGCAGGAAGCAACGCGTCCCGAAAAGAAGCCAGCTCTCCAACCAGGATTTCACGCTTGAGCTCCAGTCCCACCAGTAGGAAGAAAAGGGTCATCAACCCTTCGTTGATCAAGGAATGCAGGCTGAGTTTCAGTTGCCAGCTGCCAACCCAGATTTGCAATGGTTGCTCCCAGAGATGCCGGACGTAGTCGCCCCACATTGAATTGGCCAGGATCAGAGTCACCACCGTGGTACCCATCAGGATGATACCGCCT
>CAZDKX010000006.1:0-42953 GCA_964505935.1 uncultured Syntrophobacteraceae bacterium
ATCGCCATATTAAATGCCATTAAAGATGGCTACGGTACATCAGCAGATTATATCCCTGGATCTACTGCCTTTGAAACACTCCTTGTAAACTTCCTCTTCGTCCAATCGATAACTCTTGGTACTGGCGGTGTAATTCAATCAGCAGACTACACGGAGGATGCTTCTGGTTTCCCTTTAACGGGATTTAAGTTCCCGGCAGATGGGATATTGAGAGCAGCTGGCGCAAAGCTAGATATATTGGAAGTGCGCGGGGTTAAGTGGGCGGCCACACTGCCAACTGGGACGGCGTTTGATTTAACAACAGTATTTGCAGATGTTTATAAAGTAGCAGATATATGTGCAATCAATGCAACAGAAATAGTAGCACTAGTATTCCAACTTACTGGCTTATGGCACAAAGTAACACTGACATGGAATGGCACTGCATTTACTGTATCGGATGATACTGCACTCTATACTAATTTTAACAGCGTACAGCCCATTGATATGACACGAAGCTCTGATAGTGCGGTAACTCTTGCTGGGTATTCGGGCAATGGTGAATTATATCGTGAGGGAAATAAAACATCTTTTGCAGGCACAGGAGCCCTTAATATAACGGCATTATCTGATTTATATACCGCAGTTTTTGAGAACACTAATAAAGATTTAACACGCTATTATTATACAGGAAGTGCGTTCCAGAAGTCAGGCAACGATCTTAATTTATCAACAACAGTATCGCCTAGAATGGTAACACTTAATGCTACAGACATAGCAATGGTAGATCATGGAACTAAAACACTTAGAACCTATAGATGGGATTCTGTCAATAGCGTGTTTGGGCTAGTAGGTAATGCCCTCACCATTTCCGATATTACTAACCGTCCTGGCATGGCCGCTATTAGCGAGTTTGAAGTATCACTATTTAATCCAGACACCGACGAAATAAAAATCTATAGGTTCAACGGCGCCGATTGGGCACAGGCTGGAGATACGTCAAGCATGGCTATATCCGAAGGAGTCGCGGCAACCGCGCTTTCAGGAGTTAGCGGTGCAATCCTTAACCCGGTTAATCTTACATTGCAGGCAATTAGTTTTTCGTATTCTTTAGCGGCCCCTTATAGGGCGTAAAATAGCAAGGAGGTTTGATTTATGAATTATAGGTTCGTGCACCCGCACGAATAATCACAAAGCGAAGGAGATAAAAAATGCCAGCGTTAGTATTAACCGAGCTTATTAAAGTATCGTACTCACCAGTACGGTACGAAAAAAAGGAAGTCGCATTCGACGAAGCGGGGTATAAAGCATTCAGAATACCCATTGATGTAAAGACCAAGATACTTGTCTTGGTCGATGTCAACACGGCAGCCGAATACTCCATCCAGTACACGCTCTCTGATGGCGCTGATATGGCCCAGGGAACGCACAGGACTCGGGATGTATTCGGAGTCAATCAGACCATAGATAGGGACGTAGAGATCCCCGCAGGTCCGTCCGCCGTCATTGTCACCCTGGTATCGGGGTCCATCGATATCGAGGTGGTGGCATTATGAGCGCCGGAGGACTGGTAAACAGAAAAATACCGTGGGGAGGAGTCCCTGGGAATATCCTCCAAATCGATGAATACGACAAGCTCGAATTCAAAGAGCCGGGCGACGTCATGTCGAGCGAAGCCACCGAAGATACCGATATCGCCGACACTGACGTCTTCTTCAAGTACGACTCCGAAGGGAACCTGCAAAAAATAACCCATAACAACTTAAAGAATGTCCTTGCTGCTGCCTTTGTAGACGGCGGATCTCATAAACTGGCCGACTGGCCAAGGCTTGAGATTGAGCAGGGCTTCGTCCTATCGGAATTCCCAGAGGTTATCGAGTGCGGCGGACCTGCCAGCACAGTATTGATTTCATACGATGGAGGATCCTATGGCGACTAAGATTCAGTTTAGAAGGGGAACGGCTGCACAGTGGACTGCAGCGAACCCAACCCTGGCCGACGGTGAGATTGGAATCGTCTCCGACGCCGTACCGGTCCAGTTCAAATTCGGCGACGGTGTGACAGCCTGGAATTCGCTAGGTTTTGTTGCGTCCGGAGCAATGGATGTCGCAGCATCTACGCTAGACGACCTTGTGGACGGCGATACTTATAAACGGATCGCTGCCGCCATTGCGACAAAGCTAAACGGTGCCACCTACTCGATGGATGACATCGCGGAAGGTGCGACATTCAAACGGATTGAAGCTGCTGTCGCCGACAAACTCAATGGAGACACCTACTCCATCGATGACTTAGCTGACGGGTCAACCTACAAGAAAGTCACCGCAGCCGAAAAAACTCATCTTGCCAAGATCGCCGCATCAGAGCTCGAGACTGCGCTCTGGGACTACGATACCGCAGCCAAGATGCCCCCTGCTCTCCTACGTGAGCTGGTCGAAGTGGCCTCCGGTGGAGCTGCGACGGTAAAAACTGACGACCTGGGGAACCCCTCCATGATGTACGTCATCAGGGGCCCAATTCTTGCGGGGCATTTCCATGCCGACATGGGATCTGTCTCCGGCCTGAAAACCGTAACTCTCGGAGTAGGCGGATCTGGCTACGCAGAGAACGAGATCGTCACCATCACTCAGGCTGGAGGATCTGGCGGAAAGATCAGAGTCCTTACGGTGAACTCGGGCGCCGTCGTCACCTTCGAGATCGTGGAACCTGGAACCGGCTACGCGGTAGCGAACGGTCTAGCCTCCACCAGCGCAGGGTCTGGAGTGGACGCGACGTTCAACATCACCGCTATCGGACCGATTCACAACGCATTTTCCGTGGCCGGCGTTTCCAAGACCGAAATCCTCATCGGGATGTTCCTTTCCGCACAGTACGGATCGGGAGCATCCGCGAGAGCCGTCTCCTGGCCGGGGCTCTATCCCACAGGATCTCTGGACTTCGACCAGTCGAAAACATTGCATACCGCGAAAAACGGTGGGGTCGCCGGCGGCTGGCACATGATGACGTTCTGGGAGCAGGCCCTTGTGACCTGGCTGTCCATGAAGATGAACACAGAACCCAGGGGAAACACCTACTACGGCAGAGCCCATGATTCAGGCTATGAGTACGAGTGCGGCGTCCGCTCCGATGGACTCGCCCCAGGGACTGCATCAGGCACCGCAAAGCACCGAAACGGATCCGGCCCCGACTCCTGGAGCCACAACGCGAAACGCTGGGGGATCCACGACCTGGTTGGATCAATGTCCGAGTGGAGAGACGGGATGAAGATCGTGGACGGCCTCATCAGGATGCCCCTGGATAACGATTTCACCCTCGCAGAGAAAGACGGAGTCACTGAGAACTGGCCGTCCACGGGAGTCTATTTCGACAACACGACAGCTGAGAGTGGCGGAGCTCCGAGACTCTCTGATGCGCTCGCAAACGCCCTCGCTGATCCCAACTATTCTTCAGTAGCGCACAAAGACATGACGCTCACCGCAGGATTCGACGGGCTCGACCTGGTAGTAAGGCAGAGGATGCTTAGGGCGAATATAGCGCCGAAGATTGCATCAGGCGGGGCAAACCCCTTTAGCCCGAAAGGCACAGTGTACCACAAGAACTATGGAGAGCGCCTTCCGTTCTGCGGCGGCGACTGGAGCATCACGTCCCACGCGGGATTAGGCTACCTCAACCTGCATTACCTCCGGTCTCTCGTGTACGTTAATATCGGGTCGCGCGCGGCTTTTATTTCTCTCTCCTGATCCTTGATCTTATGTTGTCCGTACTGACGAAGTGGGAAGATCTCGCAGGCTACGCGTATATCGCTATAAAAGGATATCCGAAGTCTGAAAAGCATACTTTGGCAGCACGGACAATCGATGCTCTGATCGAAACCGGAGCAGCAATACAGAAAGCGGGGCTTGTCGCAAGCCAGGAAGAGAAGCGGTTTCTTATTCACGAAGCGGATAGGAATCTCGCACGGTTTAAGTTATTGGTCCGATTGGGCGTGAAACTGGGATTCATGCCCTTGAAGAAATGCGAAGTTCTCGGGCGGTACACGTCCGAGGTCGGGAAAATGCTCGGAGGATGGTCAAAGTCCTCCCTGCAGCGGTAAAAGGGGTGTTGCTGTTTATGCGCCTTCCGATCTGCGGCGGCAACTGGAACAACACGTCCAACGCAGGATTAGGCTACCTCAACCTGAATAACCTCCGGTCTAACGTGAACGATAATATCGGGTCGCGCGCGGCTCTTCAGGGCTGTCAGAAACCACTTCATTACGGTGAAGAGGACAGGACACGCCAGAAAAGGAGCGACACTCCTCCCCTCCGGGGAAACATCTACAGGATTAAGCGGCCAGTAGAGCAACTTCGACCGCCGCTTTGTCCGCAGAAGGATAACGTGCACACAGTAAACGGCATCTGGGGAAATGTTATCGATTTTGAAAGTCTTTATGAGGCATTCAAGAAAGCATCACACCGTAAGCGGTACACACAATCTTCAATGTGTTTCAGGCAAAATCTCGATGAAAACTTAATCCAGATCCAGAACGAACTGATCTGGAGGACGTACATTCCGAGACCGTTACGGGTGTTTACGATCTACGAACCGAAAGAGCGCCAGATAGCAGCCCCGGATTTCAGAGACAGAATCGTCCACCATTCTCTTGTATCTGCGATTGAACCGGCTTTCGAACGCAGGTTTATCTCGTGTTCCTATGCCTGCCGAAAGGAAATGGGAACATATAAAGCAATGGTGGAAACGCAGAAGATGACAAGGAGGGCAAAGCAAGAGTGGAAATCGTACTGGGTACTAAAATGCGACGTTAAAAAATACTTCCCATCAATAAGACATGATCTATTAAAGGCGACGATCAGAAAAACGATCTATGATAGAAATGTCCTCTGGCTCATTGATACGATTATCGATTCTTACGGAGAAGAAAGAGGAATTCCCATTGGAGCCCTGACTAGTCAACTTTTTGCCAACATCTATTTAGATCAGCTCGACCATTACCTGAAAGACCATCTCGGTATCAAACACTACACCAGGTATATGGACGACTTCATTGTCCTTGGGAAAACAAAGCGCGAGCTCGTGGAAGTAAAAGAACGTATCGAGAAATATTTAGCAACCCTCGATCTTCACTTAAATCATCGAACAGGGATATGGCCAGGCCGACACGGTATTGATTTTTGTGGATACCGAATTTGGCCGACGCACATTCTTCCCAGAAAGAGAACCATCATGACGATAAAAAGAAAGCTCTCTGCACTCAGAAAAAGGTATCCAGATGGAATGCTTGAAATAAAAAAGATTATCGATTCCTTTCTTGGATACATAAAACATTGTGACGCACGGCGCACAACAGAATCGGTATTAAGTAGGGCGATATTCAGCCCCAAAGGAGAATGACCATGGAACACTTTGACACCATTGAGCAAGCCAAGGCACGGAGAAATGAACTTCTGGACGCTTCAGCTTACGCGCAGAAGCCTTCCTTCGCCGAACGGTATACCAAGACGTCGGTAGAGGACTTCCTGCGCTACGATAGGGCTCTCTACCAGGCCGTCGATCAGGCGAGCTTCCCCGGAGACATCACCTGGCCGGCAGTTCCCGTCCCCCAGACTCAGGACGACTTCAACGCCAGCCTTCCTGCATCAGAACCAGGGGTTTAATCCATGAACTTCAGGGTTGATCTTTCAACACTGGTGTCTGTCGGAGCGATTATTGCAGCAATAGTCGCCTTCTGGCAGTTTCGCCAGCAGCGCAAGGAGATCGCTGTGCAAGAGGGTAAATCTAAAGAGCAGCAAGAAACCCTCCAGAAGAAGGTGGAGGAAGCGGTACGCAAAATAGAAAAACTCGAAGATCGAGCCCATTGCACGGATATCGATATATCCGAGATTAAGCGAGATATTAAATACATCGCCGAAATCGTCGGAGAGCTGAAAGAGCTGTACCAGGCAAAGGAACAGAAATGAATCCTCTACGGGGCGGGAAGGTAACGACCCCCTTCGACGAGATGCGGCCCCTCTCTGTGCCGCCAGAGAAACGCTGGCACGTGCACGGGGCCCTGGATCTCGCCGGAGGAGACGGGATAATCCGCTCTCCAGCTAAAGGGACGGTACAGGGCGCCGTGATCTTCAGGAGCCCCGGTGGAGCATGGGGAGCGCCTGGTCTAGAAGAAAAAAGCGAGATCCTGGAATTTCCCTGGAGAGATTACTGGTACGACATCTATGGCGGGATTATCGTTTTATATGAGCCTAAAGGGAGGATGCACATCCTGGCCCACGTCTGGGCATCTCAGATTCTCAACCACCAACCACACCCTGCACAATTCCCCTTCCGCTATGCCTACTACATCGAGGAGCGCGAGACCACCCGATACCCCTGCCACATGATGCTGACCGAGACCGTGGAAGTAAAAGAGGGCCAGCCCCTGGCAAGAGTAGGAAACGCGGGGCAGTCCACTGGAACACACCTCCACTGGGAGATCCACCATACCAGTAAAAAGTTGGATGATTATCCTTTAAGGATAAACCCAGAGGAATACCTGTGAACGGATACACCCGCGAAGCGAACGGAGATAAGAGCCACCGGAGACTGTTGGCGATTCTTTATGCAGTGGTCTCCTTTGTGCTTTTCGGGGCAGCCGCGATCAGGGACAGTCAGTGGGCGCTGTGGGCAGGGGTCGCCTGTACTGTAGCGTCAATCGTTTATCCGATCCTCACCACAACCCAGGAGATCAAAGAGCTCGCCGCGGCGTGGAAAGGTAAATCTCCAAAACCTCCAACATACGAGGGAGAAAAATGAAATGGAAAATTGGCGCACTTATTTTGTTCTTGTGCTCATCGGCATTGTGCTGGGGGCAAGTATCGGAATCGGATTCTGTAGACACGCCACCGCCAGCATTAGAGCAGAGCGAGACCAATTCAAGTCTGCTATGGAACAGTGGCGCAGCCGCGCTGGACAACTCGATACTGAGCTTCGAAGCGTTAGGGAAGCGGCTGCTGTTAATAGACAGCTGGACGAAGAAATCACTAGAGCTCTCCGAGAAGGCGTGGCAGCTGTCAGTGCAGCTCGAACAGACTACGAACGCGGCCTACAACAACTTTATTTCGCTCGAGACATCTTCAACATCCTTAGAGAGCGCTACGATCCAGATTACAAAGCACCTGGCGAATCTACAAATTGAGGTGTGGATCTGGAGGATAGCTACAGCGGCAGCAACAGCAGGAGTGATCTACCTTCTAATCACGCCCTAGCGAACTTAATCCAAGCCCTCCAATCATCCTTCCAAAAGTGAGCGAGGGCGGCCTCGTCTCCGTGATTTTTACGTGCCCTAGATAAATCAACCAAATTAGAAAGCCGGTTCGAGACATCCCTACCTTTCAAAACATCAAGATTATCCATATACCCACGAGCAATCGCTCTCCGAGTAGATACAGTCGACTTCGGTAACCCCAGCTGCCGAAAATGTGCCCTCTGGTACACTCGCAGCGTGGGAGCACCAGACTGAGCCCAGAGCCCACCTTCCTCGATTCGCAGGAGGGCCATGCCATACGCCAAGACTATCTGATTGGCGACCTTGTCTAATTCCTTTAACCCTTGCTCAACTTCAGAAAGAGAATCCGACGAACCGAACGAATAAATGTCCATTATTCCTCCCCAAAGAGCAAATCCACCGCATCAGCTTGAGGCTTGTAATTATAGAGCTCGCGGTGCGTGTAGCCCTCCTGTACCTGAGAACCAGACCAGCCAAAGGATCCACGGAGCAACCCAGGATCCACACCAGAGGATAGTAGGGCAGTATGAATAGAATGCCGGAGGGAATGCAGTGTTGCGCCTTCAATTCCCAGCTTCGCGCATACCAACTTAAACGTGATAAGCCAGCGCTCCCCACCAATAGGTCCATCACGGTAGGAGAACACATACCCATCGGAGCGACGGGGCTCGAGGAGGTCCTGTAGCTTCCCTGGGTACACAGTCACTCTTCCCTTTCCCCACTTCGGGGAGGTTTCGCCGCCGGCGCCGGCAGACCCTGGGAGATTATGCACTACCCGGATCACCCCAGACTTAGAGTCCAGGTCGCTCCACTGCAGCGCCCTGACCTCGCCTTTTCTCATCCCAGTGAGCGCAGCGCAGACAGTGGGCTCGTAATAGATCGACCCACACCAAGGGACAGGGTCCAACACTGCTTTAATTTGAGAGAGAGACAATACCGCCCGGGTTTTTTCCTCATAGGCAATCTGCCCGATACCAACACAGGGGTCGTGGTCTGAGAGCCCATGGTAGTACCCCTCGCGGCAGATGAGTCTGAACACCGCCCAGGAAGTTTGTGCCGTTCGAGATTTTCCCACTTTCTCCACCAGCCGCTCGCGGAACGCCAGGCAGTGAGCTCGGCGCACTGCGGCCATTTGAATCCCACACACCGGGTCGTCCTTTATGTAGTGCAGCCAGAGGGCTCGGCAATTTCTGATATACCGGTCAGAGATCTTCTTCCCCTCGATACGCAATCGGGTCACGCGGGGGCATCGATCGATGAAGAACTTGTCCCCCCACTGGCCGAGCGACATGGCAGGAAACTCGGAGAGGGCAGCAAGCCTGGCAGCCTCTCGGAGCGCCACTTTTTCAGCTGCAGCTTTGTTGGTCATTTCAGTGGAGATCGAACTGCTGATTTTTCCGGTCACAGGATCCCGGTACTGCACATACCAGTAACGCCCTCGCCGGTGCAAATAAAAAGGTTTTCTCATAATCCTTCTCATACTCCATGAACGGCGTCGAGCTAATTCTTTATATTGAAATGGCCCAGGGCCGATTCGAACGGCCGACCTGCTGCTTAGGAGGCTAAAAAGCCGCATTTCTAGCCTCTTTCACCACAACGAATTACAACACATCCACTGATAGCGCAATGAGAAAACCGTCCATGCGTTCCCATGCGTCTACACACGTTTGTGCTACCTCTTCTCATTATTTTTCTCATGCTTTCGCTCGATGAGCTCGTCCGTTTTTTTTACAGCTTTCATGAAAGACCCGAATATTACCTTCAAGAGGATGGTCCCAAGAAACGCGCCCACCGCAGTCATTAAAATTTTTTCCATAAATTCTATCTCCTAAAGCGGATGACCCCTGCCGAATATCTATACGGCGGATCCCATTGTAAAACCTTCGTCCATGGTTCTCTTTTTTCCACGCCGCGTTATTAGCGAAGAAACCAAACATTCAGCGGTCTCGAGATCATCATCAGAGAGCACCCTGGCATCAGCCATGAGCCGCTCGAGCCTTTGTGGGATAACCGCAGGACCGGGGAGATCTAACAGGCTCTCTATTGATACACCCATGAGCCTGGCAAACCGAACAACAAATGAAATCTTAGGGTCGGTTTTATGCTTCCGTTGCGTCGAGAGAGTAGACTCCGCAACCCCGGTCTGAGTGCACACCCACGAATAGGAGGTCCCGGCTTCTTCTACCACGCGATCCGCATTATCCCAGAAACTCATACGAAGATTATACTGAAAAAAACTTCAATAATCCGAAGAAAATGTGTTGACTTATTCTAAAAACCGAACGAAAATAGGAAACATGGAACGGAAAACCGAAGAAAAGATCAGAATCAAGAACATCCAGGTCCCATTCAAGAGCCCGGACGAGCGCCGTGCATTTGAAGAATTCCTAGATAGGAAGGGGCTAAAGGCCGGAAAGCTTGTCCGGTCCCTTATTTACAAAGAGATGGAATTAGAGAGGGCTCAATGACCGAGAGCCCGTGGATGACCCCAGAAGAACTGGCCGCTTATATGAAGGTCAGCACTTCCTATGCGTACCAGCTAATCTCCGAACGGGAGATCGAGAGCTGTCCCCTTCGCACTACCAAGACAGACAGAAAAGCACGACCGCCGGTACGCATCCACAAGAACGCAGCAGACGCCTTCATCATGAGGCACCGCCGGGAAGCGGTAGGAGGAGCGCGATGAAAGGATACAGAGGGATCATCACCGAAATCATGGTCAAACAAGGGATCAAGGACGTCCCCGCCAGCCAGGTAGAAGCATTCATGAGAGTCGAGCACGGGACGCTTGACGCACTATCACGCGGGAAGTTTGAGGTTGAGGTTCAAATCTGCTCCAGGATGGCGCAGGAGAACCCAAACCTCGCGGCGAGCATAGCTCGCTCATATGGATACTAGGAGGGAGAGATGGAAGCGGCAATCGAAGTGACAGTCGAAGAGGTCAAGGCGGACCTTAACGACAGGCGGACCTTCATCGGGGGAAGCGATGCCCCGATCATCGTAGGGCTATCTACCTTCAAATCAAGGTTTGAGCTCTACCAGGAGAAAACGGGTCAGGCAGACCCGCCCGACCTTTCAGAGGTAGAGCGCGTCCAGTGGGGGATTCTACTCGAGGATGTCGTCGCCAGGGAATTCTCCAGGCGCACCGGGCTCGCAGTCCGTAGGATCAACCAGCGCCAGGTGTCAAAGAAGTACCCCTGGATGGTAGCCCAGGTGGATAGAAGGATCGTGGGTGGTGGGATCCTTGAATGCAAAACCACCGATGCGGCGATGGCACCACAGTGGGGACCTGAAGAGTCCGAAGAAATCCCCCCGATGTACTACTGCCAGATCCAGCACCAGATGATGGTAATGGGGGAAACATTCTGCCAGGTCGCGGTTTTAATCGGCGGGAACAAGATGCGGATTTATAGAATCAACCGAGACGAGGCTTTCATCACCGCACTTGAGGAAGCTGAAAGCGCTTTCTGGAACCTGGTGCAAACCATGACACCCCCGGATCCGATAAACCCCGATGAGGCAGCCCTCCGCTGGGCAAAAACCAAAGCAGAGCCGGTAGAAGGATCCCCGATCCACGGGGCCCTGGCAGCAGAGTACCAGGCGATCAACGACCAAATGAAAGCCCTGGAAACCAGGCAAGATACCATCAAGCTCGAGCTCCAGAAGGTCCTCCAGGACATCGGTGACACCCTCCTGGTTTCCGGCAAGCCAGTAGTGAGCTGGAAGAGTCAGATAACCAATAGGCTCGACCAGAAAGCGCTCAAGGAAGAAATGCCTGAGATCGCGGCCAAATATGTCCGACCCTCAGAGTCCCGGGTCTTCAGAGTCCTAAAGGGTGCCCAGGATTTCAGGATGGCAGTATGAGCAAGCCGATCTCTTTCTCAGTCCCCGACGAGGACAGGACGGAGATCCAGCGATACGCGGAGGTGAAAGGCTACAAGGACGCCTCCGCGTTCGCCAGATTTTCCACATACGCGCAAATGCGCAAAAACCCGCTTACAAGCGCAGAACTAGCCCGTATTGAGAGAAAGTACGGGCACACGGTAGAAAACCCCGCAGCGCAACAGCAGCAGCAGCCTGGGGCAAATAAGGAGGACGAGTAATGGCAGAAAATCAGGTCCAGACAAAGAAGCCACAAAACATGAGGGAGTGGCTGGACAGCTATCAAGAGAAATTCATGGAGGCGATCCCAAAGAACACCATCGACGTCTCGAGGTTCATCACCGCGGCATCCCTGGAGATCAACTCGAATCCAAAACTCCAGAAGTGCGACAAGATCTCCATCTTCCAAAGCCTTCTAGAGTCAGCCAGGTACGGCCTCGAGGTAGGGAAACTTCTAGGCCAGGCATGGCTCATCCCCTACAACGACATGAAAACCATGCCCGACGGATCCAGAGCGAAGGTGATGACCTGCCACTTCCAACTCGGCTACAAGGGGCTCATCGTCCTGGCCAGGCGGAGCCAGACCATAAAGACGATCATCGCCGAGACGGTCTACGAAAATGACATCTTCGAAGTGGAGCTCGGCCAGGGGCGGCATCTCACACACAAAATCGACATCAGGACCGAGAGAGGGGAGCCCATCGCGTACTACTGCCTGGTTGAGCTCACCAACGGCGGATACCAGTTCTCGGTCCTCACCAAGAAGGATGCTGAGGCTCACAGAAATAAATACTCTAAAGCAGCCACAAAAGAGGACAACCCCTGGGACTCAGCGTTTGACGAGATGGCCATGAAAACGTCGATCATTAAGACCCTGAAGCTCTGCCCGATCAGCGTAGAAGCGCTCGAAGCGGTAGGCAGGGTAGAGCGCCAGGAAGAGATGAAGAACGTAACGCCTAGTATCGAGATGCTGCCGCCTCCCCCGGACCAGGGTGAAGTGGTGATAGAAGAGCCGGTACAGATCATCGGGATTCCGGAAGTGCAGCAGGAAGCGCCGCCAGTAGAAGAACCAAAATCCAAGACCGCGCAGAAGGCCATCGAAGCGGCGACCAAGGCCGCAGAGACGATGAAGATAGGATCCCCTGCAGAAAAAACCTTTGCAAAGGCCCTTGAGGAATCCAGGGGCAGGGTAAAGGTCGCGGAATTCCCCGCACAGAAATCCGCAGATGCGTTTGACATTTTCTAACACCAGGGAGGGGCAACCCTCCCAAAAGGAGAAACCAATGCAGCTCGAGCTAATCCCCAACATTCCAACAACAACGAAGCCGGGGAGTAAGGCGGAGGCATTCTGGGAATTCCACAACAACAACCCCCACGTCTACAGGAACCTAGTGTCCTTATCTAGGCAGATCCGCAACAAAGATCCACTGGCACAGGTAGGAATAGACATGGTCTACGCCCAACTCAGATGGCAGTACATCATGCGGACCGACATCAGAGAGGATGAGTACAAGCTCAATAATAACCACACCTCACGATACGCCAGGCTGATCATGGCCCAGGAGCCAGATCTTCATGGGCTGTTTGTCACCCGTCGGCTTAAGGAGGAAGTGTAATGGCCAGACAACGAGTCATCCAGCCGGACATCTGGGTGGACCCTGGATTCATGGCGCTTCCTGACGCAGCCAGGCTTCTCTGGATCGGCATGATTTCTTTCGCCGACGACGAGGGGAGGGGGATAGGGAACGCTAAATCACTTAAAGCGCTCATATTCCCAGGGGACAGCAAGACTATCGCCCAGATCGAAAAGCTCAAGGTGGAAGTAGCGAAAAACGTCCGTGTGACCTTCTATGAGGTTGACGGCCAAACATACTATCAGATCGAAAAATGGCGCGAATACCAGAAGATAAACCACCCATCACCGAGCAAAATACCACCTCGGGTAAACGTTACAGGAACATTACATGAACGTTCAGTTAGCGATTTTACCACCTCGGAGAAACGCTCTCCCCAATTAATTAATGAATTAACTAATAAATTAAATAATGGTGATTCACTGAATGATCCAGTAACGGCTCGGCCGTCTAAAATGCGGCCGGCCGACCTTGACCACCTAAAAGCAGGTGAGAAACTCAAAACCATGTTTCAAGGCATCAAAGTCCAGGAGGCTCTATGATTCCGAAATACAGACCAAAACATCCAAAAGCTATCATCCAGGGTAAACGCAGACTCGAGGACATGAAGCATAATGAGCTCGAGCACGTGCTCGACAAAGAGGTCTCTTTTTACGTGCGGATGACTTTTGCCAACGATGATGGAGACTATGTGAGGTGCTACACCTGCGACACATTCCATCCAGTCAAAGAGATCCACGCGGGGCATTTCATCTCGAGAGTCTGGAGAGGCACCCGATGGGATCTCCGTAACATCCGCCCCCAGTGTGCAAAATGCAACACCTATGAGGAGGGGAGACATGAGGTATTCGAAGAACGCCTCAAACAAGATATCGGGGACGCAAATGTCGACGACTTAAAGAAACTCCGGGATTTCTACGGATACACCAAGCACCCGCGGGAATGGCTGATAGCAGAGATCCAGCGGTACAGAAAACTAAACGGCGACATTCGCCGAAGGTACAAGGGGCTAATGCGATGAAAGTGACAATCGAAATAACACAGGCGGAGCTGGATGCGCTCAAGAGGATATACTCAAAAAAAGGGCTAGGGGTAAACCTACCAGGCAACCGCCCCTCTCCAGAGGACACGGTCGTGAAAAAGATCGTGGAGGAGCTAAATAAATGAACCAGCTATTCACGGTCGCTGCCGAGGAATTCTGCAAGTACCTCGAGCACGAGATAAAGTACCGGGCGCAAGCAGACGAGCAGATCCTCGTCCCAGTACGGAGATCCGAGGTCGCGGCATATAGGGTCCTTTTGAACGAATACCTGGTTCAGAGTAATGTCTCTGCCAGGCTCGAGCGAGAATTAAAAATTGCAGAGGAGAAGCTCGATGGACAAATGCACGGAACCGAGCGCCAAGGAAAGCAACTGCCCGAAATGGCTACGACTATCTGGTTGGGGAGGGAACGGTGTGAAAGCAAGGTTGGAAACTTCAAAGCCTGGAGCAATCCCCAAGAGCAGGGAGGCAGATGATGAGCGAGAGGCAAGCAAGAATGGTCAGGAAGGTCCGCGACCATGAGATGGTGCAAGACCTGCTAAAAGAGGCGGCAAGGGAACTAGGGGCTGTGCAGTATTATATCCCGCCAGCCGACGAAACGGTGGAAATGACACCCGCAATAACCGCCGATGTGGGCGCTTGCCAGAAGCTAGCCGAGCGCATTGATACCTACCTAGCCGCCCTACATGAGAGTGCGATGGAGGTGGTGGATCAGCTAGACCATCTTATAAATGACAATCAGGGAATAAGGGCCGATTTTGACCACAATAAAGCCTCCGCCCTGATCGAGTCCCATGGGCGCAGGGTGCAGGAGTTGGAGGAATGGCAGGCAAGGGCGTTGCCGTGGTTACGAGGGTACAAGAAGTTTGTAAGTGGGGAACGAATCGAAGTCCTATCTGCCCTCATCGCAGAAGCAAAGCCGGAGGAGGTGGGCAATGCCGAACATTGAAACGCCGGAAGAGTTTGCAGATCGGTATTGGAACAGCTTGCCACAGGGATATAGCTACCACAAGGGGGTACTCTCGGCACATATTGCCGCCCGTGATGCCGCAATCCGCGCCGAGTGTGCCAAGAAAGCTGTAGCGTACTGCAAGAAATGGACAGAGTTCCCTATCGGGAACCACGGGTTAGGGGCACTTCGTGCCGCAATCATGGGGGAACAATGAATAACCAGACTAAATCAGCACTATTTGTGTTAGTGTTATCGGTGCTCATCCTGGGCGCCTTTATTCTTGGGCTAACACTCCACACCAAGTACGACCAGCCAATCGAGATCGTTAGATTCGGTAAAATCGTCGACGGACCCTGGCAGGTCCAATACCGCATGGGGCAAAACATCTATGTGCAAAACTTCCAGACAAGAGAGGACCTCGACATCTGGATGAATGATTAGGTTCGTGCACAAGGAGGAGTTATGAGGAAGTAGCAACCAGGGCAGCGGAAATGCGCTCATAATACGCAATTCGGACCGCTGCCCTACCTAAAGGAGAAAGCATGAAAGAGATACGAGTAACCTGCAGCGCAGCAGACACCATAGAGCTCGAGGAAGTATCCGGATTCCAGGGGAACCTCAAGACCATCAACCGAAAAAACCTCGAGAAGCTCAAGAACCGTATACTAAAGCACGGATTCAATGTGCCGTTTCACATTTGGGTCTCAGACGGGAAGCGCTACCTCTTGGACGGCCACCAGAGGACCAGGGCACTTCTCGAGCTACAGGCCCAAGGGTACGCAGTCCCACCGCTCCCTTACGATATGATCGAGGCCAGCTCAGTAGAGGACGCAAAAGATAAGCTCTTAGGAATCTCAAGCCAATACGGAGACTTTACAATGGAGGGGCTCCGGGAATTTACCATCGGGATGGACCTCGACCTCGACATTCGACTTCCCACAGGAGAGCTCAGGATCGATAACCTGAAAGCAGACGAGGATGAGCTCGGAGACGACGACCTCCCCGAAGGATGTCCAAAGATCTCAAAGCCGGGGGATCTCTGGGAGCTCGGCCCTCACCGCCTTCTTGTTGGCGATTCGACCTCCCAGAAGGATGTCCAAAGGCTCTTTGACAAACAAGCCGCGCAGCTCGTCTTCACGGATCCTCCCTACGGCGTGGACTACGACTCCGCAGAAGGTGGAATTGTGAACGACGAGAAGAAGGGCCAGGAACTCGAGCAGCAACTCCTCGCACCAGCATTCAAGCTCGCTGCAAAGCATTCGATGGAAGATGCAGCCTTTTATATCTGGCATGCTTCAGCCACCAGGCAATCCTTCGAGCGAGCCCTGAGAGCCGCAAACCTCCAGGAGAACCAGTACATCATCTGGGTAAAGCCAGCGCCAGTCCTCGGCAGAGCATCATACCAGTGGGCACACGAGCCATGCTTTTATTGTGGCCGTCAGGGAGTAGTCCCGCGGTGGACCGGAGACAGGAAGCAATCCACCGTCTGGCAGATTTCATCCAGGAAAGGATCCTCTGGTTTTATAGCCATGGGGTCCGGCGTCGCCCTTCTGTCGGAGGACAACTCGCACATCTGGCTGCAGCGAGACCCACCGAAAGGGAAGAAAACCAGGACAGTCCACGTTTCAGAGGGAGACCCAGTACTAATAGCAACCATGGAAGGAGCCGACGTCTGGCACGTTTCCCCGGACTCACGAAAGGAATACATCCACCCGAACCAGAAACCTGTAGAGCTGTCAATCAAAGCAATAATCAATAACACCGAACCCGGCGAAGTAGTATATGACGCCTTCGGAGGCTCTGGGTCCACGCTTATAGGATGCCAGCGCACTGGTAGGATATTCCTCGGCCTGGAGTTGGACCCCAAATTTGCAGACCTCATCATCAAGAGATGGGTGACCTGGGTATTTGACCACCACCTACAGCCAGAACTTAAGCGCAACGGTGAGAAATTCGAGTGGCAAGCATTCACGCCAGAACTATAGGGGGGGGAATAATGAAAGACGGGGAATTTGAGCCAATAAGACAGTATCTTTGTGCTTTTAGCCAGGTTCCAGAATACCAAAAAGCGATTCATGCTTGTTTTAGGGCGCGTCTTGATGAAAGAGCAAGTACAATAAAGAGTCAAATGATTGAGCAAATGGATGAATACCTGGCGACGAAGAAAAAAGAAATAGAATATGAGCTTAATATTCAGAGAGAAATAACTAGCGACATGAAAAAGGATGCTCTCCTGATTGGGCAAAAAGCATGGAGAAGTATTATCAAAACCATAGAAAAAGATCTCCGGAGGCCAGCGTGTCTGCCGAGTATTGTTTTCACCTCACTAGACTCCATACTTTCAGCAGAGAATAAGAATGAGCCCCCCGTCAATAAAGATTATATGTTAGCGATGATGGAACTTGATGAAGAATTCCCAGGAGCAGAAACATGGACCCATTGTGGTTATTACTAATAGTGCCAGGAACTATCGCCCTCACGATAGCGATGATGTGTATATTCACCGTCGGAAAGGATGAAACAGGCGGTTTCAAAACCTACAAAATGACAAAAGAAGAACAGCAGGCATTCAAAGAGGCAAGAGAAAACCCTGGGCTTACAATTAGAGATCCCGAGGCAATAAAGAGGGTCAATCCGTTTGAGTGCTCTGGCATTGTGTTTGTAGCCCCAGGCATAGAGAAGGCTTGCCTTAGAATGAATACCTGCGCGCTGTTTCACGGGCACCCCACAGAATATATGTTCACGCATTGGCAGGAAGAATGGGTTAACGGCTGCGCAGAATACAGAGAAAGGAACAGCGAATGAACCGGAACGCAAAACCACCAAAACCATGGAAGAAAGGCCAGAGCGGAAACCCGAAAGGCCGGCCGCCAAAGAATGACAGCTGGAAAAACATATTCCTCGAGATGCTTCAGATTGAAGATATAACACTTCCAGACGGCACGAAGATATCGAGGAAGAAGGCAATAGCACACAGGGCGGTCCAGGAAGCACTCAAGGGGAAGATTGAAGCGATGAATTTCATCGGCAAGTACACCGAGAGCGCCGAGCCCACAAGGGTCAACCACGTTGACGCCGACGGCAATCCCATCGAAGGGGCCGTGTTTGTGATGCAGAAGGAGACACTAAGCTCATGGCAAAAAAGATTGAACAAGGAGACTACGTCTGGACGCCGCAGCCAAGGCAAGCAGAGGCGCTCGCTTGTCCCGCATTTGAAATGTTCTTCGGCGGAGCCAAAGGCGGAGGGAAAAGCGACTTCCTCCTCGGAGACTTCCTCCAGTTTGCCCCAGAGTGGGGAGAAGCCTGGCGAGGTATCATCTTCCGCCGGTCGTACAAAGAGCTTGATGAACTCCTCACCAGGGCGAAAGAAATCTACGGGAAAATTGAAGGAGCGTACTTCATCGGCGGTGATAAAAACACCTGGCACATCCCGGCGCCGGACGCCAGGTTCCCAGGCCACGCCACCCTCAGATTCAGGAGTCTCGACTCCGACCTTGACGTTGGAAAGTACAACGGCCACCAGTACCCATGGCAAGGCTGGGACGAGATAACCGAATTCCCCTCCGGGGGACCGTATGAATTCATGATAGGATGCTGCAGGAGCCCACACGGAGCCCCATGCTTCATGAGATCCACAGGCAACCCAGGGCGTCCGGGCCATGTCTGGGTCAAGGCGCGGTTTATTGATGTAGCCAAGCCACGGGAGATCTATACCTACACACCAAACCCAAAACAGCCAGACAAAATACTTACTAGGTGCTTTATCCCATCCAGGCTCGAGGACAACCTAATCCTGATGGAGAAAGACCCAGGCTACGAAAGCCGACTCTATACATTCCAGCCACACCTGGTCAAAGCACTGCGGTACGGCGACTGGGAGATCGTAGTAGGCCAGGTGCTCTCCGAATTCTCCAGAGAGAAGCACGTCATCCTACAGCGGCCATTGGACAACACATGGTACCGCTTTGCAGCCCTTGACTGGGGATACGCCAAGCCTTTTAGCATAGGCTGGTGGGCTGTCTCCCAGGATGGCAGGATGATCCGCTACAAGGAATGGTACGGATGCGAGAAGCCAAATGAGGGGCTCCGCATGGGGGCCAAAGATGTAGCCAAGAAAGCCTGGGAGATGAGTGTCAACGAGAACGTGTCCGTCATGGTCGCGGATCCTGCCTGCTGGGGCAAGGACGACGACACGCCGACGGTAAGTGAGAGCTTCACTGAGGCAGGTTTTACTATGGTCAAGGGAATCAATGACAGGGTAAACGGTCTTGCGAGGATCCACGAGCTCATGCAGACAATAGGCCAGGACGGGAAGCCGTTTTTCCTCATCATGGATAACTGCCACCACTGGCTCCGGACTGTTCCATACCTGACCGCGGACCCGCGGGACCCAGAAGATATTGACACCAAGCTCGAGGACCATGCGTATGACGAGAGTAGGTATGCGGTGATGAGCGAATTCTCCAAGAACCCCAGGAGGCTCGAGCCCAGGCCGGCATATCGCGTATTTCGAGCAAAGCCAGACTACGAACCACTGACATACGGGATATAAAGTACGTGCACAAGTACTTGTATAAAAATTTGAACCGTGCTATGGCTCTAAATAGCCGCAGTTCTGTCTAACCCCCCAAGGGGCCGCCTTCCCGTTGGGGCAAACCGTGCGGGGCCGTGAGGGTGCCTCCTTTCCCAAGCCGGCCCACTTTTTACCAAAGGAGAAGGCCATGAGCTTTGTAACCGACACCCAGCCTCGCGCAGAAGCCGGGGACCGATCATTTATCACAACCCCAAAGAAAAAACTTCAAGACTCCGATATCCCCGGCTACCAGCAGGAAGTAGGAGAGGATGGAACACCAACAGGGAATTACTCAGACGGTGAAAGTACGTACACACGTACCGAAATATTAAAGCTCCTCGCCTCTACCCAGGGGATGCAGAACCTTGATGAAGAGGGGCTAGAGGAGCTGCTGAAAAAACTCAAGGAAAAGAAACCTGCCCCGCCACAGTACGAGGGCAAGGTTGAGAGGATCGGGGTATGATGGATCCTACAGCACCTGAGATCCAGGAGCTTGATCAGCTCATTGTGGCCATAGAAAACGCCCGAAAACCATGGGAAGCCACCTGGGACCAGCTCTGGGATTATTGCTACCCCACTAGAAAATTCTATGCCCCCGATGATTATGGCAAAGACAAGAAACCAAAAGTAAATTATTCCACCAGGGCCAGGCGAGCGCTTGCCAGGAGCTCTGGAGGTTTCCAAGAATACACCGCAAACCGCAGAACCCCATGGATGCAGCTCCAGTTTGACGACCCCATGCTCAACAAAATGTACATGGTGGCCGACTGGCTCGAGGAATCCCAAAACCTTCTCCTCGCGCATTTCAATAGGTCCAACTTTTACCCAGCACTCGGAGAGCTTGCACCCGACGGCCATGTCACCGGCGGGGCGATGTTTTCCGAAGAGGACCAGTCCAGGGGCATGGTGATCTACCGAGCCAGGCACCCAAAAGCAATCTGGTACTCATCCAACGCATACGGCGAGGTGGATATTGTCGCCGACCAGATCTGGTACACGCATCGAGCGCTCATGGAGCGATTCGGCAAGGAGAATGTCGCCGAAGCTGTCGCCAGAGCTGCGGAGAAGAACCCCCTTGAGGGCAAGAGCATCTATCACGTCGTGATCCCTACCGACACCAGGTATTACAAGTACGCAACAGCCCCGCGAAATGCAAAGATGCGATTTACATCAATCTGGTACGACCGCGACAACCGACACATCATGGACGCCGCCGCCTATTGGGAGATGCCGTACTCCACCTGGGGATATTACCAAATGGACGGCGACGATTACCCCAGGACCCCTGCCATGGATGCCATCGGGGATATCATGGGCGCAAACCAGATGTCCAAGAGCCGTATTACACTCGGCCAGAGGATCGCTGATCCCACAATGGTAGTGGACGAGGGGCTCGAGGGGCAGGATTACATCATCCCGGGTTACCACATCTACGTGAAGAACAAAGACCAGGTGGTCTCCCCAGTACCCCTGGGCGCCAACTTCCCCATCACGCTCGAGAACGAAGAAAAGACCGAACGGACCATCAACGAGCACTTCAATGTTGACCTTTACATGATGCTCGCTGAGGCAGAGCGCCAGATGACCGCCAGGGAAGTGATCGAGAAGATGGGCGAGAAGGTCTCCGTCATCGCGTACTCCGTAGGGACCTATGAGCAGCGCGTCCTGCAGCCAAACGTCAGGCGCACATTCAATATCCTCTTCAGGGCCGGCCAGATACCACCGCCCCCCGAAGCGGTCACCCAGGCGATCAAGGAAGGGGCAACGCTCAAGATTGAATTCTTAGGCCGACTTTCCCAGCTCCAGCGCCAGTACTTCCAGACCAACGGGATCAACAACGCCATTGGATACGTCTCCGCACTCGCACAGCTCAACCCCGACAGCCTGGACAACGTCGACTTTGACGAGCTCATGCGTAAGAGCCTGGAGTCGGTCGGAGCGCCGGCATCCGTTATCCGCGAAATTGACGACGTGGAAGGCATTAGAGCAGCCAGGCTCCAGCAGCAACAACAGCTCATGGAGGCACAGCAGAAAGAGGCCCTGGCGAACAGGGTCGCCAAGAACTATGGCCAGCTTGCAAAGAAACCAGAGCCAGGATCCCCGGCTGAACAATTGAGTGGCATATGACAGACAAGGATAAAGAGAAAGAAGAAGCCAGGGCTATGGTCCGAAGGGTGTACTCAACGCCCGACGGCAAACGTGTCCTGACTGCGCTTCTTTTGGATCTCGGATACTTCGGCCAGGCGGAAAGCCCTGGCGATGTCGCGCTTCGCAACTTTGCGGCCTTCTACCTGAAAGAGCGCGTCGGATTTACCAAGGCCACAGATGCAGTATCGGTCGTCGAACTGATGCTGACACTAGGAAAATAGGAGGCAGAGAATGCTGCCAGGAACAACTGACCAGGGCTCGGGTCTCGATAGAGGCAACCCAACCCAGGTAGCGGACTCAGGACAGGAGGGTGCCGGAACCTTCCTCACTGGTCTGGACAAAGAAGCCGGAAGCGGAACCCAGGCTGCGTCGCAGCAGGGAACCCAGGACGATCAGTCCTCGCAGTCCAAAGGAAGCGAACCGCCAACTGGAATACTGCCCGGATACCTCGCCGGCTTAACCAAAGAGCTGAAAGCAGACCCCAAGGTCGCGCAATTTGGCGGGAAATTCAAAACAATGGATGACCTGGTCAGAAGCGCGATAGAAGCAGACAGCAAACTCGGAAGCATGGTGAAGATCCCTACGGACGACGCGCCCCCAGAGGAAGTCCAAGCCTTCTACAAGAAGCTGGGCGTCCCAGAAAAGCCAGAAGATTACAAGCTATCAGCCAAGGACCTAACAGAAGAGCAGCTCCAGGAAATCAAAAAAACCGCTTTCAAATTCCACTTAAGCCAGAAAGACGCCCAGGAATTCGCAGCCGAAACCGCCAGAAGCCTTAATGTAGTCGTTGACTCATACAAGGCAAAGATGGTCCAGGCCGCGCAAGATACCGAAAAGGCGCTCAAAAGCGAGTGGGGAGAGAAATACTCGCAAAACCATAACGTGATGGTGCGCGGGTGGCGAGCTTTTGGATCTAAGGAACTCGCTGCAGAGCTCGATCAGTCGGGATTAGGAAACTCCGTCCACATGGCTAAACTTCTATACCGCCTCGGACAACTCGTCCAAGAGGACACCACAAGCCATGGTGGAGTAAAGACAGGATCCGTCTCGCGTGATACGGGCGTTGAAAGGCCAGGGCTGTAAGCTGAAAGGGAACAGCAATGTCCACCATCAATGCATTTGATGAACTGACCCCGCTTGAACTCGCCAAAAGATTTGGCGGGAAAAACGAGATATTCATCATCGAGTCCATGAGTGAAACCAACGAAATGCTCATGGATGCGGTTATCGCAGAAGCCAGTGATGGCACCATCAACAAGACCGTCCAGCGTGTATCGCTGCCATCAGGCACCAGAAGGATCTACGGCGGAGTGATCGGAACCGAAGCCTCGCACACCAGGCAGATCGAGGACGGCATCGAGATGCTCGAGGACTACTCGGACGTCGACGCCGCCATGGTCGACCACTCTCCCAACAAGAAAGCGCTCCTCGACTCCGAGGACCGCGCATTCCTCGAGGGCATGGGCCAGACCCAGGCGGACGACCTGCTCTACGCCAACAAAGACGATGGCCTGGAGTACATCGACGGGCTGTACGCCAGATTCCCCGCCGCAGCGGACAACGATTCAGTGTTTAAGGTGGAGACATCAGGATCCAACCTGACATCCATTATCCTTGTGAAGTGGAGCGATGTCGGCACCAAGCTGATCTACCCCAGGGGCAAAGCCACACTCGGTGTAAAGGCTGAATTCCGTGGAAAGCAGGATATCGTCCGCACCGTGAATGCCGTGACCGGCACTCTGCCTGTCTATAGGACCTTCTACTCCTCGCACTTCGGCATAGCCGTAAGAGACCCCAGGAGCATCAAGAGGATTGCCAACATCAACCCCGCCAGCTCCACCGCGGAGAACATCCTTAAGGCCCTGGTCGCAGCCAAGAACAAGCTGCAGAAGGGCGGAGGCACCGTCGTCGCATACATGAACAGCGACGTCATGACCATCCTCGAGCAGTACACGATGATCAGCCGCTCCCTGTACACCGCCACCAAGGACGATCCCTGGGGACGGCCCACTACGCACTTTGGGGAGATCAGGTTCCGCCAGCTCGATGCCATGTTGAGCACCGAGACCCTCGTCAGCTGATTAAACGGGGGCGCATAGCCCCCACAAAGGAGATCCTATGTTTCATGAATTAAACAAATTTTGCGACGCCCTGGATTGCGACGCTGCAGACACCATCTACTCTGACATTATCGACACCGGATACGCAAACGTCGGTGACGTCGAACAGATCATCCTCGAGGTCTGGTCCGAGATTGCTGCGGCAGGGTCAGGAACTCTAGACATCACTCTCCAGAGTGCTACCGACGAAGCATTCTCCAGCCCCATCGACGCATTCGCCATCCCCCAGAAGAACGCTGCCGCGCTCCCAAAAGGACAGATATTCGAGGGAGCGCTCCCCAAGGGGCTCAAGCGCTACCTGCGTTTGAAATTCGTCACCACAACCGGCTTCACCTCCGGGAAGTGCCTCATCACCGCGGCGCTCCGCAACCAGGGGTAACCTATGGCCGAGAAGAAACCAGATCTCCGAACCGGAGATAAGCCCAGAAGGTTTGTATGTGTCCGCACCTGCTATTGGAACAACAGGAGGTGGCAGGGGAGGGATAGAACCCAGGGCACTAATGGCAAGCCGTCAGAGATCGAATTCCCGCCCGGCAGCACGATCCCCCCAACGTTCCAGTTTGATAACTGGGAAGAGCAGTAACTCACCGGGGGCCACAAGCCCCCGGCTTTCATAGGGGCAGCCAATGACGGAAATAGAAATAGCGAACTTGGCGCTCGCCAAGCTCCACTATAACGAAACGCTCACCTCCTCCGACGGAACCGTGGCCAATGCGACAAGCACCGGCCAGGCCACAGAAATGGTGCAGTCATTCTTTCCAAGGGCCAGACGGCAAATATTCCGCATGGCTGCTTGGACCTGCATCCAAAAGCGGAAGATGCTCGCCACCCAGGAAAGAGAAGCGGGGCAAGCATACGCAGAGGGCGACCTTGTAGTTGGAACGCACACCACGATCACCTCGGTGTACAAATGCACCGTAGCCGGCACGAGCGGATCCAGTGCAGTCACCTGGCCAACATCCGCGACGGTTGTAGATGGTGGAGTCACATGGACATATCAGTACGATTTGACTGGGGATATACCGGAAGAAAATTACACAGGATACGAATATGCGGCCCCGCTCCCGAGCGATTACATCAACCGTGTGAAAGTTATCTCGGAGGATGGCCTCGAAATCCCAGCAGAGATCGAAGGAGGTGTCCTTTACACCGACGAACTCGAGCCCGTGCTCATTTACATCCCCGACGAGACCGACTGCGAGAAGTGGGACGACCTGCTGATTGAAACCATCGCCACCCAGCTCGCATCATTCCTGGCGTACCCCGTTACAGGGACCCACGAGAACGAAGTAGCCCTCGCGCAAGCAGCAGCCATGATGATAAGCCAGGCAGTCGCCCAGACCACCAGGGAAAAGCGCCACGGCCAGCCAGTGCCAGAACCATGGATGGAGGGGCTCTTTGAGTACCCGCCATCGATGCGGAGGGTCTATGATTAAAGAGAAGGTCCTCTGTGATTTCACCGCGGGGCTTTTATCTGGGAAATGGAAAGGACGATATGACACTGAGCTATATTCAAAAGGGCTTCAGGCCCTCAACAACTTTGTGCCATTCTTCCCTGGCGGGGCAACACTACGTCCAGGGACCTGGTATATAGGCGAGATCGGCGCCGGCGCAGTCCGGCTGATTCCTTTCCAGATTTCCTACAGCCTGACCTACATCCTTGAGCTTTCCGCGAACAAAATCCGCGTATGGAAGAACGGGGCGCTCCTGATGGATGATGAAGAGCCCCTTATCCCTTATTCCATCACAACGACCTTTGCAACACCGGCAAATGTCCGCTACGCCCAGGACGGGGCAACCCTTTACATGGTCGATGGCGCCAACGAAATTAAAACACTGGCGATGAACACCATCGACGAATTTATATTCGGCAGCGCGTCGATTACCTACAACGTTGGATACCAACCATTCAATGGAGCGGGGAACTATCCCAAGGCAATCGCGATATTCGACGGCAGACTTTGGCTGGCATCAACCACGAATGAGCCCCAAACCATCTGGGCATCTGTGCCGTTTGAATATACGAACTTCACATACTTTGACACCATTGAGTCGGAATCCGAGCAATTCAGGGACCCGGCCAACGCGTTCACCGGAACTATTGCTTCAGGCTCCAACAGGATCACCGGGATAGCTGCCGACGAGATCGCTAAGATGAAAGAAGGGGACATGATACGGGGAACAGGAATCCCGTACACCTACCCGACCCTTTATACCTATATCTCAGCAATCGGCGCAACCTACATAGACCTCACCCAGAACGCAACCGCAACAGGGACTTACAGCCTCACCAATGGATGGCATGATCCACTGCAACCAGAAACAGAACTGGTGACTATAACCCGCGACGTTATAACCGCAGCGCATGGTTTCAAGAAAGCCCTGGCCAGCGAAAAGAATGGCGAGATCCTCTGGCTTTCTCCAGGGAAGGTGCTAACCATCGGGACCCTAACAAACGAAAGGGTCATCCCTTCAGGGGTGAACGCTTCGGAATTCAAGTGTGAGAAGGTGACCGATTACGGATCCTACGGAATACAGCCGCTCACTGCAGCGGACAGAACTCTCTTCGTTTCGCCAGATAGAAAATCCATCCGGCACTTCATGTACTCAGCTGATTCGGAAGGATGGGACGCCCCTAAATTTAACAGGATCGCTGATGCGGTGTTCACGGGGCTCATCCGGGAAGCAGACTACCAGTCCCACGACACACCAATAATGTGGTTTGTCCTTGAGGACGGGACACTCACCGGGTGTGTCTACGACCCAGAAGTGGAACTTCGGTCTTTCTTTACCGCGTCCGTTTCAGGGCTCGTTGAGAGCATCGCCGTCGTCCCTGAGAGCGGCGTCGATACGGTATACCTGGCCGTCAACAGATCAGGGACGCGGATCCTGGTGAAGATGGATGCGCTGTTCAGCTCCATGCATTTAGACGATGCAGTAGAAAAGACCGCGGTAGCCAGGGATGTCACCGGGGTCTCCCACATCGTAGGAGCCGCGACACTCGTCTACAGCAACGTCTCCTACACCGTGACGATCACCGCAGGAGCGACAACACTTCCAACAGGAGTACCTAACGGCGCCAAAGCAGTAATAGGCCGCGCCTTCACGGGAACGATAAAGACAATGCCGATAGCCCCAGGACCGAATATGAGGATGGTCCCGAAGATCTCTGTGCGCGTCCAGGCATCATATCCCTTCGAGGCGGGGCAGGAATCGAACGAAGAAACAGCCAAGATCACCGGGCCCTATACGGGGGATGTGTTCATACCCACAAGCTCGAAATGGAACCAGGATGGAGCAGTCGTCATAACCCAGGACGCCCCGCTCGACACCACAATCCTGGCACTCCTGGCCTGGGTCGACGTCGGAGGATAAATGTTAACCGCTGCACTAATTATGCTAATCGCCGGCGCCGCAATCACTGCAGGTGCGAACCTTTACGGGAACATCAAAGCCCGAGAAGAAGAAAAGAAGCAATCCAACTACTCCCTGCAGCAGCATAAAACTGATACCCAGGCTACTCTCAACACTCTTGACGCAGACCTAAAGCAACAGAAAGAGTCCGACTTCAGGCAAGCAACTGCGATAGAACGCGGGGCATCGGCGGAATTCACCTCCAGGATGCAGCAGACATACTTAGGGCAAATTCAGGCAGAACATGAGTATGTGGACCAGCTCGCCGAGGGGGAGTCGATCTCTGGCGGAGTACGGGCAGCCGCCGGCACTTCAGGAGCAGGGAGAGATGCGATACTCGAGCGGGTGGTGAACGAGACCATCGGCCAGAAAAACGACTTTGTCAGGGAGAATATCGACAGAACCAGAGACGCCGCCACAACCCAGGGGCTGGCAATGGTAGAAGAAGCCAAGACCCAGGCTAATGTTGTACGAAGCAGATACGACTCAGGATCCGCGTACATGGAATTTTTCAACACCAAGCGCCAGGGGATCGTCGATTCAACAACGCTGAAAACCAACTACCTCCAGGATATCTACGACGACGCACACACCTACGACGGATGGGATTTGACAGATGATATATTCGGGGTCATCTCTCCATTCGCCAGCGCCGCGGTGAGCTATGGATCTTCCGGCCTTATGGGGGGCGGATCGAAAAAAGTACCAAACCAGACAGGGGTCAATAATTACACAAGCTCGTATGGATATACGAATTCAAACGCTGCCGGGTGGAGGTCGAAATGAGCAGCGCAGAAAGAGCACTAAAGCGAGTATCTGATTTCGGGAACATACTCATGCAGGGGGGCCTCGAGCTTGCCAAGGCCGAAGCTGACATCGAGGCCACCAACTACAAGATAAAGATTGCCGACGAAATCGAGACATTCAAGACCAGCCTCAACACCGACCCAGACTACGGCAGCCCACTGTCTGATACCCCGGAAGGGTACATGAAGAAGTGGGAAGATTACACGAACAACATCAAAAAGCAGGTAGCCGCGATACGGAAACCACGGGTCCGCAATGAAGTGGAAGGATATTTGGGATCCATTATCCCAGGGCAACAGTCGGTCATCGCAGATAAGCAATACGCTGGCTGGGGCGCCAAGATGAAGGCGGACACCAACCAGCAAATCCTCCAGATGAAAGACAAGGCCCCAGACTCGATGGCCTTTATCACGTTTGCATCCGAGAGGCTCAAGACCCTCATGTCCATGAATCTCATTGGCCAGGCCGAATACGACACCGCGATGGAGGCGTACTCTCAACTGTCCATTGAGGACGAGATTTTCAAAGAAGCAACAATCCTCTACGACGAAAAAGGAGAAGCCGCGGCGCTCGACTATTTAGTGAATGCACAGCTCGCTGTTCCCATTGGGGACAGATCGTATAGCGCAGGAGCAGGCGCCAGGAAAAACGCCCAAACCAGGCTCGATATTCACATCGCTAAGGTAGAGGAAGAAGCAGAAACAGCACTGAGTACCAAATTCTATGACAACTTCGCGTACTACGCACTTGGGGGCGCCCCGAGAGAAGGCGAGGTCCCGTTAACATTTCAGGGGATGATAAGCGAAATTAAAACCTCGAAGGTTAAGGACAAGGGACCGTGGTACCAGGAAGCCTATACCTATATGCAGCGATCCACCAGTGGAGCAGAGGACTTGGCAGTCAATGAGGTGGTACACGCAAAGATACTAAGCAACAGACTATATAGGGGAGAAGCCCTTACCGAAGAAGAAATAGCCAAAGCCAAAACATACGACGACGGGTCGGTGCTCAAAGGATTAACAGGGGCGAAGCTCGAGCTCTGGAGCTCCGACCGAGACGCAGACATTGAATACCGAAAGGCTTCAGACCTCCGGAAGGAGCAAGAAGCAGCCAGAACAGCAAGCGGAAAAATCCTCGATGTCACCAGGAAGCTCGCATACGGGCAAGCGCTTCTCGAGGGGGAAGTCCCTCTGACCCAGCAGGAAGCAGAGAAACAGATCGACGCCCTCGACATCCCTGCGGACGAGAAAACAAGAACCAAGGCAGTAATCGGTGACCACTTCCAGGCCAAAGCGCAGCGAGAGCTCATTGACAACCAGAACGACGCAGAAGCAGCCCTGGGCGCCAGCCTCTATAACATGGAGCTCAAGCTCTTAGGGCGCGAGTACGACCCGACCAAGATAATCCCCGAAACATCACTGGGAGGCTACGAGGGCAAGCTCGCTCCAGGGAGGCTCCCGCTTTACCAGGCCCAGTACACAAACATCGCCGAGCGCGAGAAAGCCAAAGCCCAGGAAACCACGAGGAACAACACCGTCGCCGGTTTTGATATCAGGCTCAACTACTGGGACGTCCCCGCTCCTAAGGGCGAGATAAAGCTCGACCCAGAAGAAGTGAAGGCCGCCTACAAAACAGGGACAATAACCGAGAGCGACCATCGGTATTACTTAGCACAGATCTCCGCCAGGAAGATGGCAGAGCAAGCCAGGATCGATGCGGAGAATAAAACAACGAATATTATCGCCGGCCTGTGGTCCTTAAGCGACGCCAGGAAGAACCTGCGAAAACAATACAACGAGGAAACGCTGCCTGAAGGTGCCGTTGTCCTTGATAAGGACTTTATAGGCACCCTCCCTGTAGAGCTCCAGCAAAGCGCAATCGCAGCACTCGAGGAAGAAGTACAATTCGAGGCGAAACGCCAAGAGCTTCTCGCCGCGGCATCGGATGATAAGAAGCTTTCCAGGAAGCTCGGGGAATTCAACAAGAAGCTCGACGAGGGAACGCTCACCAAGACAGAGGTCAATGCCGCATTTGATAGTGGCGAAATCAACGAAAGCGCCCAGAGCCACTACTTAGGGGGGATCACCAGTCAGGAAGCCCAGAGGCAGCGTGAGAAGGACTATGCTGACCAACAGGCAAAGGCAACGGAGCACCTCCTCCAGATCAGAACTGCGTACCAGAACCTCGTAAAGAAGAATAACGGAGAGAAGTACGAGGGAGACGTCCTCTCCGAAGAGTGGTACAAGGATAAAGGATTAACCACTGCAGAGACAGAATACGCCACGGGGCTGCTCGACGCCGAGAACGAACGGAAAAAACAGCTGGACGAAAGAAAAGCCAAAGAGGTAGCAGATAAGGCTCTCGGCGAAGCCAAGCTAAAATCCCAGCAAGCGCTCCTGGGCGAAAAGGTCGAAGGCCAAAAGCTCACCGTCGAATACGTCAAAGAAGTACTCGGTGCCGACGCACCCAACAGCCCATGGATGGATCTGGCGCTACAGATCCAATCCGAAGAGAAACGAATATTAGCCCAGGCAGCGGAAAAAGCATGGGAGGATAAGATCGCCGCAGCCGAGGCGATATCCCTCAAGTGGGCAAATGGCGAAGGGAATAACGAAGGAGGGCTCACTGACGAGCTGATCAACTCCGCGCCGGCAGGTGTCTCAGGCGATAAAAAGACCGCACTCGCAAACAGGGTGTTTCTTTACCAAGGGCAGCATGATCAGAAAGAAACAGAAAAGCAGCGCACCGCACTAAGTGAAGCCGCTGCAAATTCATACAAGGTATTCGAGGCCAAAACCCAAGAAGAAAAAGAAGCGATCACGGGGCCACTGTTAACCAGAAGCGCGATCTGGGCATCAAACCTTACATTCAATGAAAAACTCTCCTACGACAATATGTGGAAGGCGATGAATAACACCGACGGGGAGTCGGACGCGGTAAAACAACAAGCACAATCGATGATGGGGGAACTCGAAGCCGCGGCAGAAGCCATATGGCAAATAAAAAGTGGCTGGAGAACTTCATACACGGTCACACTGAAAGACGCCAACGGGAAATCCCAAAACTTCACCTTCACCGCAGCAGACGGAGAAAAGAAATTTGACATGATGCTCCAAGCCGCAACGCCCTATTTAAAAGCAGACGGGAAGCTGGCAGATGGCATGAAGCTCGTCGAAGTATTCAAAAAACAACCGAGCGATATAAACGATCCATACAAAACAGTTTGGGATGTCTTAGATGAGATGTCCAAACCGAGCGGGAAAACCCCCGCACAAATTCCCGCAGACCAGCTACCAGCATACAGGAAGTGGCTGAAATCCCAGCAGGAAAACAACCCGACCCCATCGGTCCAGGCGCTCCAGGAATTAACCAAAGCACTCAAGGAAAAGCCGTGGACCGCAAACGCACAGCAGATGTTCAGCTTGGCAAGCATTGGCCCAGCAAACGACCTCGATAAGGTGGCGGAGATTATTTCATCCGGATCCGCGGGGCTATTTATGAGCAGAACCGCTGATGGTCAATTTATGCCAATGCACCCCAGGGCAGACGGGCTCAAGGTTTGGAAAGAGCAAATGCCCAAGGTCCTCGAGACGATAGACAAGACCCTCGCCGGCAAGCTCAAGCTCGGGACCAACGCCACAGGGATGTACCTCGGAGACGGCCAATATCAGATATACACAGAGGACAAGGCGCTCATTCAATCGATTTACGGGAAAGGCACGAAAGCCAAGCGCGTGGTGTTCGAGCTCGGGGTAGTAAACGAACAAGCGCATATGGTGCGCCAAACTTTCTACGCACTGGAGAACGGGGCCATTAACACCCAGCCAGTAACAGAAGTGTATGCACCATACAGAAACGACGGATCCTGGGTAGGAGCAATAAAGCCTCTAAACGGGCCAAAGTACACCTATGGGCTGGAGAATCCTAAAGATAATGAACTGATCGACACCTCTGGGTGGTTGCCGGAAGTGATGCAACAATAAGGAGCGACCGTGGATTTCTGGACTGAATACTACAAGAACCAGGAAGAGGAACGAAAGAGGCTCCTGGGACTCTCCACAACCCCAAAGAGAAAGACAGCAGACGAGCTACTGGCCGAATCATTAAAGCCCACACTCAATACGGATTGGACCCCGTACACACAAGGGAAGTCCCCGATGTACCCCGGAGCCCCCGAGGGAGCATGGCTGCCGACTACCCTGGCCGATGCATTCAATGATGTAGTAAAAACCTCGGAATTCCCCGACGAGACAGAAGCCAGGCTCAACAGCGCGTACCTTTTATCCCAGACGTACAATATCCCTATCGAGACAGCAATACGCGATTTTGAACCCATCACCTCGGCCCTTTACAAGAAAACACTCGCCCCGCAGACCGCGTTTCAAGCAATAAAGACAACCTGGCAAGCAGCGCAAATAGGCACAAGGATCGCCGATATATCAAACCAGCTCTGGAATAAAGGGAAAGATTGGGACTTCGAGAAGGACCCGCTCTGGCAGGAGATGATGCAGCTCCAGGCCATGATGCCAGTGCAGGACGAGATCAAGCGATCCCTCCCTGTGGAAGCATTGAAGAGCATGATGGAATTTCTGCCCAGCCAGATGGAGTCAATGAAAGCCGGAGCACTGGGAGGGCTTGCAGGAGCCGGAGCTGGCGCGCTCATCGCAGGAATGCTCGTTCCTGGGATGCAGATCCCCCTTATTGGAATAACCGCGCTGGGTGGGCTTTCGATGCTCACGGCCCAGGCTTCAGTGATTGGCCTCGGGAGAACCATGGGGACCATGGCCCAGACCGCGGAGAGATCTAGGCAGCTCGAAACAGGCTCCGCGTTTTATTCGTTCCTGTCCTACCAGGACCCCATGACAGGGGCAAAGCTCAACCCACAGATAGCATGGGAGTGGGCCGGGATGTACGGATCCTTAGCTGGCGCCGTGGAGACCATCGGCGTTGAAACTTTCCTCTCAAAGCTCACCCCTGACATTGGGAAATCCGCGGCGAACCTTCTAAAGAAACGCGCCACCGACATCCTCACGGATCCGAAACAACAGGTAAGCAGAGCAGGGATAGTGCAGCGGCACTTCTTGGGATGGGCTGGTGATGCAGTAAAGTACGCATGGGAACACGGGGGAGACATAATCGCAGAGACCACCGAGGAAGCCCTGCAGGAAGCCCTGCAGATTCTCTCCCAGGAAACCGCCAAAAGGCTCACCGAGGACACCGACTCGGTCCAATTCACCTACATGACGCGCCAGCAGGTAGCTTCCCAGATCGCAGAGACCGCATGGGGAGCATTTCTCGGCACCTCCGCCATGGCGGGGATACGGGGAGGTGTAAAACTATTTACTGCAACCCCTGGAGCGACGACAAAACTATCCTCTGAGATCCAAAGCACCAAGAACGCCACGCGAGAGGAAGCACTCTCCAGCCAGACATACGAAGTATTCAAGCAGCAGATCAACCAGCCGCTCCCCAAGGGGCTCACATTTGGGAGAACCGAGCAGGTCGCCGGCGAACGGTACACATACAAGATAGGGGACTCCAAGAAAAAGCGACTCGAATCCGCAACCGTGGACATCGCTCCATCGCAAAACGAGAACGAACCAGGCACGGTGAACATTATAGGTTTTGAAAAGGAGAGTGACCCCAAGATTGCCCAAGCGCTGGTGACGAAGATCGCCCAGACATTCCCCGGCTGGAGAATCGACATATCCGAGCAGACCCCATTCTCCCAGGCGCTCACTAGGTACATGAGCGAAAGAAATCCGAAGGGGCAGAATCTCGGGATAAATCCATACCCAACGTATCGAGCGATCCCGGAACAGGCATCCATGAACGCAGTGGAAGAAGCCATCCGGTCGGTAAAACCAACATGGACAGAAGAGGAGCTCCGCCTTTCCACCAGGTGGCTCACCGGCCTCGCACCGCAAATAGGGATGACACCAGACGAACTGGCGAAAAAAACCTTCCATCCGGTCGTCGCGGTAGGATTTTCCCCAGATGACCCTTCAAAGACATTCGGCGCCGCCTCCCAAGTCGAATACGAGAAAGGGATAAAGAGCCTCATATCATTAGGCCCAAAAGCTAACGCCAGCACAGTCCTTCACGAGACTGTACACACCACGCTCTGGTACCTCCAGGCGAACAGGAATATCCCCCAGGTCGCGATGTTCCTCGACGAAGCAGAACGAGTCTTTAAGATAAAAAACCGTGACTGGAGGGCAGACTGGGAAGGATGGACCGCAGAATACGAAAAGACCGCCGGGGCAAATCCCAACAGATCAGGCGAGGAAGCGCTCGCGTATGCCCTCGAGGATTACCTGGCATTTGGGAAGGTACAGGAGGATCAGGAGAGTGTCCTCGCCAAATTAGCCAAGATGGTCGTAGAGCTTTACAATGGGCTCAAAGCAGCCAGGGTCACGCTGACCCCGGAAGTGACCGCTTTCTTCGACAAGATCATGACCGACTCACCGGTCGCCCAAGAGATGCAGCTCGAGACAGAAACCGAAGCGATAGGAATCGCCACAGAGCCCCTAGGAACGACGCAGGAACCAGAGGTAGAGAAAAACTACCAAGAACCCCCCGAGGACGCGCCAGCGGTTCAGCAGCAGCAGCAGGAGAAGGATTCAACGGGCGCAAATAATGAGCTTGAGATATTCCAGGGGCAAAGAGATAAAACCTTCGCGCAAAACACCCTCTCTATTCAGGAAGCCAAGAAGATGGCCCAGGAGGGCAGATCCCCAGAGGAGATAAAGGGAAAGACCGGATGGACCCAGGTGCGAGGGCAGTGGATGCACGACCCCTTATTTCAGGGGCAACGAGAAAGATATGAGACTGATGAATTCAAAGCATGGTTTAAAAACTCCAAGGTTGTCGATGAGAATGGGACGCCGCTAGTGGTATATAGAGGCATACCCAAATCAGCAAATAGTATGCTTCCGTCTTCACCCAATGGGTTTACTTGGTTTACGACCGATCAAGAAGATGCAAAAGACTATGAATCGGGACAGGTTGTTGAAACATACTTATCCGCAAAGAATATCGCAGACCTCGACAGTAAAAACATTAAGTCAATAATAGGAAAAACAGGAGTTGACCCCGACGACTTGTTTGATATTTCACAAAATGGAGAATTGGTTAGGGCTACCCTTATAGAGGCAGGATATGACGGCGTATTTGTTTCAAGGCCAGACGTATCGGAGGGTGTAACCCATTACGCAGTTTTCTCCCCCACCCAAATAAAATCCGTCAACAATCGCGGCACATGGGATCAGAACGATCCGCGTATTCTCTATCAAGGACGGCGAGAAGAGCGGATCCTTAATGGAGAAGAGTACGAGACCAAAGGCCCCGTGTGGCTCTCTAGGGCAGAAGAAGTAATCGACCAGAAGATAAAAGGGCCACAGCCGGGCAGACAGATTCTAAACACCCTCCGCAATGCCGGGGTCAAGCAAGAAGAAATAAAGTGGACCGACCTCGAGACATTCCTTGATACCGATGAGAAGCGCACCCCACAGGAAGTGAAAGACTACCTGGCGGCAAACCAGCTCGGGATCCATGAAGTGGTGAAATCAGATAGCTCGCGCAGCTTCACAAAATTCTCTCAACACACACTTCCCGGCGGAGCGAATTACCGAGAGTTGCTTTTCACGTTGCCGGTAAACATTAAACAAACCTATGAACAGTGGAAGGCAGAAAACGGCTGGGCTTATGAAGGATACTCTGAAGAAAAGTTAAAGCAACAGTATGAAATTGTAAAGAAAGACCAAGAAGCAGGTAATTCTCCATCAAACGAAGTATATTATTCACAACACTGGAATGAACCCAACGTCCTTGCCCACACGCGCCTAAACGACCGCACGACCACAGACGGCAAGATGCTGTTTATCGAGGAAATTCAAAGCGATTGGCACCAAAAAGGAAGAAAGAATGGTTATATAGAACCACTTAGCCCTGTAGAGGAAAATCGAAAATATGATTTGATGAACATCCCGACGGCAGACAGGACAATGGAGCAGAATCAGGAGCTTGAAAGGTACTTCAGAAGAACATACATGAAAGTCCCTGCAGCACCATTCTCAAAGACCTGGCATGAATTTGTCTTCAAGCGCATCCTTCGCATGGCCGTGGATGACGGATACGACGCAATAGGATGGACCACTGGCGACCAGCAAAACGAGCGATACAGCCTCGCCAAATATATAGAAACCATAGGGTACATAAAACGTGGAGAAGATTCTTACCGGCTGGTGGTGTGGGACAAAGAGGGAGGGCAGGTCTATCGAAGCGACGACGTCAGCCCTACAGCGATGGAAGAAATCGTCGGCAAGGAACTGACGCAGAAAATAGTAAATGGCGAAGGCGAAAAAGCAAGCGATGTTATATCAGGGCTGACCTACCTCCAGGGCCTCGATCTTGAAGTTGGCGGAGAAGGGATGCGGGGATTCTACGACAAGATGCTTGTTGACTTTGGAAACAAGTACGGAAAGAAGTGGGACACGCAGGTACAAGATGCAAAAATCCACACAATAATAGCATCAGATGGATTATTATTACATGAATATAAGAATGCTTATGGTGATTTGTTTACTGTTGATTACGTCAACAACAACGGAGGCATGACAGAAATCGCTTCGTTCCCATCGAGGGAAATGGCGGAAAAATTCATAGCCGACCAGTATGAAATCCGCAAAACCAAAGGGACTATTATTCACTCCCTCCCCATCACTGAAGCCATGGTTGAGAGTATCGGCCAGGGGCAGTATCTGTTTCAGGGATTCGGCGGCCCCTCGACAGAAGGTGGATACAATGCCGGCGCCGCGATCCAAGAGCTGCTCAAGAATAAGGCGGGGATAGTCGAACGGGCGGCGTATGTTGAAGGGATAGGAGACATCGCGTTCCCATGGGGATGGGAAGGCACAGAAGAGAAAAACTACGAGAACGGATATGGCCTGGCGAAGATCATGAAGAAGCACGAGGAGAGCGACAACATCCTTGCAGAGATCGGGGAGGTCTTGCGGCTCGGGCGTGTTAGTGACGATCCATACAGGGGAAATAGAAAATGGGTTGTCTATAAAAACATAAAAGCGGTTATTGCACTCGATAGAAACGGAGAGCCAGGCGCGTGGTTGGTAACGGCGTACATCCCAGAAACATGGCGGAATAAGAATAGTCCGTCGGCCGGCCTGACCTCGATAGGCGCTCAGAACCAGCGAGCCCAGGAGACTGGCCCCCAGGTACCAACGGACAGCCCAACAGTACCGCGCAAGAGAATGGTGGTCAAGGTCGTCCGTAGGCCGAACAACCCGGACGATCTGAAAAAGCTCTACCAGGGGATAGCAGTAAAGCACGGCAGCGGTGCCGGATTCTCGAAGTTTAACCTTGCATTCGTGGGGACAGGAGAAGGGGCACAGGCATACGGATATGGATTGTATTTCACCGAGAACCCCAAAATAGCCAAGGAGCACTATGCGGATAGATTAGGGACAAATGCAGGTCTTCGTACAACGTTTGGAGACATGAGCCCGGATGACATGAGCCAAATGGTCGAAACATGGGCTGTGATAGTAGATGATGAAACAGATGACGGACCCATGGTCGAATTTGCTGATTTTCTTCAGACGCGAACAGGCCAGAACGCAGCTGAAGCCGCCATGAGCGAATTCATGCAGGAACTCAAGCGAAGGCTCACAGCACTTGGAGACAAAGCCTTATTCATGAATTCTGATCGCCTCGAAGAATTGGCCAATGTAGCGATGACAGGCACTGATGACCCAGACGATGCCGCAGATCTCGAAAAGCTGGATAAATACCAGGCAATTATAAAGAACGAAATCAGGGAGACAAAGAACACGCTGAGGCCAAAATTCGAATATGAGGCTTCCTTTGATGAAAAGAAAGAATACTTCCCTGATATTTTAGATATGATAGTCGACACTGCACTAGATGCAGATATGGTTACTACCTACGGCGGCAGATTTATCTACGACGCAGAGCTCGAGCTTCGCGGGGATAACCCAGGGGGAATAAAAAATACAGGCAATATAACATATGAAATATTTAAGGACATGTTAGGCAAAGCAGAAGAAATTGATCTCTGGAATAAGGGACGTGATTATTTTAATAAATATGGGTTTACAAGAGATATAATAGATTCTTCAATGTACGGGCAATCTGTCAAATTTGCCTTATTCGCTGCGGTAAACGGGCTCGACAAAGACAATAAAAAACCAATAAGAACACCAGAAGAGGTAGCTGAAAGGTTGGGCCGTAAAATTTTCCGCGCTGCTCGCACAGCTGACAACTGGCCCGAGATGAAAAAAGCTGGATGGGGGGGGAGTTTTTACGCAAAGGGAGCAGCAGCGCTGCTATTGGAAGATTTAGGGGTTGTGTTCGATGGTTCTAATGAGAAAAAATTTGACTACGACGCCCCGCTCCGCAATACGCTCATAAGATGGGAAAAGCCGCTCTACGATGACCAGATCGCAGCGCTTTACAGGTACTTCGAAAAACAGAAAAAAGAAGCAACAGATGTAGGCTTAGAAGAGATGGCCGAAGAATGGGAAAGAATCTCTTCTATCCTTGTCCATATGGAGGAAGGCGACAACACCGGCAAGGGGTTATACAACTACCTTACAAATGAATTTGATTCATGGGGATGGACATCGCGCAATAACGAAGAGTACGACGAAGGAGAGGGAGAGAAGATTACATCCGATCTGCTCTACCAGGCAGGCTTTGATGGGATCCAGTACCCAGTAGCGTACCTCTCGGGAGTCAGGGGAGATAAGGGCTGGAACTATGTCATGTTTGATGACAGCGCTATCACCATAACGAAGCGGACTCTGTACCAAGGGGAAGCGCAGAACCCGGATCCAATAAATCAAATGGCCATAGAGATGATAGGAGAAGGGCAGAGCTTCGATGATTTTGTCTCGTTCCTTGAAAGCGGCTTAGTCGATGATTCGTGGGGCATCCCCGACATTGAACCAGGAGCCAAGAAAGAATGGTATCGAAAGAAGTGGGACGAAGCCCTTACTCCGGAAGCAGCAGCGCCGGCAGTCGCAACCTGGGTAAAAAGCCTTGCACAAGACGAGTACAAGGGAATCCGCGGGATGCTTCAAATAATCTGGGACGAAGTAATTCAGAAGGAAAACGAAAAGCCATACCCAGGGGCAGATCCAGAAGAAATACTCGAACTGCAGGCGCAGCAGGAGAGGGCATACCAGATCCGCCAAGATATAGCAGAATCAATCGTAGCAGGAGCTCTGGCGGTAGGGTCGAAAGACAAACCACTCTCTAAGCATTTCATGGCATCGCTCTATGGGACAATTAAAGAAAACCCCGGCAGCTACGCAAGGATTTACGGAGAGCTCACCGGGAACGAAACACTCATGGCTGCGGGGCAGACTGAAGAAGCCGCGCAATTTGCGGAAATTGAGGATCCTTCCATTGCCTCGACGATGACAATCTCCCAGAAGAAAGCCAACGCCGACCAGATCTCAAACGAGAAGATAGCCAAAGCAGTGAGGAGCGGGGAATACAACGACGACCCAGAGATCGTGAAATATGTAAAGGCCCTGCAGAAAGAGAATGCAGAAAGCAAGAAGCAGCTTGAGATACTCAACAAAGAGATTAAAGAAGCAGACGTCACTATTGATTACCAGGCCAAAGCAATAGGGAAACTCCGCGGGGACTCGCGTAAGACGAATCGAGAGATAGACGCGATACAAAAGAGGATCTCGGATTACCTCGATGCAGGAATTACCATTCCGCCAGCATTGGAATCCAGAAGAAAATCGCTCACCGCAAAACGCGACAAGATCCGCCAGGATTTAGTGGCCGCGGCAGACTGGGTGGAGATTAACCGACAGATAGAAGAGAGCAAGCGGAAGATCCTCAACGCAGAGCGGGAAATGGCGTCGGCAAACGAGAAAGGTGAGACGAACTGGGATGCGGTGAACACCAGGAGCACTGAGCAAGAAAATATCCGAAAGCTCGAAGCACGGGTGGCTGAAGGTAAATCCTTCAGAGATTCCGCGGCAGTACAAACCTACCTGGCAAAGCTCGAAGAGAGAGCAGCCCTCGAGGAGAAATATGCAAAGAAGGAAGGGGAGCAGAAGGCACTCCGAATCATTAGAGAACACCGCGCAAAACTTCTCAAGCAGATAAAGCGGCCTGCAGCAAAAAACGCTAACGTCAAATACAAGAGCGCAATTACATCCATCCAGAAGATACTCAATCTCAAGTACCCGGCAGATCAAATAGACAGCGCCAGGTCGGTAGCCATGGCCCTCATCGGGAAGATAGCCGCAGAACCATCGCTCGCCGATCTCGCACCAAGCGCAGATCTTGAAAAGATCATAGGAAAAACACCGGCGAAGATTTCTACGGCGGACCTCGAGAGGATCTACTCGATTATTATGGCGTTGCGAAAAACTGGAAGAGAGGTTCAGTCCGCAATTGATGAACGGATCGCCCAGGAGAACTCCCTGCGAAGAGGGAGGATCGGGGATGTATTAGAATCACTCCCAGGATACAAACGCCCTACGGGAACTGACACCACGGTCAATGAAAACAAGACGATCATCAACCGGATCCGGCAATTAGACTATGCATTCAAAAACGCATACCGCCAGCTTAGAGACATGGATGGCGGCGTGGATGGCGAGAATGTCGAATTTGCATGGACTAGGATGAACCGACTGTGGAGAGAAAAAGAGATAAACGCCAACAGACGAAAGAATGCAATCCTTAGTGCGATACGCGATCTCGGAGGGGACCCCAAGGACTGGTACGATGAAGTAATCACCGTCCCCGGCGCCGGCAAAGAGAACGGGAATGCGGTCTTGAGAAAGACAGACCTTATGGCTATGGCCCTTGCGTTCAGAAACGAGGACTCTCGTCAAGCGATCCTTTATGGAAAATTCTTCTCCGAAGGTGAAAAGAGGGAGTGGAAGAAGCTCGCGCTCCAGAACAAAGAACTCGCCTGGGGAGTAGCGGAAGCAGAAGGGGAAAGAAAATTTTATCTGCTCAACGAAGCAATTAATGACGCACTTTCCGAACACGACTGGACCATCATCAATACAGTGTTTGAAAAGGATGGGGTGGAGACCGCCCCGCGATTAACCCAGAAGGTGGCAGAAGCGACCGGAGAGGAAATGGTCGTTGTGGACCACTACTTCCCCATACTTCGGAAAGGGGTAGGTGAGCAGCAGCTCGCGCAGCAGCAGGCAGACGAAGTGAACATGAGGACCAGGGGCCTCCGCAGGCCACCTGCTAATGGATTCACGAAAGCGAGAATCAAGATATCCCCCTGGCACCAGCGAGACGTCGACACCGACCTCTTGGGGCTTTGGCTCAAATCCATCGACCGGCAAGAGCAATATATATCCTTCGTGATGTACGGGAAAGAACTGGATGCAGTCTACCAGGACCAGCTCGTTCAGGAGCAGATCAAGGGGAAATTCGGCATGGCCGGCGTTGAATTCATCCAGGACTACATCAACGAAGTAAAAAACCCAAGCGAATACTCAAAAGGCACCGCGGCAGACACAGCGATCAAATTCATGCGAGGGAACCTCGGCGCGGCGTATTTAGGATTCAGGGTGGCGTCAGTTTTGAAACAGGTAATCACATCCCCCTGGCCGGCGCTTCCTTACGCAGGGCCAAGGCTTTTCACCGAAGCAGTAAAGATGATGGGGAACCCTGTAAAATACCTGCGCGTAACCGAGGAGCTCTCAATATTCCTCCAGAGCCGATCCTTCGATGTTATCCAGGCCACAGTGAAGAACGCCGACGTCCAGTCCAAGCTCGGGAAAAGAATAAAAAACGCCGAGCTCTTAGGGATGAAGGGGATGGAGTACGCCGACCGCTTCTCGGTAGCAATAGGTTGGAGGGCGGTGTTTGAGAAAGCCCTCGAGGAGACCGGTGATACACAAAAAGCAATCGAGAAAGCAGACCAAATGGTGATGCAGACCCAGCCCACCGGACGAGGCGTAGACCTTGCCCCGGCCTACCGGGGGAAAAGCGCCGCGGTCCAGATAGTCCTCCAATTCACCCAGGCACTCAATGTGGTGTACCAGCAGCTGCGGTTTGACATCCCTGCAGCAATTCGCGCCCATGATTTAAAAACAGCCTTGGGGATAGCGACAGGCGCGATGATAGCAGGGACGCTGCTCCAGGCGATGACGAGCCGACCTCCTGAAGAGCCAGAGGATCCCAAGAAAGCAGCCGCCAGGTGGATATTTTACGCATTAAGCCAGGGGACAGACTCCCTGCCGCTCATTGGGGAACAAGCCACGAGGATCATGAAGCGAGCGATAACCGGAGAAACGAGCTACAAAATGGTTGACGAGGCGATGCCAGCTATTGCGGAATTCTTGGATGGGATGTACTCTCTGGCTGGACAGGACTGGCAGAAGGGCCTCGATACGATGGCCCAGAGCTTCGGCAGCTTTGCAGGGATGCCCGTCAGCGGTATTAAAGGCGCTGGCAGGGTTCTCTCCGGTGATTTTGGCACACTCATCGGGCGGCCAAGGAAAGAGCGATGACAGTCCTGAAAGAATACACCGAGGACGTCCGGTTCACTGGAAACGTCGAGATCCTCGGTGAATTTGGAAACGCCGGTCTCGAAAAAACAATCACACAACTAGGCAAGACCGCATCAACGCTCCAAACATATAAAGCGAACCAAACCATAGCCACCGCAGAAGAGCTCAAGACTGAGTACCAGATACTCCATCAGCGAGCCGTCGATGCTGGCATTTCAGGGGCAACCCTCACAAACTACGAAAACGCATACCAGGCACTATATGATTCAATGGGAGGGTCCGCCGGTGGAGAATTGGCAACACTTCTGGCAGCCTACACCACCACAAAAGAAGCGCTCCTGGTGGCAATCCAGGCCGAGGTCATCGAGGAAGTTATACAGACAACTCTAAGCAGGGTCCCTGGATTCAAAGGCTCATTTACCTTTGCCTCTGGCGCAGGGAAGGACACGTACTATACCGGAGCGGTGGAAGGCGATTATGTCGTCTGTACATCAACAACCCAGGGCGAGCGGGGAATTTATCAATTTAATGGAACCTCCTGGGCGAAGATAAGCCCATTAACCTATGAGCAGATTTCGGCGTGTTTTATCGCC
>CAZDKX010000007.1:0-7806 GCA_964505935.1 uncultured Syntrophobacteraceae bacterium
GGGGGGTTGTTAGAGGCGGGCCATCGCCACGAGAATGGGGTTGCCGCCGTGTTTGATCGTCCAAAAACGCATGAGGGGAAGTTTTAGGCTCATGGCGGCGGCTTTGCCAGGAGCCAGCACGGCCGTCTGCCATCCCTGGAAATACTCGCGCAGGTGGAGACCCAGCCGCTCATAAAGGTCGGTTCCGGCGCCTTCAAGGCGTTTTCCATAAGGGGGATCGAGTACCAGCAGCCCTGGCGCCAGCTGATGGTCTTGCGGCTTGAAGGCAAAGAAATCCGCCAGCTGCCACCGGATTTCCTGCCCAACCCCTGCTCGTTTGGCGTTTTTTTGTGCGATTTCGAGCGCTCTGGCATCCTTATCCAGCGCCACAATGCGTGCCGGCGAATGAGTCATCGCCTGACTCAGCGCTTCCTTGCGAAGGTGCTTCCAGGTCTTCTCCTGGAAGCTCGGCCAGGCTTGAAAGAGAAAAGAGCGCTGTGCCCCCGGCGGTTGTTGGCGGGCCAGGAGAGCGGCTTCAATGGGGATGGTTCCGGCGCCGCACATGCCATCCACCAGAGGCACCCGGCCGTTCCATTTCGACCTCAAGAGGATGGCTGCTGCCAGGGTCTCGCGAAGGGGGGCGCCGGTGTGCTCCAGCCGATACCCCCGCCTATGGAGATGATCCCCGGTGGTATCCAGGCTGATCTCACAGTGGTTCTCCCGGAGATGAACGAAGATTCGCTGCCTTGGGGTGGAGTCCCCGGGGGCATCCTCGCCAGAGCCGGGAGACCAGCGCGGCGGAACTGCCAGATGCAGCCGCTCAAACCGCTTGCCAATCCCCTGCATCACCGTCAGCGCCACCAGTCCTTCGTGGTTGATGCGTGAACCCCGCACAAACCCCCTCACATCCAGCGGGACTTCCGGATTCAACCACAATTCCCAGCGGCCGTTCAAAACCTTGTGGAACAGTTCCTGTACCACTCCCGCCCTGAAGGACGGAAGTCGGCAAAGGATGCGGCTGGCAGTGCGCAGCCACAGATTGGGTTGATAGCACGCTTTGAGTTTGCCGGTAAGCTCGACCCCCGCCTCTGTTATCAATGGTGATGGAAAGCCCAGGGCGACCAGTTCATCCCTGCAAAGGGAGGCCAGCTCCGGGGGGACAACGGCGGTAAAGCGGTGCAAAGGAGCCTGCACATGCTGTTTCAGCTGCCGAAGATAGGCCGCGCTTGCACAAACTTGCTTTTCTTCCTCGCTCATGCCATCCTCGCGGCTCCATAGCGTGACAATTCCTGTACTCCCCACCAATTGGAGTGCAGAGCCCCCGAAAGTGACCGCAACCCTGTCGCCGGCCTGGGAGGTGTCACTCCGGAACGCCGATTCGCTCGAACATACCGCAGACAGGAGCCAGAATCAAATTTGGATTCCCGCTCGATCTTCTCATACCCCCATCGAGAGCCCGAAAGGGCTTCGTCAAGCGGCCCCCCGGATCGAGCTCCTTCCGTCCTTCCCTTGGCATCCAACCGGCAGCTGATTGACTTGACGAACGACTCCACCTCCTATAATCTGCTCTCACCTTGGTTTTGAAAAGATCTTACCAGGTGGTTTTTGCACCTTTTTGACCGCTGTTTTACTGGGCTGACAACTCTGGTGAGCCTTCCAGGGTTCATGGCCTGGAAATGAGGAAAGCTTTGCCCGGAGCTTCGCTTGGGGCCAGCATTGGCCTCCCGGCCCACTATCGACCACGCCAATGGTCAGCTCTCTGGGAGCAGCCGCCTGCGGGATGGCGGGGGCAACTGGCGGCAGCCCTTGAACACCACCAGGGAAGCCATACGCCCAGCTTTTTCTTTCGCGCGGACGATATCGGCGCGGGCGGTCAGGCGTTTCGTTCGCTTTGCCATCTGTTTCGCCACCATGACGTCCCCCTCGCCATGGCGGTCATCCCGGCCTGGCTGACCGCCATTCGCACCAAACAGCTCTTTGCCGCCGCCCCCCTTGAAGAACCTCTATGGGGCTGGCATCAGCACGGCTGGCGTCATGCCAACTGGCAACGCACCGGCAAAAAGTCGGAATTTGGGGAAGAAAGGCCGGTCGAGAAGCAATGGCAGGACATATGCCGAGGCCTCAAGAAGATGACCGATATTTTCGGCAATCGGTTCATCCCCGTTTTTACGCCACCGTGGAACAGGCTGCCGGGCGCAACCCTCAGGATTCTGCAGGAGCTGGACTTCAAGGCCGTCTCGATAACCGGCGCCCTCCCAAGAGTGCCCAAGGGTATCGTTGGTCTCAAGAATTTACGAATCCAGATGGACCTGCACACCCGTAAAGCCAAGGATGCCCAGGCCGACTTTCAGGATCTCCTGGTGGAGTTGAACGCGCTCATGACCAGGAAGGAGCCAGTGGGGATCATGCTGCACCATCAACGGATGACGCCGTTTGCCTTTGAGTTCCTCGATGAGTTGCTGCATCTCCTCAGGTTCAGCATGCGATCGCGGTTTTTGAGCTTCGACACGCTCCTGGAAAACGAACACGATGAATAACCGGCCCTGCCTGGTCTATGCCGATGCCGAAGGCAGGATTTTCGAGTGGCAAAAACTGGCCATGGCCGGAGCGCGGGGCCGCGTCCACAAGCCGGTGGAGCCGGGCGAATGGATACCACTGCCGCCCGGCAGCGAGCTCTTTCTTCTCCCCGACCGCATGCCGGTAGGATATAATTTAACAAGTAGGCAGTGCGAAATCCTTGCCCGTGACCCTTATCACCCGGCCAAACCGGTCCGGGCGGTAGCCGCCTTTGTCTCCCCAGCCCATACCCAGATCTACTCCGCCGCCTATCAGACTCTGCCCGGGGCTCCCCTCCTGCCGCTTTTCGCTTACACCGCGGTCGGCTGGCTGAACGGTCGGTTTGTGGCCGCGGGAATTCGGGTAGATTCTGATGAACGCCAGGATTTTCACCACTTTGACCCTGCTGAAATCAGGCGCAGGGCAAGGGCCCGTCTCAGCAAGGATCAGCACAACCGTCTTCTTCATCACCTGGGGAAATGCGCCCTTTCCTACGGCTGCCCTGCGGCAAGAAACCTCTTCATGCAGCGCTGGGAAGCGCCCCTGCCCACCTCACCGGCCTGCAATGCCAGTTGCCTTGGCTGCATCAGTCTTCAGGAAGGACAGGCCATCCCGGCAACCCAGGAGCGCATCCGCTTCGTGCCAACGGTCGAGGAAATCGCCGGAGTGGCCGTCCCCCATCTCGAAGGAGCCCCAAAACCCGTGGTGAGCTTTGGCCAGGGGTGTGAAGGGGAACCACTGCTTCAGTCCATGGTGATCGCCGAGGCCATTCGCACCATGCGACGGGCGAGCAGCCGGGGCACCATCAATCTCAACAGCAACGGCAGCCTGCCCGAAGCCGTGGCAAAGCTCTGCGCAGCCGGTCTGGACAGCATTCGCGTCAGTCTGAACAGTTGCCAGCCCGCGGCTTACCAGGCTTATTTCAGACCTCGAAGCTACCAGTTCGAAGCTCTGGCGCGTACGCTTCAAGTGGTCAAGGCCCACGGCGGCTTCGCTTCGCTCAATTATTTCGTGCTGCCCGGTTTTACCGATCTGGAAAAGGAATGGACCGCTCTGTGCGCCTTTCTCGAAAAGACGCGCGTGGACCTCATTCAGTTGCGCAATCTCAACATTGACCCGGAATGGTATCTCAAGGTCCTCGAGGTCAACGGGGGCGGGAAGACCATGGGAATTCTACAATGGCTGCATCGCCTCAAAGAGCAGTTCCCCGAGCTTCGCTTCGGGTACTTCAATCCCTGCCTGAACCCATAAGGAACGCCATATGAATGCTGATTTCGATATCATCATCGTTGGGGGCGGCATTGTGGGACTGGCTACCGCCATGACTCTGGCCAAGGACCGCCCCGGGCTCAAGCTGGCCGTCGTCGAAAAGGAACCGGAAGTAGCCGGGCACCAGACCGGGCACAACAGTGGCGTCATTCATTCCGGCCTTTACTACCGGCCGGGGTCGCTCAAGGCCAGCCTGTGTGTTCGGGGTGCAAGACAGCTGGTGCGTTTCTGCGATGAGAACCGGGTGCCCTATGAGCTTTGTGGGAAGCTGGTGGTGGCCACAGGGCCGTCTGAAATACCCAGGCTGCATGAACTTCACCGGAGAGGAACCGCTAATGAGGTGCCGGGGCTGCGTCTGTTGGACCCCCTGGAAGCTGAAGAGCTGGAACCTCACATCCGCTGTGTGCAGGCGCTGCATGTGCCGACGACGGGGATCGTCAGTTATCAGCGGGTAGCCCAGGCCTATGCCGCACGTTTCATCTCGGAAGGCGGCGAGGTTTTCCTCAATCATGCGGTCGAGGCCATCCAACGTCGTGCCGACGGCCTGCGCGTGATGGCTGGGAAGGGGATCTTTCGAGCCCGCTTTCTGATCAACTGTGCCGGCCTTTACTCAGACCGCGTGGCGCTCCTGGCGGGAGCGTCGCCGCCCTGTCAGATCGTCCCCTTCCGGGGGGAATACTATCAACTCCGCCGAGAGCGGCATCATCTTGTCCGAGGGCTCATCTATCCTGTTCCCGACCCCCGGTTTCCCTTCCTGGGGGTGCACTTCACGCGCATGATCGACGGCAAGGTGGAGGCTGGTCCCAACGCCGTCCTGGCATGGGCCAGAGAAGGCTATCGGAAGCAGGATGTATCGTTGAGCGAGCTGAGCGAGATTCTTCGGTACCGTGGCTTCTGGCACCTGGCAGCACGCTATTGGCGCGCAGGATGCCATGAGATGGTGCGGTCGTATTCAAAAGCCCGCTTCGCCCAGGCTCTCCAGAAACTCATTCCCGAAATCCGCCAGGAGGACCTCCTGCCGGGCGGCTCCGGCGTCCGCGCCCAGGCCTTGGGGCGCGACGGCGCCCTGCTGGATGATTTTGTGGTCCTGAGGACTGAGCACATGCTGCACGTTCTCAATGCCCCCTCGCCGGCGGCCACCTCCTCCCTGGCAATCGCCGAATATCTGGTGAGGGCCATGGATCAGGCTGGCGGTGACATGAGACGAGGATGAGCTGGCAGGACCGGGGAATGCCAGCGCCATAGCACGGACTCACAGGGCTTCACAAAGATTTCGCCGCTGGAGAAAACAACGCTCCAGCCATGCTCAGGAACCGGCCTCGTCCCCGCCTTCGTCGCCGCCTCCCTCTTCTTCGGGAACACCCTCATCCTCCTGAGGTTCCATCTGGCCGGGCGGCATGAGACCGCGCTGGCCTCCCGGGGCATTGGGCGCGCCGGGAGCCCTGGCAACTCCCGGCATGCGTGCTCCTGCTGCCGGATGCTGTGAAGGGGCCTGAGCCGCCTGACCGCCCGGCTGAGCCTGCCCTTTGGGGGCCTCAGAGCCCGGCGCAGCCTGCCCGGGCGGGGGCGCTGACGCACTGGGGGTGGCCGGCACGGGCGGAGGCGGAGGCACCACCTTGCCTCCGGCAAACAGATTGACAACCTCGACCTGTCCATCTTTTTCCACGGAAACGCTGCGGAAATCAATTTTCACCACATGCAGATCGCCAATTTTCTCACCCTCCCTGACCGTAACATAGGGATTCTGAGGCTTCGCCTTATCAGCGCCGGGGAGCTGCCCTTTGAGCCGCATAATGGCCTTCTTGATATCGCCCTGAATGAAGACGCCATCAAGCTGAACGGCCTTTGCCGTCAACCCCGGCTTGTTACCTTGAGAAGCGGGTGCCGTCGCTTCCGCCGAGGGCGGTTTCCGGTCCGGCGCGAAGAGGTTTTTTTCAACCATGAGGGAAGCGCCGAAACATGGCGTGGAGAGGCTCCACAACCAGCACCCGGTCAACAAGAGCAAACAAGTTATCGCTTTGACAGGTCTCATGATCGCTCCTCGAGGTTATCGTACAGGGACCAAGCCTCCCCGCCGGCAACTATACCTTCTTTGTCTTCCGCTGCCAAGGGCTGGCAATAATCTCCGGGAGCGGGGATCACACTCCGTGACCCGCCCGAAGGCCGGGTATCGACGTTTACTTTTTCCCTGGAATCTGTTAAGGAAGGCTCTCGGAAAGAAAGCTTATTTTTCGGGAGTTTATATGCCTCAATCAGCATCCCTGCTGGGTCGCTTCCAGAATGAACTGGGTCTAATGGACGAGCAGGTCAAACACCTTCATGCCTCCTGTTTCCTCGAAGGCCTGCCCCTGATGGACGCCTTCGAAGAGATTGGAGTCACTGATGAGAGGCGCATCCTTCACGTCCTCTCCGATTACCTCCAGTTGCCGCTGCTGGAACGGGAGGACTATCCTGAAAAACCGGTGCTCCTCGAAGGCGTGTCCATGTTCTTTCTGCGCAAGCACGCGGTCCTGCCCATTTATGTCGAGAGCGGGGGGGTGCGGGTGGTGGTCAACAATCCTCTGAATCTGTCCCTTATGAGCATTCTCGGCAACTATTTTGCCGGCATGGAAATCAGTTTGTATCTTGGCATGCGCGAAGAAATCCGGACCGCGATTGACCGCCTCTATGGCACAGCGGCCCGCGAGGCGGAAGCGCTTTCCCGCGACGGGGAAGGCGGCTTGATCGGCGGCGATGCCTTCGAGGAGGACCTGGAGCACCTCAGGGGACTGGCCCAGGAGGCACCCATCGTGCGGCTGGTCAATGTGTTGATTTCACGAGCGCTCGACATGCGTGCCTCCGACATTCATTTCGAACCGTTCGAGCGCAGCTTTCAAGTGCGGAGTCGCGTCGATGGCGTCCTTTACGATCTGGACCAACCTCCCAAGACGATGCAGGCCGCCATCATCAGCCGCTTGAAGCTTATGGCCAATCTCAACATCGCCGAGCGGCGACTGCCGCAGGACGGGAAGATCAAGCTTAAATTCGGCAATCGCGAGGTGGACATCCGGGTATCGTGCGTCCCCACCATTTACGGAGAGAGTGTGGTCTTGAGGCTGCTCGCTCAGGAATCGGTGGATTATAGTCTCAATTCCCTGGGCATGGATCCCCAGCATCTGTCGTACATCGAGGATCTCATCGAGCGCCCTTATGGAATGATTCTGGTTACCGGGCCGACCGGTTCCGGTAAGACGACGACCCTTTACGGGGTCCTGAGGAAATTGAACTCGACGACCCGTAAAATCATCACCGTTGAAGATCCGGTTGAATATCAGATCGGCGGCATCAACCAGGTGCAGGTCAAGCCGCAAATTGACCTCACCTTTGCCAATGCTCTTCGCTCTCTGGTTCGCCAGGACCCAGACGTGCTCCTGATTGGCGAAATCCGGGACAAGGAGACTGCGGACATCGCCATCGAGTCGGCCTTGACCGGCCATTTGGTACTGTCCACGCTGCACACCAACGATGCTCCCGGCGCCATCACCCGCCTCCGGGATATTGGCATTGAATCTTTTCTGATGGCTGACTCGCTGCTGGCAATCCTGGCGCAACGGTTGGTGCGCCTGCTCTGTCCGGCCTGCAAAGAGCCCCACGAAGCCCGTGAGGTTGACCGGATGCGCATCAGCGAAGTCTTGCCCGAGGTCCCTTCCTCGCTGACGCTGTATCAGAACAAAGGCTGTGACAAGTGCGGATACACCGGATTTCGTGGACGTCAGGCGATCTTTGAGGTCCTGCCGGTGAGCGAAGCCGTTCGCTCCGCCATTGTTGCCGGCAAGGACGCAGGGGCCATTTCACAAATGGCGGCTGTTGAGACCTACCGGCCGCTGGTGCACCACGGCTTTCGCAAGGTGGTGGATGGCATGACCACCCTCTCGGAAGTACTCAGGGTCACCAGTCTTTCCTTATCGGGATGAACCAGCTTGGCTTGTGACTGCTTCGAAAAGTTGCGAGTTGCGAGTTGCG
>CAZDKX010000007.1:7906-41846 GCA_964505935.1 uncultured Syntrophobacteraceae bacterium
AGTTGCGAGTTGCGAGTTGCGGGTTGCGGGTTACCAGTGGCAGTTGCCTGTCAGCCGCGGTCCTTTTCATGTGTTTTCGGGCGTCCGAAGGGGACATGAGCAACTGCTCTTGAGAGGAACTCACGTTAACCATGGGCTACTTTCAGTATCAGGCGCGCGACCTGCAAGGCGTGGTGCACAAGGGCGTTCTGGAGGCCTTGTCGGAAGCTGAAGCTGCGCGCAAGCTGAAGACCAATCGGCTCTATCCGGTCAGAATCAAAGCGGTGAAGAGTCACCGGTTGCGGCGGGTACCCGAAGAGCATATCATCCGCTTTTTCTTTGACATCGCAGACCTGCTCCATGCGGGTTTGCCGGTGGACCGGGCGCTGGCCCTGATCAGTACCAACCAGACCCACAAAGCCTTCGCGCGCGTTGTGCAAGACCTGCTTAGCGAAGTCCAGGGCGGCGCGGACCTTTCCGAAGCCGTTGGCAAATACCGGGATGTTTTTGGGGAGCTGGCCGATCACATGATCAGGGCGGGTGAAGCCAGTGCCACCCTCGGTCCTATCACCCGCAGGCTGGCGGAATATCTCGATCGACGCCGAACCTTCCGGCAAAGTCTGATCTCCTCGATGATCTACCCTACCATTCTGCTTGGCACCAGCGGTATTTCCGTGATCATCCTGCTGGTGTATGTCATTCCCAAGTTTGCCCAGATTTTCGCCGACTTGAATCAACAAGTCCCCTTCCTGACGCAACTTCTCCTCGATGCCGGCATTTTTCTTCAGGACTACGGCTGGCTTTTCCCGTTGTTGCTGGCCGTGGCTTATTGGGGGGGACGCCACCTTTACCGAAAACCAAAAGCGAGACTCGCCGTGGACCGGCTGATGTTGCGCCTCCCTTTCACGCGGGTGGTCATTCTGTGCAGCCAGCTGGCCCGCTTCTGTCGGACCCTCGGCACCATGCTCCAGGCCGGGGTGCCCCTGTTGCGGGCGCTCAGTCTTGGTCAGGAACTGCTTTCCAACGCGGTGCTCAAGGAAGCCATTGCTCCGCTCCACCGTGAGATCAAGGCCGGCCATTCGATGAGCAACTTCTTTCGGACGCATCAGCCGTTCCCCGGCCGCATGGGGACCATGCTTCGCATTGCCGAGGAACAGGGCAACCTGGGCGAAGGTTTGCTCGGCCTGGCCGATCACTTTGAGACCGAGTTTCAAAGACGGGTGCAGCGATTGATGATCTTCATGGAACCTGCGGTCATCATTGCCACCGCCAGCGTCATTGCGGCCATGGTTATGAGCATGTTTACGGCCATCTTCGGCATCAATGAAATTCAATTCTAGCCCGCAGGTTGAAGCGACGTCATGTGCCATCGGGACTATCGGAATTGCCGCGGCTTTACCCTTATCGAGCTCATTGTGGTGATGGTCATTCTCGGCCTCACCATGGGTCTCGTTCTGCCGCGGGTGGGAGCGTCCTGGAAGCGGGCGGAAGACCGGGAATTCCTCCAGGAGTTCGTACAAACCCTCAAACGGGCGCGCCTTCAAGCCATGAACGCCGGAACCATTGTGGCCTTCCGCATTCGGGGCAGCGAACGCACCTATGGCCTGACGCTGCCCCCACATACCCCCATCCCCGATAATGTGGATATCGATGCGGTCAATCTGGATATCGACCCGGAAACCAACGATGCCCTCATTCTGTTTTTCCCTGACGGCAGCATGTCCGGGAGCGACATGAAAATGACCTTTGATCAGAATCGGTCTTTCGATATTGCCATCAATCCCCTTTTCGGCACAGTCCGTGTCTACCGAGTCGAGACATGAAGAACAGGCTCAACAGCGTCGGCACCTTGGCCGACAGAAGCGGCTTCACCCTGCTGGAGGTCCTGGTCAGCCTTATCCTTGGCTCCATGATCGTCGGCGGCCTCATGGGGCTCATCTCCCTTTCCCTGCACTATCAGCATCGCTTGAAGGTGAAGATGCAACTTCAGCCGCTGCTCGAGGCGGCAGCCGAAGAGATCCTGGCAGACCCTCAGAAGGCAGGGGCCAGTTTCCTCGCCCTTGGGACCGGCGCCGACGCTCCCAAGGTCAATATCCGGACGGCCAGAGTGGAGCTCCCCCATGAACGGGGGCTCGCTACTCCCAGTGGGGCGCTTTACCGGGTGCTGCTGGAATGCCAGGGGGCGCTGCTGGAGTTCAGCCTTTTCTTTCCACCCAAAAGCGCCCTGGACACGGAGGAGATTTCGGATTGACGTGATGAGCCAGCGAATCTCAAGAGGACCCGGCCTTGGTGCCGCTGGCTTCACTCTCGTGGAACTGGTGCTGGCAACTCTCATCTCCGCACTGGTGGTCAGCATTTTTTCCGTGGCCCTGTCGATTTCGCTGCGCGCCTGGGAGCGGCAGCAGAATCGTCAGCCGAGTGATGTCCCGAGCCTGCTTCAGCTTCTCAAATGGCAGCTGGCCGCGTTTGAACCCGTTCAGATTGCTTTCGGGGGCAAGAAACACCATATCTTCGAGGGAGGTGAGCAGTCTCTGGCCTTCGCTACCGCTTATTCCCTCAGGGCCATCTCCAGTGGTATCCCGGTGGTCGTAAGGTACCTGTTCGTCCCTGGAAGAGGCGAGCTCTATTATGCCGAACTGCCGCTTGACCCTTATCATGATGAGGCTCTCAACCGATTTCTGAAAATGGGTCCAGGGGCCGCCCGCTCCTGGCCTCGTTTCTACGTCACGGAGGTGGCTGAATTCAGTGTTTCCTATCTGGGAAACGACCGAGAACCGGTTGAAGTTGAAGACGAGGAGACCAGAGAGCTGCCCGCGGCGGTGATGGTCAAGTGCACGGCCAAAGGCAGTTCTGAGACCGTCACGACGCTGATGTTCCTCAATTCACCTTTCGCCAAGAAAAAGCAGCAGGCCTTCGGGCAGAAGGTGAACCTGCCGGGATCCCGATCCAGGGGGCTGAGGAAAACCCGGTGAGCCAGCCAGAAGAAGGCCGAAGCGATCGACAAGTGATGAAGAAAAACAGAACCGTCCGTGGGGTGAAGCGGCGACGACCCGAAAGCGGAGTAGTCCTCGTTGCGGTGCTCTGGATCTGCGCCCTGGTAATGTGGTTCACTCTTCAGATTGGCGTCATGACCCGCATGGAGGGGGAAGAGCAGGTTCATTTGTTTCGGCGCTCCCAGGCCTACTACCTTGCCATTGGGGGCTGCTACGAGGCCCTCGCCCGGATGGGGCAACCACCGCCAACCGGCCTTGAGAGAGGTCCCGATCTTAGCTGGCAGCCTGACGGAAGCCCCCACCTGATCGAGTATCAGACCGGAGACGCCGAGGTGAGCATCGAAGTGGAGACGCGCAAAGTGAATGTCAACCTGACCCCTCCCGAACAGCTCGCCCTCGTCTTCATTGAGGCCGGTTTTGACGAAAAGGCGGTGGCGGAGCTGGTAGATGTCATTGCCGATTTCATCGATCCGGATGATCAGGTGCGCCTGCACGGCATGGAAAAGGCCGGCTATCAACGCCTGGGGACAACCAGCGAGCCCTTCAACGGGCCGTTGCTGAGCATTGACCAGCTTCTTCTGATACCAGGGATCACCGAGGAACTTCTCTACGGGTATCTCCAAGGGGGCAAGGAAGGTGAAGAACGTTCGCCTCGACACAAGGCCGGATCGGTCCTTCCCGCGCAAAGTTCTCTGTTCCAGATGCTGACGGTTTATGGTAGGAATACCTCCCTGCCCCAGCCCGATCTGGAACAGGCTCTGGGCGAAAGGATTATCCCCTGGGAGAATGGTGGCATCTATCGCATTTATGCCACAGGAAGGGCGCTATCCGGCCCGCCGGCGGTGTCAATCTGCCTGATTGTCCGCTATGCGCCCCAGTCAAAGCAGGGCTATGAAGTGCTCCATCGCAAGATTCTCTAGCAGTTGATGACGGTCAAGAAGGATAGCTGATTGCTGAAACTATCAACAGAGCGTCGCCCCAGGCAGCTTCTGGCGGTCTACGTTGAGCCGCGGAGGGTGGAGATTCTGCGCGCTCACCGGCAGTGGCGAGCGTGGCAGGTGGATGCCATCGAACATTTCGAAACTCCTCAGGGAGAGTCGATTTACGATGCCCTACAACGCCTTAACCTGAGACCGCGAAACCAGAAAGCCACCGCGCTCATTCTCTTTTTACCGCTCACCTTCTACACCTTCCATCGCGAGCACTACCCCTCAGGACTCCAGGACCAACTGCAGGAGGCGCTCAACTACGACTGGCAGGAAAACATCTTCCTGGAGCATGAACGAACCCTGCATTTCCCCGGCCCCGCCATCCCTCTTAATCATCACTTGTCAGTGCCCATCTTTACCCTCCAGCGCGAAGTCACCGAAAAATTCGAGCAGGTCCTGGGAGCCGCAAATTTTCAAAATTTCTGTATCATTCCCTCCGCCCTGATGTACCGAGCCTTTCTGGCATCTTCTGACGAGTCCAAAGACAGCCCTGCTCCGGAGATTTACGCCCGGTTGCTTGATGCCTCTCACCTCGAAGTGCATCGTTTCTACAAAGGTCAGCTCCTGGACTCGATCCTGCTTGGCAGGAATCGTGATGATCTGAGGCTGTTTCTGGAACATCTCCGCCCTGCGGACCACCCTGCGGGAGAGGAGGGAGCAGACCAGACAACACCCATTCACCTCATTTGCACAGACGGCGAAATTCCCAGGACCAAAGCTTACCAGGACCTGTTTGGTGAGACGGTCGTTTTCGATATTCATTCCCTTGACGGCACCCTGGTTTCCCCCTGGATTGCCTACCTCATCAACCAGGATCAGGTTCAGACCTTTGAAGCACCACTCATCCTCAAGCCATGGAAAACCCCGCGCATTGTCTGGCCTTTGCTCACTGCGCTGCTCCTCTACTCAATACTGGCCGCCTACCAGGTGACTCTACATCGTCAGGTCATGGAAACCAACCGCCGGCTCCGAAAGGAAATCGCCCAGCTTGAAACCCAGTGGAAACCTATTGAACAGCTGCAGACGCGTGTCGCCAAGTTCCAGGAAGACCAGAAAACCCTTTCCGAATTCAACCGTGAGGGCTATCCCCTGTATGAAATTCTAAGCGTGCTGTCGCAGGTGACGCCGGATGACACCTGGTTGAACTACTTCTCCATCAGAAAAGGCCAAATCGTTCTCCGAGGGGACAGTAAATCGGCCATCAGATTTCTTTCGGAGCTCTCCAAGATCGAAGGCTTCAGCGATGTCCGTTTCGCCTCTCCGGTCACGCGCAGCCCAACTTCCGAGGATGAGCGATTCAATGTCCAGTATCAGCTCGATTATGAGAAACTGAAAAAGACGGTTGACGCGCTGGACCTTTATAAGCAAGAAGAGGCCAGCGAGCCCGAACCCGGTATGCCAGAGCCTGGTATGCCAGAGCCTGGTATGCCCCAACCCGGTGGGCCGGAACCGGGTGGACCGAAGACTGGCGGGCCGGGACCGCCATCCGAAAAAATCCTGAAGGGCGGTCCGCCGATGTACAACGAACAGGCTGAGGCAGTGCCGGACGAAGAGGACCCGGAGGGAGAGGGTGAAGAGGAGGAAGTCCCCGAATGATCGCGAGCAGGCTGAACGGACATGACTTTTCCTAAGTTCTCATGGCACGATATCAAGCGGCAGCGCATGCCCCTTCTGCTGGGGTTGGCAACTGCGGTGCTGCTCCTTTGCGGCCATCTCTTGTGGATTGCCCCCCTTATTACCGAAAATGAGGAACTGGAGAGTAAAGCCAGGCAACAGAACGATCTCGTCCTGAAGTATCAGGAGAAACTCAACCAGGCCCAGAGCATCAAAGACAATCTGGTGAAGCAGGAAAGTGAATTGAAGGCCATGCAGAAGCGCCTCTTCCAGGGGAATGACCCATATCAACTGGCGGCTTCCCTGGGAGAGCTCTTTTCACCCAAAGGGGAAGAGAAAAAGAAGCTCGACATCAAGACCTATCAGGTGCTCGCCAGCAAGGAGTACGGTCTTTATCAAGAGGTGCACCTCCGGTTCAATTTCATGACCACCATTGAAGGTCTTTATTATTTTCTGGAACGCCTCAGGAACTTCGAAACGGCCATTCTCATCCAGGAGATTAACATCCAGAAAGTGCAGCGCAAGACTGGCCCCGATCTGGTGATCAATGTCATCCTGGCGGCGCTGATGGAGAAAAAGGAAAAGACCTAAAGGCAAGCTCGCAGAACCATAATCGGAAAGGACTGTTGCATGAAGATCCGCGGGGTGATTCTCTTTCTGTTACTGGCTCTTTTGGTTCAGGCCTGTGCGACCACACCCGACCAGGCACGACACCAGGGCAAGTTACGACCTCCCCCAAAGCCCACCCTCCCGTCCGAGCAGACGACCGAAATCGAACGGTCGGTGGATCTTTCCACCGGTTCGAAAACCTCTGCTGATACCGACACGGAGAGCGCTCTCGGCAGAAGCCTACTCGGCACGAAGGGAACCAATACCTACGGTCTGCTCGGCAGCTCCAGCCGAGCCAGCCTCCCACAGCGCACTTTTCCAGACAGGGATCGCCAGAAGGTTGTCCTCAATTTCGAAAAGGCCGACGTGGCCGAAGTCACCAATCAGATCTTCGGCGACTATCTCAAGCTGAACTACGTCGCTGATCCCACCCTCCAAGGAAGAATCAGCGTCTATCTCGAGGGTGACTATTCCAAGGATGAATTGTTGCAGATGGTCACCCGGATTTACGAAGCCAACAATATCGCGATCGTTCCCCGCAATGGCATCTTCTACGTCCAGCCTGTTCAAAGAAGCTCGAGCAGCAGTCTGCCTCTCGCTGACGCTGCGACCCTGCAAGACCCCAAGGGCGGAACCAGACCGGTGATCATCGTCTACCGCCTGCACTACATGGACGCCACCAAAGCCACCAACATCATCAAATCATTCCTTTCGCCCGGACGGCCCTCGGCCACCGATGCCCTGACCAACAGTGTGATTTTTGTGGAAAACACCGAAAATGCCCAGAGCATTCTCGGCGTCCTCAAAGCTCTCGATATCGATGTCTTTCGCGAGTTGAGCATGGAGATCGTTACCGTTCAGTCGATTACCCCTCAGGACGCTGCCCAGGGCATGGAGGCGCTGGTGGGTAAGCTGGCGGTTTTCAAGGAAAGCTCCCTCAAGAACAATCTTGCCTTCATTCCTCTGCCCAATTTTGGCGGGGTCCTCATTCTGGCTCAGGACCCCTCGGTGCTGCGCAACGCCAAGTCCTGGCTGACCGCCCTGGATGTGCAGGGTAAAGAGACCGGCGAGCAGATCTACGTCTATTTTGCGCAAAACAGCCTGGCTTACGATATTGCCAACGTCCTCACGCAGGCCTACGGACTGGCCGGCCCCTCCGGCGGCACCATGGGGCAGCGGGTTGTCCAGTCCACCAGGGGAGGAGTCGCCGGTACCGGCACTCGCTCAGGCTTCGGCACTTCCCGCTTCGGTTCATCGGGTCTGGGCTCTTCCGGAATGAGCTCCTCCGGCCTCAGCTCATCCAGCAGCTCCGGGTCCTTGAGCGGCGGCTCGTCCAGCTTTGGCAGAAGTTTTGGGTCGTCCGGTACGACCACGGGAGGCCTGTCGGGCGGCCTTTCTTCCTTCGGGTCAGCCGCCGGACAGCGAAGCGGGGTGGTCGGGGGCTTGTCGGGAGGGGGGGTGACCGGTGCCGGCCTCAGAGACCGCCCGCGTTCGCTCACCGGAGACGTGGTGATCATCCCGGATGAGGTCAACAATGCCCTGGTCATCAGGGCCAATGCGGCGGATTACGCCAAGATCAAGAAGACTATCGAAACCCTGGATATTCTCCCCCGCGCGGTGCTGATCGAAGTGACCATCGCCGAAGTGACCCTGACCGATGCCCTCGAATACGGGTTGGAGTATTTCTTCCAGAATATTGGCCTGGTGGTTGGACCCAAAGGCGGCAACACCATGGGGACCATGACGTCCGGGACCACCGCCGATTCAGGTTTCAAAGCCAGCAGCGCCATTCTTCCCGCCCTGACCCCCGGCTTCGCCATGGCCTGGGTGAGTGACGATCAGAAGATTGGCGTACTCTTGAAGCTTCTCTCCAGCTATACGGACGTCAATGTGCTCTCCACCCCCACCCTGCTTGCGGTCGACAACAAAGCGGCCTCCATCATGGTGGGCGGCCGCGAACCCGTCCCCACCGGTTCCTACACCGGGACGACCACCGTCGGCACCTCGACCACCATCAACTACGAGGAAACAGGCATCATCTTGAACCTGATTCCCCATATCAACGCCGGCGGTCTGGTAAGCCTCGATGTGGAGCAGACGATACGCCGGATCGGCCCGACGCGAACCAACATTGCGCCGGACACCAACGCGCCGTCCTTCGATGAACGCAATGTGACCACGTCGGTACTCGCTCAGAGCGGTTCCACCGTGGTCATCGGGGGCATCATCCAGACCCAGCAGGAAAACACTCACGGTGGTGTCCCATTCTTGAAAAGTGTCCCGATCATCGGACCGCTTTTCACTTCAACCAAGTCGAAGGACCTGACGAAAACCGAGTTGATTGTCGCCATTACCCCCTACTTGGTCGACAAACGGGAGACGGATGTGACCAGGGAGTTCCTTGAAAAACTCCGCAACCTGAAAGCGAGGATTGAGAAATAGGGACCCACCACGCGGTAACCCTTGCCTGCCGGTCAGCAACTCGATGGTGGGGAAAGAGCTTCCAGCCGGTGCAGCACCACGGCGAAATCATTCGGCAAAGGAGCAGTGAAAACCAGCGTTTGATCAGTCCTCGGGTGCCGAAAAGCGAGCACCTCGGCATGGAGCAACTGTCTGTCAACCGAAATCAGGATATGGCGTAACTCCTCAGCCTTCAAAGAACGGGCCTTGCTTTTCCCGCCTCCATAAGTGACATCTCCGACCACCGGATGCTGCAGGTGGCTCAGGTGCACGCGAATCTGGTGTGTCCGGCCCGTTTCAATCGTCACCCGCAGCAGCGAAACCCCGCCCCACGCTTTTTCCACCTGCCAGTGAGTCACCCCCAGACGTCCTTTGCCCGGCAGTACGGCAATCTTCTTGCGATCCACCGGGTGGCGACCGAGGACCGTGGTGAGCTGACCGCAGGACTGCGAAAAGTTCCCGTAGACCAGGGCCAGATAATGCTTTTCCACCGTATGATCCTTGAATTGCCGGATGAGGTGCAGGTACGCCCCGTTGCTCTTCGCCACCACCAGCGCCCCCGAGGTGTCCTGATCCAAACGATGGACGATTCCCGGCCGCAGCGGAGCTCCCTGGTCGGCCAACTTGGGACAGTGCGCCAACAGGCCATGCACCAAAGTGCCCTCGAAATGACCCGCCCCCGGGTGCACCACCACCCCGGGCGCCTTGTTGACGACCAGGAGATCGTCATCTTCATGGAGGATCTCAAGGGGCATCGTTTGGGGCACCAGGTGATCCTGGTCACGAGGCTCCGGCAGGTGCACCGAAATCCGGTCCCCCATGCGGACTTCATAGCTGGATTTCGCCTTCAGGCCATTGACAAGGATTTCTCCTGCTCGGATCAAACTCTGCAGGGCGCTGCGGGAAGAATCGCTCAACCGGCGAGAGAGGAAGACGTCGAGCCGCTGCCCGGCTTCTACAAAATCAACGGTGAAGAAGTGATCGCGAACCACGGGCACCTTGGCCGGGCTGATAGATTGACCTCCCCCGTGGCCGGGGGAGGGGATTCAAGATCGTCATCTAGTGTTGGTGTCGGGTGTGCTCAAGATCTTTGATAATGGTGAAAATCAGCCGACCGGCAGTGGTTTGGAGGATGCTCGTAACAGCGACCTCGACTTCCTTTCCCAGAAATCTGCTGGCATTTTCCACCACCACCATGGTGCCGTCCTCAAGATAGGCAATACCCTGCCCTTGCTCCTTGCCTTCCTTAAGGATCTGCAAACGCAGCACCTCGCCGGGTAATACGACCGGTTTCAGGGCATTGGCCAGCTGATTGATATTGAGCACCCGAATGCCTTGAACCTCGGAAACCTTTGCCAGGTTGTAATCGTTGGTGACGATCTTGGCGTTCAGCTTCAAGGCCAGCGCCACAAGCTTGGCATCCACATCCGTCAGGTTGTCGAAATCCTGCCGGTCGATGCGAATTTCCACCAGCTTCTCCTGCTGGAGCCGTTTGATGATATCCAGACCGCGCCGGCCCCGGACCTTGCGGGTGGGATCGGGACTGTCAGCAATATGCTGCAGTTCCTGCAGGACAAATTCAGGAATCACCAACACCCCCCCCAGGAATCCGGTCTCCACGATATCCACCACGCGGCCGTCGATGATGACACTGGTATCGAGGATCTTGGCGGATTGATCACTCCGCGATGCCCCCCCACGCGTCAGCCAGGACCAGTTGGGCATGCGTATTTCTTCAATCTTAATGCTTCCCAGAACCATTCCAATGTAGCCAAAAATGCATGACAGAAGGACATAAACGGTAACACTGATAATCCGATCTTCCAGGCCAATGAAGCCAAAGCCGACCAATCGGGCAACCGAAAGCCCAATAACCAGACCAAGGGTGCCCCCGAACAGGGCCTTGAGCGGCATATGCCTGATAACTCTTTCGACGGCGAGGGCCAGGGCGGCGAAAACGATCCCCACCACGGCACCAGCCCAGGGCGCCCATGGAAACTGAGAAAGACTCTGCATTTGCATCGCGATGAAGTAACCACCGACACTACACACTACAAACAACAGGACCTTCAGAATGAGCTTGGCCCAAGTCAACTCAATCACCTCCTCTCTCTTATAAGTTACGTCAGACCCTCCGCAAAACGGAGTTCGGAAGAAGTCGCAGACTGCCTTCCCGGTTCGATGACGCCCTCGGACCCCGTTGTGCGACAGTCCGGAAAACTCACTGTTATGAATTATGTCAACCCGCGCCGTGGCAGGAATGATACTACGGCATGAACCTGCTGGGCGGGATCTGGGTGCCCCCACCCCCTTTCCTCAACAGGCTGGAACTCGATCAACACAGACTCGCCCATGGAAAGCTCAAAACCAACGCTCTGAGAATAGCCGGTGCGGCTACTTCAGGATATCACGAATCTCTTCCTCCAGAATATTTTCACTCACTTCCCGAACAATCGAAAGTTCCTTCAACAAAAGTCCTCTGGCCGTATCGAGCATTTTCCGTTCACCAAAAGAAAGCTCCTTGTCTCCCTTGAGCACGGTCAGGTCCCTCAGGACTTCAGCCAGCTCGTAGATTGATCCCGTTTTGATCTTTTCCATGTACCCCCGGTATCGCCGGTTCCAGGTACCTCCATTGATGGAGATTTCCCGCGTTCTCAGGATCTCGTAAACCTTTGGAATATCACCAAAATCAATGAGCTCCCGCAATCCCACCGAGGTTGCGTTGGGAATGGGAATCATGATCTTCATACCGTTATCCAGGATGCGCATGATGTAATAATCCTGTTTCTTGCCTGCGATGTTCCTGGTTTCGATAGACTCAATCTTCCCCACCCCATGAGCGGGATATACCGCCAAGTCACCGATTTTAAACATTATTTCCTCCATACCCCCTGGATTTCCCGAGGGACTTGCCGAGCTTACAATAAAGGTATGCAATTCTACCACCAATGCCAACGCATTAAAAGAGTCAAAACTCACCTTCACCGTCGGCTTCGGAAGGAGGACATGGAAACCGCGTCTCCGGAAGCATGGTCTCGTGTGTGCGAGCCAAGGGGGACCGGCACATGATGACGGATGGCCCCTGCGGTCATCGAAGCATCCCGGCGGGCAACCTTCATGCTTTATACGGCAAAGGCGGGTTTAAGGAAGGCAGATGACTTGTTATCTGAGAAGCAGAACAAGGGGGTCACGGAGGAGCGTCACAACCGGAATCATTCCTGTTGAAAAGGTTCATGGCTTTCACCAGGCCATCCAGCAGGACCGTGCGCATCGCTTTCGCGCTGCGTTCAACGGCCTCGGTCATTACTTGCGCCTGTTCCGGATACGGCGGCTGGAGCACGTAGGCTTCCACCGTTTCGCCATGCAGGGGCCGGCCGATGCCGATCTTCAACCTGGCAAAATCCTGCCCTCCAAGGTAATCGATGATGGAGGCAACGCCCCGATGGCCACCGGCCCCTCCTTTCAGCGCCAGCCGGATACGCCCGACGGGAAGGTCCAGGTCATCATGGATAACGATCATCTGGGTGGGGGAAATCTTGAAATACCGCAGCATCTGGCTCACTGCTTCACCGCTGCGGTTCATGTAGGTGAGGGGTTCCAGAAAAACCACTTTTCGCCCGGCAATCGCGCAGGCACCCCAGCGGGCTGGAAATTTCCGCTCGTCCAGGTTCACCGAAAAGGCCCCGGCCAGCAATTCCAGGACCCGGAAACCCACGTTGTGTCGGGTGGCAAGGTAGCCCTTTCCCGGATTTCCCAGTCCAACTACGACAGCTATTTGCTCACCCATTGCCTTTGCCGGCCCGCCCTATACCCTCCCCCGATGCCAAAATCGCTGCCTTGGGGGCTTCATCAGGAATTGGGGATTCTTTTTGCTGCAAGGAGGAGAGCGGCCGGACTTGACAAATTCACTCCCTGAATCGCTTAATCTCGGAATTTCCCCGGCTCCCTGACTCACAATCCGGAGCCTGGCAGCCAGGGATCTGTGGAAAAATTCGCTAGGCCTCTTCCTCTTCCGAAGTCTCCGCGGCTTTGGCCATTTCTTCAGGAACCGCGATGGCCACCACCGCGGTACTCTTTTCATCCATCAATTCGAAGGGCACACGGCCGATCAAGTCGGCAACGCGCACCGATGAACCCAGATCCAGGCCACTGATATCAATGTGAACGCGGTCCGGAATCTCCCCGGGCAGACATCGCACCGAGAGGGTACGGCGGATCAGGTTGAGCACTCCGCCCTTTTTCTCGCCGATTGATTCCCCGTCCAGCTCGACGGGAACATCCACCAGAATGGGCTGATCCAGCGGCACTTCATAGAAATCCACATGAAGAAAGCGGCGCCGAACCGGATGCGTCTGGACCTCCCGAATCAGCGCCTGCCTTACCTGCTGATCCTCACCCTCGCCAATGACCAGACGGATCAGCTTGCTCTCCTCTCCCATGTCGCGGAGCAGTTTCAGCAACTGCAATGCCGGGACCGCCAGGGGCAGAGGGGCGGTCCTCGGGCCGTAGAGAATCGCGGGTACCGTTTCGGCACCCCGCAGACGGCGCGAAGGACCTGTTCCGACTTTCGATCTCACCTGAACATTCAGGTCAACATCCATGGCAATTCGCCTCCTGATTGGGCTCGAGGGGGTCATTCCGGTGCGAAAAGAGCACTGACCGATTCCTCGTCGTGAATGCATGTTATGACTCTAGCGAGCATGGGAGCGATGCTCACGGTGCGAATTTTTGAGGACCGTCGAGCTTCCTCGGAGAGAGGCACGGTATCAGCAACCGTCACGGACCTCAGCGGAGAGGAGCCCAGTCGCTCCACGGAAAGGCCTGAGAAGATGCCATGCACGCAGCAGGCATCAACGATGGCCGCCCCTGCCGCAGTGGCCCCCTCGGCGGCGCGCACCAGGGTGCGGCCCGTGTCCACCATATCATCGAGGATGATCACCCGACGTCCCCGCACATCACCGACGATGCGCGAATAGGGCAGATCCGTGGTGCCCCGGTGATCCACAATGGCCAAGTCCACCTTCAGGCAGCGGGCAAACTCCCTGGCCCTTCCCACTCCCGCCGCGTCCGGGGCCATCACCACCTCATCACCCCGCAGGTTGTTCGTGACCTCCTGCAGGAAAATCTTGGTCCCGGGAATGTGATCGACGGGAATCGTGAAGAAGCCACCGATCTGGCCTGCATGCAAATCGATTGCCAGGAGCCGGTTGGCCCCGGCAGCGGTCACCAGGTCAGCCACCATCTTCGCCGCTATGGGGACCCGCGGCTTTTCCTTTTCATCCTGTCTTCCATAGCCGTAGTAGGGGATCACGGCCGTTACCCGGCGCGCCGAAGCTCGCTTCAACGCATCGATCATTACCAGAAGCTCAATGAGGTTTTCATTCACAGGGGGACAGGTTGACTGAAGCACAAAAACATCCACCCCCCTCACGCTTTGCTGGATTTCGACGCGAACCTCGCCGTCACTGAACCTCCCTACCAGCATGCGCCCCTGCTCAATTTCGCCAAAAGTGCAGACCTTCTGGACCAGCTCTGGCACAGAATTGCCCGAAAAAATCAGCATCCGGTCTTTCATGGTCTGCTTCGCATTATCCTCTCTGGTAACGAAACGTTCAGTGCGCAGGCCCTGTGCCTCAGACCCCGGGAAAAGCTGGCTGGGGTGGGAGGATTCGAACCTCCGAGTGCGGGTTCCAAAGACCCGTGCCTTACCGCTTGGCGACACCCCAAAGCACCCTATGTCCGTTCAACCCGCATCATCGCCCGACCCAACGTGTGCGTGACCGCCACCCAACATTCCGGCCACCTGCGCTCAGCCTGCCTGCCAACCCGTTCTGCCTCACTGCTTCGGCGAAACACCCCGAACAGGGTTGGACCACTGCCGCTCATCAAAGCCCCGGCTGCCCCTTGATCGATGAGCCACTGTTTGATGTGACCGAGCACCGGATACTCGGCGAGCGTGACAGTCTCCAAGTCATTTTCCATCACCTTGGAAAGCTGCCAGGGGCTCGTCAAAAGACTGTGCAGCTTAATGCGACTCTCTCCCCTTGTCAACTTCAAACTTTGGTAAACCCAGCGGGTGGAGACCGTCAGGGGCGGCTTGACCAATACCAGCGGGTAATCCGGGAGCCCCTCGACGGGGTCGAGCTGTTCACCGATGCCGGTCGCCAAAGCCGGCCGCTGGTACAGAAAGAAGGGCACATCAGCCCCCAGGGTGTGAGCCAGCCCAGCCAATTGGGGAGCGGCAAGCCGATTGTCGTGCATTCGATTCAAGGCCAGCAGCACGGCGGCCGCATCGGCACTGCCGCCACCCAACCCGGCAGCCACCGGAATCTCTTTCTTGAGCAGGACCTTCACACCCCTTCGCGCCCCAATGGCGTTGAAAAACGCCTCCGCAGCCCGCCACGCCAGATTACTCGCGTCGGCGGGAACTGCCGGGTGGCTGCATTCCAGGCCGATACCCTCTCTCTCAAAGGATTCCAGCACCAGGGTGTCATAAATCCCCACTGGCAACATCAGGCTGGAAAGATCATGGTAGCCATCCTGGCGCTTCCCGATCACCTCGAGCCACAGATTGATTTTGGCCGGGACCCTGACTTCGGCCGTCAATGACAAACCTCCTCCGGACCTGTCCCCTCAGTGCCGTACACGTACCAATGGTACTACCGGCCGCTTTTTTGAACGTAGCGCAGCCGCAAATCATACAGTACCGATTTCATGAGGTTATCCTCGTCCGGATCGAGGTTGCCTTTGGTCTTTTCCTCCAGCATGCCCAGGGTATCAATGATCTGCTTGGCCAAGGGCAGATCCACTCGGGAAGTCTTGGTTTCCGGGTCGGGAATGTCGCCAAGATGCACCAGGGCCGAAGAGCTGAGCGAAAAAATGAACGTGGCGAGGGAAACCTCGGGGAGAGGAACCGCTTTTTGCTCCTGGTCTTCCTGCGCACTCGCAGCCGCCTCCGGCTTCGCCTTGTCCGCGTCGGCTGCCGGCGGCTCCTGGATGGATTCTGCTGCCGGCTCCGGTGCGGCGTCATCCAGGGAAACCTTGCGGCGGTCTTTTACCACAAAGCCTTTCTCTTCGTTCTCAGCCATCTTCCATTTGCCCCCTCTTTGGTCAGAATTTAATGGCCTGGACGACATTCACATTGTCCAGGGAAAGCAGTTCCTCAATCACATGAGGCGGCACCGGGGTATCGGTCCGCAGAAAAATGATATTCTCGCCGCGCTCGAGGACCTGCCCCACATCCATCATGGAGATATTGACCTGATGGCGTCCCAGGCAGGTCCCGATGGCCCCGATGGTGCCGGGGGTGTCAATATTGTAGATCAGCAGGCTGTGTCCCTCCATGGCCGCTTCCAGACGAAAATCGTTGATGCGCACCAGCCGCGGATCTTTCTTTCCAAACATGGTTCCTGCCACCAGGTTGCCGTCCTCGGCGGTCTTGAGCTGTACGCTGATGAGATTGGTGAAATCCTCCGCCTCGTCGCGCGAAGAGGCGGTCACCTTGATGTTTCTTTCCTTGACGACCACCGGCACGTTCACAAAATTGACCATATCTCCGAGAATGGGTGTCAGGAGCCCTTTGAGAATTGAATAGGTCAGGGGCTTGGTATCCACGGAGGTCACTTCTCCAATATAGACGATATTGATCTCCTGGATGGCTCCCCTGGTGATTTGGGCCTGAAGACTTCCCAGTCGTTCGGCCAGGATCAGGTAAGGGCGGAGCACCGCCAGGGTCGCCCCGTCAATGCTGGGCGCATTGACCGCGTTGCGGATGGTGCCGGTGGTCAGGTAGTCCGTCACCTGCTCCGCCACCGCAATGGCGACATTTTCCTGAGCCTCATCGGTGGAGGCTCCCAGATGAGGTGTCGCCACCACTTGTGCCAGCTGCAGAAGAGGATTGTCCAACGGCGGTTCCTGCACAAACACATCGAGGGCTGCGCCGGCAACAATACCAGCCTGGATCGCATCGTGTAAATCCTGCTCATTGACGATGCCGCCCCGCGCACAGTTGAGGATAAACACCCCCTTCTTCATCTTCTTGAAGGCGTCGGCATTCAACAGATTGCGCGTCTCTTTGGTCATGGGCGTATGGACGGTGATATAATCGGACTGAGCCAAAAGTTCGGCCAGGCTCACCGCCTTGATCCCCAGCTTTTCCACCACCTCGGGACTGATATAGGGGTCGTAAGCGATGACATTCATTTTCAGGCCCTTAGCGCGGTCGGCAACCACCCTCCCGATCTTTCCCACGCCGACAATACCCAGCACTTTGTGAAACACCTCGCGGCCAACGAAGCGCGACTTCTCCCATTTGCCGGCCTTGAGCGAACCGTCGGCCTGGGGGATATTCCGGCTCAGGGCGAGCATCATCGCGATGACGTGTTCGGCCGTGGTGATGACGTTTCCTTCCGGGGTGTTCATCACGACAATGCCCCGCCGGCTGGCAGCTTCGATATCCACATTATCGAGACCAATGCCGGCCCGGGCCACAACTTTCAACCTATCTCCCGCCTCAATGAGCTCAGCCGTCACCTTGGTCGCACTGCGAATCACCAGGGCGTCATAATCCTTTATGATCTTAAAGAGTTCTTCCGGAGCCACCTTCTTGCGGGCATCCACCTGAAATCCGGGCACCCTCGTGAGCTTTTCGATCCCGCTCGCACCCAGATCATCGCTGATCAAAATCTTCATCTACTCCTCCTCAAGCTTCGCCAACTCCCGATAAGGATGCCGGCCTCATTATCTCATCTTGGCATGGCCTCTTTCTTTCAGGCGTTTTTCAGCGTCTCTCACGATGCGGTCGACTTCTTCCAGCTTCTGCGGGGAATCCCAAAGCAGCGGCCGGGCTTTGCGATAATGGAAGAGCGCCACTTCCCAGTCAGTCCGGTTTAAATAGTATCGCCCCAAATAGTAATGGGCCAGGCCCATCCGGTTGACCTGCCCATAAAGCGTGCCCAGGTTCAGATCAATGTCCGGAAAGGCCGGAGCAAATTCCTCGATGCGTTCCAAGTGTTCCAGCGCCTCCTCCTTTTGCCCTTGTTCCTTCAAGGCAAGAGCAAGCCGATAGTGTGCCACCGGCGAAGAGGGATCCAGGAGCAGGGCCGTCTGCAAAGCCCTCTGCGCCTCCTTGAGCTTTCCCTGTTTCAGGTAACCGTCCCCCAGCGTGCTCAGCACAAAAGGGCTTCCCGCGTTTTGCCGTGCCGCATCCTGGAGATAGGGCATCGCATCCGCCACCCTTCCCTGCCTCAGGTACAATCGCCCCAGGCCATAGACAGCAGCCACCTCACCCTTGCGGGCCCCAACCAGGAAACGCTCCTCGGCCGTGCGCGGGTCGGAATATTCGGCAACAAGGGCCGCCTGCATGATGGGAAAATCACCCACGCTGCTCGATTTCCCCTTTTGCTGCTGATACTCCGGTTTGCTGATCAAGTCCTGAAGATACTGGACCCGCTCACTGAGGGCCGGGTGCGTCAGCAGATAGGACGGGATGTTGGAATTGGCCATCCATTGAGCCTGATTCAGGCGCTGCATGACTGTTACCATATCCTTCGCCGGGTAGCCCGCCGCGGTGAGGTAACGCAATCCGAATTGATCGGCTTCTTCCTCATTTTCACGGCTGTATTTCAGTTGCGCGGTTTGGGCACCGGCGATCGTGCCCATCATCAACGCCGAGGTAGCCGAGCCGCCCCCCTGGGAACCGAGCAGCGCCGCCGCAAGAACTCCCGCGATGGTGGCAACACTGAGCAGAGTGCCTTCCTCGGCCCGCCTTTGATAGTGGCGAGCCTGGATATGTCCCAGTTCATGGCTGAGAATCCCGGCCAATTCTCCTTCACTGGTCATCAGCTCGATCAGGCCGCGATAGATGAAGATATAGCCTCCGGGCACGGCAAAAGCATTGGGAACAGCCTGGTTGATGACAAAAAAGCGGTAATGATAAGGCGTGTTTCCCAGTTGTTTGACAATGCGGTTGCCAATTGCCTGAACATAGGTCAACACTTCGCCATCCTCAACCAGCGACATACGGGCTTTGATCATCTCGAGCATCTCGCGCCCGATCTTTTTCTCATCGCTCAGGGTCAGCGCCCATGCTCTTCCCGGCACGAAGAGGGTCGTCCCGAGAAAAGAGACCATCAGCCAGATCAGGAAAACCTGCCGACCACCTTTGCCGATCATGCGCAATCCTTTCATAAAGTCCCCTCTTGGGTGTCCTTGTGAGGAATCGCAGCATCCTCTGCATAATTTACGCGTTTTGCATCCGACCAGAGACTTTCCAGATCATAAAAGAAGCGCACCGGTTCATAGAAGATGTGGATCACCACGTCCGCGTAGTCCATGAGGACCCAATGCCCTTCCATCCGCCCTTCGATGCCAAGCGGCCTGATGCCCAACCGCGCGAGATTCTCCTCCAGCTTGTCGGCAATGCCCTGTACCTGCCGACCGGACTTACCGCTGCAAATGAGGAAGAAATCCGTGAACGAAGTCAATCCGGCAACATCCAGCAAAATCACGTCAAGCGCCTTGTGCTCCAGGGCCTCACGGGCACAAAGCACGGCCTTTTCTCTGCTGCTTCCCGGTCTCGCCGGTTCAAGGTTGTTGGTCGTCTCGCTTCCTTTCATTCTGCATGGTCCCCGACACCACATCGTCCCCCACCCGTTGGTGCCTCGAAGACACCTTCAGTTTGGTAGAGCCGATTGCGATGAATATATTCCATAATCTCCGGGAGTACCAGATAGCGGATGGACTTTCCCGCCCTCACCATCTGCCGGATTCGGGTTGCTGAAATATCCAGCCAGGTATTGTGCAGGCAGTACACCGGCAGGAGCCGAGGGTGGGTAAAGGTGCCTTCCTCCGACCCACGGGAGTAGGCGGTGGAGACTTTTTCGGTAAGGAACCGGGCCATTTCGCCCTCGTCGCAGCCTGGTCGGCGCAAAACCACCATCCGCGCCAGGCTGAACAGCTCTTCAAAATGCCACCAGGTATCCAGCTCCAGAAAGGCATCCATACCCAGGATGAAGAACAGCTCGGTGTTCCTGCCCCAGACCTCGCTCAGCTTCTGGAGGGTGATCACGGTGTAAGACTTGCCGGGCAGCCGCTCCTCAACATCCGAAACCGCAAACCGCGGATGGTCCCTGGTGGCCATCCCCAGCATTCGCCAGCGATGGCTGAAGTCGAGAATCCTCCTCCCGAGCTTATGGGGAGGGACCGCCGCCGGCACAAAGAACAGATTGTCAAGCCCCAGGGCCTCTACCGCCTCCTCCGCCACTCTCAGGTGTCCCAGATGGACGGGATCAAACGTCCCCCCCATCACACCCACCCGCTCCGTTCTCGCCTCAGCCCGGCACTCTTGACTCTTCACTCTTCACTCATCACTCTTCACTATTCTCTCAATTGCCCGTTTCCCATGGCGATGAATTTTGTCGTCGTCAGCTCCTCAACCCCCATTGGCCCGAAAGCATGCAGCCGCGAGGTAGAAATACCGATTTCCGCCCCCAGGCCCAACTGGAACCCGTCGTTGAAACGCGTCGAGGCATTGACCAGCACCAACGAGGATTGCACTTCCTGGAGAAAACGATGGGCGCGGTCAAAGTCGCGCGTGACAATGGCTTCGGTATGTTGTGAACCATAGGTGGTCAAATGGGCAATCGCCTCTTCCATGCTGTCCACCACCTTCACGGCCAGGATGAGATCGAGGTATTCGGCGTACCAGTCTTCTTCGGTGGCGATTCGGCAATCGGGGAGAATCGCCCGCGTCTTCTCACAACCGCGCAACTCCACCTTTTCCCGACGAAAGGCGGCCGCCATTGGCGGCAGAAACCGTTCCGCCACGTCCCGGTGTACCAGCAGCGTCTCCATGGCATTGCACACCCCGGGTCGCTGGACCTTGGCGTTCAAACAGATCTGCTCAGCCATCTCCAAGTCCGCCGTGGCATCCACAAAAACATGACAGACCCCCTTATAGTGTTTGAGCACCGGCATGCGCGCATTGGCGGTGACAAAGCGGATCAGGTCTTCCCCTCCGCGCGGAATCATGACATCGATACAGTCCTCCAACTGGAGCAGCTCCAGCACGGCATTCCGATCAGTAGTCCCGACGAGTTGCACCGTATGGGCGGGAAGCCCTGAAGCGTCAAGGGATGCCTGCAGGATTTTTGCCAGGCATTGGTTCGAATGGAAAGCCTCCGACCCGCCACGCAAAACCACCGCATTCCCCGCCTTGATACAGAGCGCCGCCGCATCAATGGTCACATTCGGCCGGGACTCATAGACAATGCCCACCACCCCCAGGGGGATTCTCATCTTGCCCACCTTCAGCCCGTTGGGGCGGGTCCACATGCGGGTGATTTCCCCCACCGGATCGGGAAGCAGGGCAATCTCTCTGAGACCCTCCATCAATTCGGCCAGGACCTTATCGCTCAGGCGCAGACGGTCGACCTTGGCCGGAGACAAGCCCTTGCCCACGGCCTCCTCAATATCCTGCTGATTGGCCTTGGCAATGGCTTCCCGCGCCTCCCCCAGTGCAACCGCCACCGCCTCGAGAGCCTGTCGCTTCCGGACACTGCCGACTTTCGCCATATGATGGGCAGCGGTTCGGGCGTTCCTTCCCATTTGCCGGATTTCCTCGCGCATCCTACCCCCCTTTTCGACCCTATTCGATGCTCTCGCCGGTCAAAACGAAATTGTTCCGATGAATGACTTCATCCGAATGTTTGTAACCCACCAGTCCTTCGATCTCTTCCGTATGATGACCGCGGATCAGGTCGACTTCGACGGACTTGTAGTTGGATAGCCCGACCCCGATCACTTCCCCCGCTTCACTGACACATCTCACCGGAGCGCCAACGCCAAAATTGCCCCGAACCTCGCGAACGCCAATGGGCAGCAGTGATTTCCCATGCCGGCGCAGCGCCACAACGGCGCCCTGATCAAGGACCAGCTCCCCCACGGGCTTGGGCAGACTGGCCAGCCAGAGTTTCTTACCATGATAGAGGCGCTTGCGGGGAAGGAAAAGCGTTCCCAGCGTTTCGCCGGAAAAGATGCGCAGGAGCACATCGCGTTCCCGGCCCGGAGCAATGATCATGGGAATCCCGGAAGCCAGGCATTTTCTCGCGGCATTCAGCTTGCTCAACATGCCTCCCGTACCGACGGCCCCGGCCTCGGGCGTTGCGCAGGCGCTAAGCTTCGCGTCAATCCGGCTCACCAGAGGGATGAGGCGCGCTTCCTCGTGAGTGCGCGGATCACAGTCATATAAGCCGGCGGTGTCCGTCAGATTGATCACCAGGTCGGCACCAATGAGGCCGGCAATGAGGGCTGAGAGGTGGTCATTGTCGCCAAAGCGGATCTCTTCGACCACCACCGTGTCGTTCTCGTTGATAATGGGAAGAATACCCCAGTCGAGCAGCGTTTCCAGGGTATTGCGCGCATTGAGATAGCGATGCCGATGGGCGAGGTCCTCACTGGTGAGCAGCACCTGGGCGACAAGCAGTTCATATTTGTCGAAAGCCCCTTCCCAGGCTTCCATCAGCGCGCCTTGACCAACCGCCGCCATGGCCTGTTTGTGGGGAATGGTGCGGGGGCGCTCGCTGAAACCGATCTTGCGCAACCCCGAGGCGACCGCCCCCGAGGTCACGATGGCAATCTTTCGCTCAGGATCAAGCTGCCGCAGTTCGGCGATCTGATCGCTCAGGCGGTGGATCATCACCCGGTTCAAACCCTGAGGCCCTGTCAAAACGGCACTCCCGACCTTGATCACCAACTGCCGGCAACGACTGAAGAAAGCGGCGCGATCCTTAAGCTCCTCCATTGGTCAAGAACTCCTTCATTGAACCGTGACGGATTCTTTCGACTTCAGCACTCAGTTTCCCGTTTTCAACGCCGTTTTGCAGCAGGCCCCCCGAGCAGGCCCGCGAGGCTGTCCTGATCCGCGCCCGCGGGAACCAAACCCGTTGAGGACTCCTCCTGTTCCGGGCGGGACAGGAGCTGAGTCAGAAGCCGCAGCAATTCATCGAGTCCCTGACCATGGCGCGCAGAGAGAAGCACCACGGGGTATCCCGTCAGCCGGTAAGCATCGACCACCTGCTGCAGTTCCTCCGACGCTGATACAAGATCCATTTTGTTCAGGGCAATCAGCCGGGGTTTGTTTGTCATTGTCTGGGAATAGCTCTGCAATTCGGTTTCGATGAGACGATAGGGACGCAGGGGATCGTCCGGAGCTGCCTCGATGACATCGATCAGATGGACCAGCAGGCGTGTCCTTTCGATATGACGCAGGAACCGCATCCCGAGACCCGCCCCGAGATGGGCACCGCTGATCAGGCCGGGAATGTCCGCCATCACAAACGGCACAGCGTCCTTGTATCGGACTACGCCAAGATTGGGAACCAGCGTGGTGAAAGGGTAATCGGCAATTTTCGGCCGGGCCGAGGAGACGGCGGCAATCAGCGTCGATTTGCCGGCATTGGGCAAGCCAACCAGACCGACATCCGCCATGAGCTTCAATTCCAGCACCAGGTCCCGTTCTTCGCCTTTCTCCCCGGGCTGGGCAAACCTTGGGCTGCGCATGGTCGAGGAGGTGAAGTGGGCGTTGCCTTTGCCACCCCGCCCCCCCCTGGCCGCCACCCAACGCTGACCCGCAGCCACCAGATCGGCCAGCACGGCGCCGGATTGGGCATCCCTGACCAGAGTCCCGGAGGGGACCTCCAGGACCAGATCCTGACCGCTGCGGCCATGGCGATGCCGCCCCTGGCCATGAGTCCCCGAGGTTGCCTTGAATTCATGACGGAAATGGAAATCGAGCAGAGTGTGCTTTCTCTCGGAAGCTTCCAGCAGGACATCCCCGCCCCGGCCGCCATCGCCTCCGTCAGGCCCTCCTCTGGGCACATACTTTTCCCGGCGGAAGCTCACGCAGCCCTGGCCTCCGTTACCAGCCACCACCCTCGTTTTCACTTCGTCGACGAATTTCATGAGCGTATCAGCGCATCATCGGGTTTAAGGTTGAAAAGCCCCGATTGCTTACGAGATGTTGCCCGGCGCCGGCCTCTTTTACCAAGCCCGGCGCCGTGTTGCCAGTGGATTCAAGGGAAGGAAAGACGTTACGCAGGGGTTGGGACCGGGTAGACGCTGATTTTCTGGCGCATCTTGTCCTTGTATTCGAAGGTAACCGTACCATCGATGAGGGCAAAGAGCGTATAATCTCTCCCCATGCCGACGTTCTTGCCGGGATGGAACTTGGTTCCCAGTTGGCGAACCAGGATGTTGCCGGCCCGCACCGTCTCGCCCCCATAGCGCTTTACTCCCCGGCGTTGCCCGGCACTGTCCCGACCATTTCTGGAACTTCCTCCAGCTTTCTTGTGGGCCATGGATCAATCCTCCAACTGTGTTGCTGGTTCTGCCGTGACGGGAGTCGACAAAGCAGCTTGAGGCAACGCGGCCTCCCCTTTCTCGATCCCCTGGATCAGGACCGCCGTGTAGTACTGTCGATGGCCCTGCTTCTTGCGATAGTCCTTGCGCCTTTTATGTTTGAAAATGATGATCTTGCGGTGACGGCCCTGCTCCACGATACGCCCCCGGATGGAGACATCCTCCAGCACCGGCTGGCCCACCTGGACCTGATCTTCATCAGCCACCAGGATCACCCGATCCAGCGAAACTTCACCCCCAACCTCTCCCGGGAGCTTCTCAAGCTTGACCACCACGCCGGGTTCGGCTCGATATTGCCTGCCACCCGACTGAAATATCGCATACATGCTCATACCCTCCAGTTGCTTCCTGCTTCGCTCTCGGGCAGTCTCCAACGGTCCAGCCGTGAACACCCCGGATCATGAAAAAAAAGCGGCCATCAAGGCCGCAAAGGGCAGAAGCACTATCGCCCCTGGTTACATGGTTGCATAAATTCCTTGCTTCAGAATCTGTTCCTGGTACTCTTTCAACTTCTCACAGTTTTCCAGGCACTTGTTCTTGTCTTCAGCAGCTCTGTCACAATTGAGGCAAGGGCTTTTTACCATGATAACCGTTCCTCCCTGAAAAAGTTTTGAACGGCTGTCAGTACCTTATTTGAGGTAATGTTGTCAAGTAATTTTTTGAGGCCTCGGGAGACCTTGAATCGCCCACCAACCCCTCTCTCCACCGTACCACCCCCGTTGCTGCTCTGGCCGCTCATTGCGACCGGTATTGCCGCCATCTCCCTCGCGTCCATCCTGATCAGGCTTGCCGACGCTCCCTCCCTGGCCATCGCTGCTTACCGCGTGGCGATCGCCGCAATTCTCCTCATTCCTTACCATGCGGTCAAGATGTCTTCCGGGCCCCGCTGGAGCGGGCCGGTCCTGGGCACCACTCTGCTTGCGGGGTTCTTTCTGGCGCTCCATTTCGCCTTCTGGGTTCGCTCCCTGCAACTGACCTCGATTGCCAGTTCCGCCACCCTCGTCAGCACCACCCCCCTCTTTGTTGCCCTCTATGAACGCTGCTGCCTCCGCCGGCAGCTCTCCCGGCGCTCCTGGTGCGGCATCTCGCTGGTTATCGTGGGCAGCATCCTCGTTGCTGAAAATGACTTTGGCTTCTCCAAGGGGGCTGTGCTCGGCGACCTCCTGGCCTTGGCAGGGGCCCTCACGGCCGCCGGTTACCTGCTCGCCGGGCGCTCTGCGAGACGCACCCTCGATCCCGCCGCTTACACCTTCGGCGCCTACGGCAGCGCCGCCCTGTTTCTGCTCGCATTCACCCTCATGAGCGCGACCCCTCTTCATGGATTCTCCCACCAGACCTACCTGATCCTGCTGCTTCTCGCGGTCGTTCCCCAACTGATTGGTCATACCACCTTCAACTGGGCCCTGGGATTTCTCCCCCCCACCACCGTGGCGGTGCTGATTCTCGGTGAACCCATCGGCGCCACGCTGTTAGCCTATCTCATTTTTGGAGAAACCATCTCCCTGATGAAGGCCGTCGGGCTCCTCGTCGTGGGGATGGGAATCCTCCAGGTCGCAACCACTAAAAAAGCGAATATCCAATATCCAACAAGGAATGTCCCATCATGAAGGGGAAAAACCACGATGGTTCAGCTAATGGCCAAGGACCACACCCTGGAGGGCTGCCATGTCAACCCACTTTATCCACTTCGGCATTCTGCGGGTCTTTGTTCGATATTGGGTATTCGCTTTTCAACACTCCGCGATCCTACCCTCCGCCCAAACCCTCCTTTGACCTTCCGCGGTTGGATATTCGATATTCCGCGGTTCGCTCTTCGACAATCAATTTTGCCCCGCCTCCAGGTGCCACCGCGGGCCGTCCCGGGTGTCCTCAACGATGATCCCTGCTCGTTGGAGACTTTCACGAACGGCGTCGGCCTCGAGCCATTTCCGCTCCCGTCGGAAGCGTTCCCGCAGATCGATCAACTCATGGACCAGCGGCGACAGGTACCCGGCTCGATCTTCAGGGCTCCCTTCGAGCTTCATCCCAAGGAGGACCAGCATCTCCCGCAGGATCTCCCTTGCCTGGGAGATGAACTCGTCGCTCTCCCCCTCCTGCCGGGCCTGCCAAATGCCCTGATCCAGCTGGAGCAGGATGCTGATGGTCGCTTGGGGGTCACGCTGCTGAAGCGTGGCAGAAAAAGCGGCTTCAAGGGAATGAATGGCGTCCCAGAAGGAATCTTGCCGCCCTCTCGCGAGAGATGGTTCGGGAGAAGGCCGGGGCACAATCGGCTGCCAGGGCTTATGCCCTTTCCCGCCTCTCAGGAGTTCGAGCGGAAAGCGTTCCCCTTTCTCGAACACCACTTCGGCACCACGATACCTCAGCACTGCTCGACCAAGGCCTTTGACGACCGCCTCATCAGTCTCCAGGTCTAATAGACAGGCAGTGTGTTCATCCAGTCCGAAGATCGCGATATCGTCCGGCAAAAGCGCTTGCAGCTGCTCAAAGCGCGCGGCCCCCATATAGCAGAAACGGGTATCGTGGGTGCCGCCTTCCGCGTTGTTCCAGTGGGGAACCACCACGAGCTTAAAGCCAAAATGACCAAGAACCCTCAAGCCTTCCTTCCAGTGCAGGTCCTGCCCTACTTTGTAGATCTCATAAACCGGGAGAGTGAAATGGCCCACGGTGAGGGCGGCGGCACTGGCGGCCACCAGGCAGCCTCCCTTTGCAATACATGCTGTGAGGATCTCCGAAACCGGCGTCTGCTCCCAGTTGCGAACGGCGTAAGTGGGGCTTCCCGGACCAATCAGTACGAAATTGGCTTCGCGGAGCGCATGAAATGCCTGTTCGGCCTCATAGAGGGTCACGCCCTCCTTTGACTTGAAGGAGACGACGTGCAAAGATTGCTGGATATGGTCATGAAAGTAAGCGACCGCCTTTTGCGACAGCTGGTCGGCGTTGAGCTGAAAGCCGGCAGGCGTATCCAGAAAAACCGCGCGCGGTGCGGGTTGGAGCTTCGCCAGCAGTTCCTTGTGCACCTCGACCATGGTAGCCGTCAGCTCCCCGGAACCCATGAGAGCGATCATGCCGGGCTTTGGCGCCATGTCGCAATCCTCGGCAAATCGTATTCAAAACAGCGTGGCCCGCAGGCGGAAGAACCTCACGGGCCGATCATCGACCAACGCTTTATTCCTGCCCGACCGCTCTCGGCCAAAAAGAATTCTCATGGCGGCAACCTCGGCGGTTCGGTTATGATGGCGGTTCACGATCGCGCCATCCGTCCAAAGCCCTGCCATCAGTTTTATTCGAGTCTGCCGGCGCGGTCGGCGGAAGCGATACGATACCATGCGAGGCTTCATGATCAAAGCCGTCATTTTTGATTTCGGGCGAGTCATTTCCACCCAAAAGCCACCCTCTCTGTTCCGGCGCTATGAGCAAGATCTGGGGCTCGAACCTGACTCCATCAATCGGCTCATGTTCGATAGCCGGGCCTGGCAGGATACCCTCCTCGGACGTCTGACGGAGGCGCAGTACTGGAAGGCCGTTGGACCTGAGCTGGGCTTGAACGGTCAGCGCGAGATCGACTCCTTCCGCCGTCGTTACCGCCGTGACGAAGCGATCAACTCGAACGTTGTCAACCTGATCCGCCGCCTGCACGGCCGCCTGAAAACGGCGGTGTTCTCCAATGCCCCGCCCGGCCTTGAGGAGTGGCTTATCGACTGGAAGATTCGCGAGCTATTCGATGTCGTCTTCTGCTCCGGCGACGAAGGCCTGGCCAAACCCGACCCGGCGGCGTTTGAAAGAGTCCTGGCGCGCCTCGAGGTTGCGCCTGAAGAAGCCATTTTCATCGACGACACCATCGAGCATGTCCTCGCCGCCCAAGACCTGGGGATACACGGACTGCTCTTCACCACCGCCCAGGTTCTTACGGAGCAGCTGGCAGAAATCCTTTAGCGGCAGGACACATCAAGAATGGAAGAACCGTCGCGCCATGCTGTTTGAGCGCTCACTTGAGCGCCTTCATGAGAAGTTATCTTGTTTTCTTTTGACTAATTCAGCTCTCTCCGGCATATGTCAGACTTTCTCAGGAAAACATATGACTGATCCCATCACCAACAGGAGGAAGGAGTTCTGATGACAACACCCATCCAACAGAAGATTCGCGACAAGAAAAGAACACCGGAACAGATTGCCGAGATGGTGAAATCCGGTGATTGGATCAACAACGGCAGCGTCGGCGGAGACTCGACGGTCTGCACCGAAGCCGTCGCCAAAAGGCTGGGTCCCGGCCCCGGCTGCTTGAAAGATATCGAATTTTGGCTATACGCTTGTTTCTATCCTCACCCCGAGCTGCAGCAAATCGATCCCCTGCAGCAGTATCACTGCGTCCATGAATTCTTCTTCTTCCCCTGGAACCGCAAGGCGCGGGACACCAATAATGTGACCGACTGGGCCCAGTGGGGCTGGGCTTACGGCATGTGGGCCCACCACTTCCGGTTCATCAACGCCGTCAAGGAAAAGCGCGGCCTCGACTGGTGGTTCAACGCCGCCACCCTGCCCGACAGCCACGGCTTCTTTAATTTCTCATACGGCACCAACAACGCCAATATTTTCAAGCAGACGGCCAAAAAGACCGTCATCGAGGTGCGCTCGGATTATCCCTGGGCCGAGGCTGGACGACTCAATACCATTCATATCGATGAAATCGACTACTGGGTCGAGGTCGACTGCGAGAAATACAAGTGGCCCCAGATCAACGAACGGGGCATCAAGGCCCGTCCCGAAGAAGAAGCCATTGCCCGTCACGTCATGACCATCATGAGGGACCGGGACATCGTGCAGTTGGGCATCGGCTCGCTGCCCTCAGCTTGTGTCACCGCCATGGCGGACGCCGGATTCAAAGACCTCGGGATCCACACGGAAATGCTCAATTACGGTCTCATCACCCTCATCGAATCCGGTCAGGTGACCAACGCCTACAAGACCATCGACCGCGGCAAGAGCGTCTGGACTTTTGCGTTTCCCGTGGATGTCCAGTGGTACTATGACACGGTCAATCACAACCAGCATCTGGCGGTTTACGACATCGGCTATACGAACAACTTTCAGACCCTGAGCCGCATCGACAACATGATCGCCATCGACAATTGCGTCGCCATCGATCTCCTGGGACAGCAATGCGCCGGTTTCTACGAAAAGCGCCCGATTTCCAGCACCGGCGGCTACTTCCAGTTCGTCAGCTTCTGCGCCATGTCCAAAGGCGGTCGCGGGGTGGCCAGCATGACCTCCCGCAGCAAGCACGGGACCTCAAGGATCGTGCCGTTCCTGCCCGAAGGGTCGACAGTGGACGTGCCCGCCCAACTTGCCAACTATGTCTGCACAGAATATGGGATCGTGAACTTGAGGGGCTTGAGCGGCTATGAAAGGGCGAGCGCGCTGATCTCCATTGCCCACCCCGACGACCGCGAATGGCTCGAGCAGGAAGCCCGCAAGCATGGCCTGCTCGCTCCCAAATTCCCCGTCGGCATGCTCCCCGGCGAAGGCGGTGATAGGCGGTATCCCACCTACGATGAGCGCCGGAACTACAAGCTGCCGCTCAACAGTGAAATCTGGGGCTGCGACTGGGACCCGTATCAATCCGGAAAATAGCCGCCGGCAGGGGACAAAGAGAGCATCTCAAAATTCCCTTTCGCTCCTGCCCTTCGACGGGGGTGGGTGGGGTGCTGTTCTGCCGTTTCCTCACCATCCCCCATCCCCTCCCATCAAGGGAGAAGAGTTCCAAGATAGTCTCCAAGCACCGGGGAACGCCGGCGGAGGCCGCCTCAGCATGGACCATGAAACATCCTGAATATCCTGAAGTATCCTCCTACATGCCTGCGGGCGGTGGCGTGGCCGCCCGCACCAACAGCATTTCCAGCATCAATGGGCACCCTGTCATGCGGAGTGGTTCAAGGCGCGGTCACCTATTGCTATTGAGGTGCACTCAACGCCTGTCCAAAACAACCATAAGGCTTCACAGGGAGGGCTGGGCCCCCACCGATGGGGCAGCATGTGGGCCGAGCTCACCCTGCGCTCCTGTCAGCCGTGACGTTAATTTTTGGACGGTTCCTTGGGACTCATCAGGAAATAACCTAGTGCAGTGTGAAAAGTGGCCACACGTCGCCGGTTCGCTGGTTCCCAAGCTCCGGCTTGGGAACCCGGGTGAGCCAAGCTCCAGCTTGGCGTGACTCGTAGCCACTGGAGGCCGGAGCTTCCGAGACTACGTTCCCAAGCTGGAGCTTGGGAACGAGCAGAAACGAGAGATATTTGCTCCAGGTTATTTCTTAACGACCCCTTAGGGGGATTGAGAGAGGAAAAACCGGGCAATGTTGAAATAGACGAGGACCGACACCAGGTCCATGCTGGTGGCCACGAAAGGGCCTGTCATGAGGGCCGGGTCGAGACGTAGAAAATGAAGCAAAAACGGCAGCAGGGAAGACAGCGTCGCCGAGGTCAGGATCGAAATACTGATAGCGAGACCGACGATGGGCCCCAGCCAGGCGATTTCCGGATACTGCCAGTGGGCCAGGGCAAAGAGCAACACCCCGAAGCAGACCCCGAGGAGGACCCCCACTACCGACTGCTTGCCGACCGCCCGCAGCCAGTTGGCGGGGTTGAGCTTGCCGGTGGCCAGACCGCGTACCATGATGGTCACGCCCTGAGTGCCGACATTCCCCGCCGTCCCATTGATCACCGGAATGAACGCCGCCAGAGCGATCACCTTGCTCAGCTCATTGGAATACTGGGCAATGAAAAAGGCCGAGACCAGGCTCCCCAACCAGCTGACCGCCAGCCAGGGCAGACGCACCCACGCCAGCCTGAGGGGAGAAAGCGACGTGATTTCCTCGGAATAATGCGTCCCCGCCATCTTGAGAATGTCTTCCGTGGCTTCATCGCGCAATACATCCAGCACGTCGTCCACCGTGACGATCCCGACCATCACCCCAGACTCATCGACGACCGGAATGGCCAGAATGTTGTAACGGGAAATGAGCTGGGCCACCTGCTCCTGGTCGGCCAGGACGCTCACGCGCCAGACGTTGGAAGTCATCACCTCGGCCAGTGGCTGAGCCGGGCGGGCCAGGAGGAGCTGGCGCAGGCTGATCACCCCGCGCAGGTGGTGGTCTTCGTCCACGACATAGACGTAGAAAACGTACTCGACGTCAGAGCTCGCATTGCGCACGTTGGCAATGGCGTCCTCCACCGTGATGTCCTCCGGAAGCGCCACGTACGAATGCGACATGATGCTCCCGGCCGTGTCCGGTGGATAGGCCAGCATGTCCTGGAGGGTTTCGGTTTGTTTGGCGCTCAGCAGTTGGACGATTTCCGCCGATCGCTCTTCCGGCAAGGTTTCGAGGACATAACGGGCGTCATCGCTGTCGAGTTCGACGATAAGGGCAGAAATTTCCTCATTGGAGAGCGGCTCGAGCAGTTCCCTGGTAATGTGCGGATCGGATTCAGCCAGGACCGCGGCCTGCCGGTCAGCCTGGGATATCGCCTTGAAGGCTTGTTCGCGCTCTTCAGGGATTAGGTGGGAAAAAATCTGCGCGATCTCGGCCGCATGCATTTTCCCCAGAGCTTTGGAGAGATGGGGACGCGCCTGCCGACGCAGCAGCCGCCGGATCATGTCCTCGATGCGATTCAGTCGGATGTCGCGCTCTTGCATCATGGCGGTCAGCTCATAAGTGCTGTGGATGGCCTCGAGCACGCCCCGGGAGGGCATGCCACGGGGTGTTATGATCCTTGGATGGGCAACCTCCCAACAAAGCCAGGGACGGCCTTTTCGCCCTGAGGATCGTCCGCAGCCTCGCGGCAAGACCGCAGCATCACCACCGAAGGGCAACTTTGACTAGCACGTCTGACCGCACCCGTCAATGGGCTGAGTTCAATTCCTGCGAAAAGGCTCAAGGGATGCATCACCATAAGAATCGAGGGTGATTGGGTGAGGCCGATACAGGGCGAATCTGCTCCGAAGCAGGGTGCTGAGCAGTTTGAACTGGCGGTTCGAATCTGGTATGGATTATCCGGGAGGATGAGAATGAAGCACAACAAGAGATGGGTCCTGACCGTCAGTCTGGGGGTTTTGGTCTGCCTCATGAGCTTGGGGACCGTCTTGGCGACTCCCGGCACACCACGCGCCAAACACGTCTTCCTCTTCATCGGTGACGGCATGGCCAGTGCTCAGATCAATCTCACCGAGGCCTACCTGGCCAACAAGGTTGAACGCGAGGACCTCGGTGGCCCCAGGAAAGTCAAACTCCTCAACATGAGCCGGTTGCCGGTGCAGGGGATGTGTACGACCTTCGCCTGGAACCGCTACATCACGGACTCGGCCCCCGCCGCGACGGCCCTCGCCACCGGCAGGAAGACGGTCGATGGCGTGGTTTCCATGGACCCCTCGAAGGCCATCGCCTACCGGACGATTGCTGAGCAGGCAAAAGCCGCCGGCATGAAGGTGGGGATCATCTCGAGCGTTTCCCTCGATCATGCCACGCCGGCCTGTTTTTACGCGCATGAGTCCCATCGCAACAACTACCACAACATTGGCCTTCAGCTTGTCGCCAGCGGCTTCGACTTTTTTGGCGGCGGCGGTTTGAAGCATCCTGAGGGGGCTCACGGAAACCTGCTCAGCAACGCCCTGGCTGCAGGATACGTCATCGCCGACACCAAGGCCGAGTTCGAGGCCCTCACGCCCGGCCGGAAAGCCATCGCCTTCAATCCCGTCCTGGATGAGGTCAAGAATTCCCAGGCGCTTTACTATGCCATCGACCGCTCTTACACCATTGCCGCCGATCCGGCCCAGGCCGACCATCACCTCACTCTCGCGCAATTCACGCAGAAGGCGGTCGGCCTTCTGGACAATCCCAGGGGGTTCTTCCTCATGGTCGAAGGTGGCAAGGTGGACTGGGCATGTCACGCCAACGACGCCCGCACGGTCATTGATGAGATGATCGCCTTTGACGAGGCGGTCGGGGTGGCCGTCGCATTCATGAAACATCGTCCTTCGAGGACGCTGATCGTGGTCACGGGTGATCATGAAACCGGTGGCTTGACGATCGGTTGGGCGGGCACGGCATATGGCACCCACCTCGAGAAGCTCGAAACCCAGCGGCTGAGTTACCATGAATTCGACAAGCTTTGGGCGAACCACAAGCAGGCATGCGCTCCCACCAGCTGCCCGGAGGATATCCCGAACGATCTCAAGGCACAGTTTCAGGCCCTTTTCGGGCTCGATTGGGCCACTCTCGGCGACTTTGACCGCAAGCGTCTCGAGGACGCCTACGACCAAAGCCTGGATCGCCCTTCCGGCAAGCCGCCCGAAGAGAATGCCCTGCTCTACGGCCCTCACACGCCGCTAACAGTAACCATCACGCATGTTCTCAACAACCGGGCAGGCATCGGCTGGACCAGCTACAGCCATACCGGCGTGCCCGTCCCGGTCCTGGCCGGCGGCTGCGGTGCCGCCGCCTTCGACGGCTATTACGACAACACCGATGTGGCCAGGAAGCTTGCCCGGGCTATGAAGCTGACCCTTCCCAACTGAGCGGCCGCAGCAACTTGCCATCCGCATACCGACTTGGTTCTCGAAACCGGGTCGGCCTGATGAGAAAGCACCGCACCCAAAAGCAAGAACGGGGTCGACCGGCAGACTTGGAGTCTCCCAAGAGCAGAACACCACCATCCACCTCCTCGACCCCATTGGCAAAAGGGAGTGAGGTCAATCCGGTCATCCCCTGCCGCAGAGCCGTAGTGCTTCCGGCGCCAGCTTTTCCAAGGGAAGCACCTTATCGACGCCGCCCCGTTTAACAGCTTCACACGGCATGCCGTAGACCACACAGGACTTTTCGTCCTGAGCCAGGG
>CAZDKX010000008.1:0-41469 GCA_964505935.1 uncultured Syntrophobacteraceae bacterium
CCCCCCCCCCCCCCCCCCCCCCCCCCCCCCCCCCCCCCCCCCCCCCCCCGGGGGGCTGGATCATCCTCATTGACCCCGAGATTGCGTTGGGTGAAGACATCCTGGTTCCTGACCTGGCAGGGTGGAAGGAGGAAAGGTTTCCGGAGGCGGAAGATCATAACTGGATCTCGGTGGTTCCGGACTGGATTTGCGAAATCCTTTCACCGCATACCGCAAAGACCGATAAGACCGAAAAAATGCCGATCTATGCTCGCCACGGCGTCAGCCCTCTTTGGCTCATCGATCCTCTGGCCAGAACGCTGGATGTTTACGGATTGGAAACCGGCAGATGGATGGTTATGGGGCTCTATGCCGAAGAAGACACCGTTCGCGCCGAACCTTTCCAGGAGGTGGCGATCTCCCTTGCCGGCCTTTGGTTGGGAAAAAGGTCGTCATGACCTGTATGATGAGCGTCACCCATTTATGCTGCGAAGCGGCTTTGATTTTCTCTCGGGTTTGATTATCATACACCGCGCAATCGCTGGCTGTGGACATCCCCTTGGGCGCTGTCAAGAAATCTCTGCACCTCGTTGATTCGCTCCCGGATTGAACCGTTTTAGACGCTTGCTGAGTTCAGCGTCCCACCGAGGTGTGTCCAATTGCCATCCGTTATGACCGTGAAGGCGTGCGTTCAGGCTATCCTTGTGGATTCCCGCCTGTGCTGGGAGGCGCGTCAACCTGACGAGATGGTTGCTGAAAGTCTCCCTTTGGTCGTCAACACTGACCACTGATCACCGACCACTGATCACTGGTTTTCTCATAATGGTAGAGGAGAAGCATGGCAAGCAACAAAACCTATGAAGATGCTGAACAAATCAGCGTATGCCGGGGCGATATCGACTATCAGGGCATTGTGAAACACGTCAATGAGGGCGTGGTGATCATCCGGGAAGGCAAGATTGTTTTTGCCAACGACGGCTTCTGCGAGATTTCACAGAAGAGTGCAGACGAGGTGCTCAAAGCCGATTTTTCGGCGTTCATCGCTTCCGGCGACCGGAGGAAGGTGACCCGCTACCTTACGGAGCGCCTGTTTAGCGAAGACCTCGGCGACCGAATCGAGTTCACCATGCCCAGGGCCCACTGCGATGCGCTCATCGAGATGAAGGTGAGCGTCGTCGAGTGCGGCGGCACCCCATCCATCCTCGCCGCCCTCACCGATATCACCGAACGGCGCAAAACCCGCCTCGAGATGGAGCGGATCAAGGGACGTCTCGAGAGCATCCTCAGCGCCATGAACGAGGTCGTGGTTTCGCTTTCCCCCCAAGACCATGCGGTCCTTGCCATCAACCCGGCGGCGGAAGCGCTCTATGGCGTGCCGCTCCGCGACTTTACCAGTGGACGGCGCCATGTGATGAAGTTTGTCCATCCCGATGACGCTGAGGAAATGGAACAGTTTTACCGCAACCTGCCCGAAGCCGAATTCGACGAGGCGCAGTATCGGATCATCAGTGCCAATCGGCAGATCAAATGGGTCCTCGATGAAGGCCATGTCGTCTATTCGGATAAAGGCACCATCCGCCGGATCGACCATGTGATCCGCGACATCACCGAAGAGAAGCGGGCCCTCGATGCCCTCAAACGGAGCGAAGCCAAATACCGGGACTTCTTTGAATCCACCCACGATATGGCCTACTCGGTAACGCCCGAAGGACGCTTCATCGACATCAATGAGGCCGGCCTCAAGCTGCTCGGCTTCGAAAACAAGGAAGAAGCGTTCGCCAGCAACCTGAAGAGCTTCTACATCGACCCCTCCGAGCGGGCGGGGCTTCTGGCCGAAATCAATGAAGAAGGTCATATCGAAGACAAACGCGTCAAGTTCAAGAACAAGGCTGGAGAAATCATCGAAGTCGCCGTGACCGCCCGGGCGAAGACAGATGATGCCGGCTATCTGCTCTACTATGAGGGCATCGCCCACAACATCACCAAAGCCCTCGAGGACCAGCGCAACCGCGTGCTGCGCAACGCCGCGGGCGCCATGTGCCATTATCTCAACACCCATCTCATGCAGCTTGATGGCTCAAAAGCGCTGCTCGGCGATGAAATCAAGGCCATGGAAAGCCTCATCGAAGCACTCAGGCAAGGCGGGGACCCGCAGGAAATCGGCGGGCAGATGAAAGAGGTCGTGGAAAGCATGCACGCTTTTCATGAAGGGGTGGCCGGGGCTTACGAGCGGATTTCGGAAGTGACCAGGGCTTTCAATAAGGCGTTCCTGTACAAGGAAGAATCCTACGTCAGCGGCACGATCCTCGACATTTTCAAGGCTTATGGGTACGAGGGAGAAGAAGCCGAAGCGTAGTGCTTCGTGTCTCTTCGTGTGACTTCGTGGATCATGATTTTGAAGAGACCCCGACCCGAACCAACGCCTCAATAGGGAAATGAAGCACAGCAACCATGCAGCACCTTAGAAACTTCAGCATCATTGCCCATATCGATCATGGCAAATCCACGCTGGCCGACCGCCTGATTCAGCACGCGGGCCTGGTGACGGAGAGGCAGTTCCGCGACCAGATCCTGGACACCATGGAGATTGAGCGCGAGCGCGGCATCACCATCAAGAGCCAGACCGTGGTGCTCCCTTACACCAGCTGGTCGGGTGAGGTCTTCACGCTCAATCTTATCGATACCCCGGGGCACGCCGATTTCTCCTATGAAGTATCCCGCGCCCTGGCTTCCTGTGAGGGGGTACTCCTGCTCATCGATGCGTCCCAGGGCGTGCAGGCCCAGACCATCGCCAACCTCTACGCCGCCATGGAGCACGATCTCACCATCATCCCGGTGATCAACAAGATTGACCTGCCTTCGGCCAATATCGACAGTGTCAAGGAACAGATCGACCATGATCTCGGGCTCGATGCCGACGCAGCCGTGCTCTGCTCCGCCAAGGAAGGGACCGGCATCATAGAGGTCCTTGAAGCCATCGTCCATCGCATTCCAGGCCCCTCGGGACATGCCGAAAAACCTCTTTCCGCGCTGATTTTCGATGCTCATTACGACTCCTTTCGGGGCACCATTGTGAGCTGCCGGGTTTTCGACGGCACGGTGCGGCCCGGCGACACCATCCGCCTCATGTCGACGGGGGCCGCCCACAAGGTGGAAGAAGTGGGTGTCTTCCGCCTGCAGCGCGAACCGCGGCGAGAGCTCTCGGCGGGTTTCGTGGGCTACCTGATTGCCGGCATCAAGACGGTGGCCGATGTCAGAATCGGTGACACCGTCACCCTGGATGCCAATCCCGTTGCCACCGCCCTGCCCGGCTTCAAGCATATCAAACCGGTGGTTTTTTCCTCTCTCTATCCCATTTCGTCCGATGATTATCCCTCCCTGGTGGACGCTCTCGAAAAATACAAGCTCAATGACGCCGCTCTCGTTTATCAAAAGGATTCGTCCATCGCCCTCGGCCAGGGTTTCCGCTGCGGCTTTCTCGGGCTGCTCCACCTGGAGATTGTCCAGGAGCGACTCGAACGGGAGTTCGATCAGGCCATCATCATGACGGTGCCGAGCGTTCAATACCGCTTTACCCTTGCCGATGGAACCACCGTTACCGTCGAAAATCCCCAGTATTACCCTGACCCCACGCTGATCAAAGGTTCAGAGGAACCCTTCATCAGGGCGGTCCTGATCGTTCCCGAGCGGTACCTGGGCGCGGTGATGAAGCTCTGCCTCGAGCGCCGGGGGGGCAACCCCAGGATGACTTATCCCACCCCGGAGCGGGTGGAAATCAAGTTCGATATGCCGCTGGCGGAAGTTGTCTTTGACTTCTACGACCGCTTGAAAACGGTCACCCAGGGATACGGCTCTTTTGACTACGACCTGCTCGACTACCGGGAGAGTGACCTTGTAAAGCTGGACATTCTGGTCAACGGGGAGAAGGTTGACGCGCTCTCGCTCATTGTCCACCGCGACCGGGCGAGGGAGTGGGGGATTCAGGTCTGCGACCGGCTCAAGGAAGAAATACCCAAGCACCAGTTTAAGATTGCCATTCAGGGCGCCATCGGCGGAAAGATCATCTCCCGGTCCACCATCTCGCCCTTCAGGAAGGATGTTACCGCCAAGTGCTACGGCGGGGACATCACCCGGAAGCGCAAGCTGCTGGAAAAGCAAAAGAAAGGCAAGAAGCGGATGAAGATGGTAGGTGCCGTAATGATCCCCCAGAGCGCCTTCGTCTCCGTCTTGAAGACCAGAGATGAATGACGGGGAACATCCCGGACTTTACCTTCATGTCCCCTTCTGCCGCTCCAAATGCGGCTATTGCGACTTCTATTCCGTGGCCTCTGCCGCAGCCATTCCCACATGGCTTGAGGCGATAGCCGGCGAAATGCTGCTGTACCGGGGGCGATTCCCGGCCTTCGCCTCCCTTTATCTGGGCGGCGGCACCCCGACGATCCTGGGGGCACGGCAGCTGGCCGCACTGATGGCCCAGCTCCGCCGCCATTTCACCTTTGCCCATGACGCCGAAATAACCATTGAAGCCAATCCCGACGATATCGCCCCGGACAAACTGAAAGTCCTGCGAGATTTGGGCATCAACCGCCTCAGTCTTGGCATCCAGTCTGTGGATGATCGCGACCTCGCATACCTGGGCCGAAGTCACCGTGCCGGACAGGCCCTGAAAGCCCTCGATGAGATCCGCGCCTCCGGATTTCCCGGGGTTGGTGTAGACCTCATATACGGGCTCGAAGGCCAGAGCCTCCCGAGCTGGCAAAGGACCCTGGAGCAGGTCCTCGTGTTCCGCCCGGAACATCTCTCCTGCTACCAGCTGACTTTTGCAAAGAGCACCCCGTTGGGAAAGCAGCAGGCGGCCGGCCGGGTCCATCCGATCAGCGAGCAGTGGCAAAGGGCTTTCTTTCTTTTCACTTCGCGCTATCTGAGAAAACACGGCTATCATCACTACGAAGTTTCCAATTTTGCCCAAAGCCGGGAGACCCGGTGCCGACACAACCTGAAGTACTGGAACCATGTCCCCACCCTCGGCCTGGGCCCGTCGGCCCATTCGTTTCAGGCCGGCAGCCGATGGTGGAACGTACGGTCGATCAAGCGCTACTGCGGGCTTTTGGAGTCCGGTCAGGCACCGGTCGAAGCCTCCGAGACGCTCTCCGCAGACCAGCTCGCCCTGGAAGCCCTCGCCCTTGGCTTGAGAACCAGTGACGGCGCCGCCCTTCATGCCGTCGGCGACGACTTGCAGGGCAGGAAGGTCCTTGAAGCGCTGCAACGGGCGCGTCTCGTGACCGTCGCCAACGGCAGGATCCAACCCACCCGCAGGGGCTTTCTCGTCGCGGACAGCCTGCCGCTCATGTTTTGCAGTGGAGGAGCCGGCTGACAGACAATTAACCTTGTGAAGGTTGCCTTCTATCGTTTTCAAAGATCTTCTTGACCAACACGACCCTGTGGGAGCGGCTTTCCAGCCGCGATGGGAGCGTCACTCGCGGCTGGAAAGCCGCTCCCACGGAAATGCAACTTTCTATCCTCAACAGGGATAACAGGACGGTCTTGAGGACTCTGGGCGGGCTGGTCCCACCCATGGCGCAGCAGCGAATGACCAAGCCCCCCGGATCTCCGTGTCAGCTTGTCATGCCGCTCCTCATGGACGGCGTGGGATAAGCATAGAGGTAGCCGATGCCTCGGACGGATTTGATTCTTTCAATACCATTGAGCTTAGCGCCCAGTTTTTTCCGCAGATTGCTCATGTGCACGTAGGTGCTGTGATCATAAGCGGAGAGCGAACGACCCAGGATTTTCTCCGCCAGTTGTTCGCGGGTCACAACCCGACCGGCGGCCCGGACCAGCAGCTCCAGGAAGCCGAATTCGACGGAGGTCAGGTCGAGCAACTCTCCCCGGCATCGGGCCACGCGACTGCCGGGCTCCAGTTCAACATCGCCGACCACGATGCGCTCCACCACGGGAAGCGGCTTCAGGTTGACCATCCGCTTGTGGGTGCGGCGCAGAACGGCGCGGAGTCTTGCAAGCAGTTCGCGGGGAGGGAAGGGCTTCTGCAGGAAGTCGTCCGCTCCCATCTCCAGTCCCGTCACGCGGTCCATCTCTTCACAGGAACGCGCCACCATGAGTATGGGTGTTTCCAGTCCCGCCCGGAGCTGCCGCAGGACTTCAAAACCTCGCATCCCGGGGAGCATCAGCTCGAGCACCATGACGTCGTAATCACGCTTCCCCCCGAAGGCCTCCCGCAACCCGTCGCTGCCGCCATGAACGGAAGTGACCTCGAATCCTCGAGGAGTCAAATAACTGGTCAATCGTTCACATTCCACCGGATCATCATCGATCATCAGAAGAGATAACATGGCAGACTCCCTATCCTCTTTTGCCTTTCATCATCGTGCGAAGGCGGCGGCGCCCTCTCAAGGTGAGGGGATTATAGGGGGCAATTGTGTGAGAAATATGGAGGAAAAATGGAATTTTTATGAAACATTTCCCGGCAGGCGTTGATACCAGGACCTCAAGAATCAGCATCCACCAGACAGAGAATCGCTCCCTTCAAGTTCTGAAGGACCTTGTTGGCATGGCTGCCCATCAAAAAGGGTTTCTTCTCCTGAAAGCTGCGTTTACCCATCACAAAAAACTGGCACTTATTGATCTGGGCTTCATCCAATAAGTCCCGAGCAATTCCCTGCTTTGTCGGTTGGATGACCATCGTCACCTTTTGCTCGGGCACACCGTTTCGGACGAGCAAATCACGAGTCTCGAACATGATACTCTCTATCTCTTGTCGGTGCTCGCCCCGCCACTTGTCAAGATCACGCTCACGCTCGCTTCGTTCCGCAACATCCAGGATATGTCCGTCATCCCAGTAGGTTGGGGGCACGGGAGGCAGGAGATGGATGAGCGAGTATTCCATTGGGGGGACGGGCGCAAGCACCTCAGCCACATAGGCCGCCAGCGCCCGGCCATCAGCAACTCCCTCCATCGCCACCAAAACTCGCGGCGATTCATGAACCGGTGTGTCCACAATCCAGACGGTATGATGCTTCGCGTAGTGTGCAACCTTATTCGAGACACTCCCGAGCAGAAAAGTCTGCACCCGGTTCAGCCCTCGTCGCCCCACCGCGATGGTTCGAATCTTTTCGCTTTCCGCCTCAGCCAGAATGTCCACTGCCGGGTCGCCACTGAAGGCCTTCATCTTAAACGTTACTCGACTCTCGGGAATCCCGACGGCACGAAGGCGGCGGAGAGACTCGCCAAAGATGACCTCTGCCACCCGCTCCTGCTCTGCGGCTTTGAGCGTCGGAGACATTTCGATGCCGGCATAAAGCTCCCCCCGCAAGAGTGCAGCCATTTCCATGACACAATGAATCAGCGAGAGCTGGAGATCGGGATGGTCTTTCATGAGGTTGCCGACGATCGAGACGACCTCGAATCCGCTTTCCGACCCGTCGACTGCCAACAGAATCTTTTCCGGCATGGTTGTGCTCCTTCATTGTGCCCGGTTCAGAACATCAATAGCATCGGCCCGGGGACCTCTCGAGAAGAATGTGCCGATACATCCTTTACTCCCAAACAAAGCGACAGAGGGCAGGCTCTCAAGGAACACTTGGCAATCGCTTTTGGTCAGCAAGCGGACGTAAGATAGAACCACAGTATCACAAGGTCGAGATAAGTGAAAAGACAGGTCCTACTCCCTGTTTCAACTCATCATAGCGCTTTGATCTCGATAATGAAACAATGATGATGGCTGGAGCTCGCCGTTCCCGATCGCTTCCGTCATCTAATCAGCAGGTTCGCTTCTCTTCCGCAGGGCAAGAGCGCGTTGGAGCAAGCCGTCATCAACGGAGCGCAGGTGAAGGTCGCGTTGGGGGTAGGGGATTTCGATCCCGGCTTCCTGGAAGCGGGCGGCGATTTCTTCGCAGAGCTGGCTCCTGACCGAAAGTCGATCTTTCACATCGCCAATCCAGGTGTGCAGTTCGAATTCGAGAGCACTGTCCCCAAAGCGCAGGAAGAGCGGGTTCGGGGCCGGGTCGCGCAAGATCCTGCGATCCGTTTCCGCAGCTTCCTTGAGCAATCGCAAGACCAATTTGACATCACTCCCGTAAGCGACGCCGACCTCAATCTTGATCCTGGCGATGTGGCTTGAGCGGGTCCAGTTGATAACCTTCCCTGAAATGAACTGCGAATTGGGGACGATCAGCTCCGAACGATCAAAGGTTTCGATGAGCGTCGAACGCAGTCCGATTTTTCTTACCGTGCCGGTCTCGTTATCCACGACCACCACGTCGCCGACCTTGAACGGCCGCTCGAACAGGAGCATCAAGCCACTGACGAAGTTGTTGACGATGTTCTGGAGGCCGAAGCCCACCCCGATGCCGATAGCGCCGGTTAGAAAAGCAAAGCTGGTCAGGTTGAGGCCAATGAGGCTGATGGCCATCATGATGCCGATGAAGAGCAGGGTATAGTGAATCAGCTTTTTGATGGCATCACTGGCGCCACGGTCGAGCTGCTGACGGGGGAAGACCTCCCCGTCCAGAAAAGCGCGGATGAACCAGGAACCGGAAACCACGACATAGATGAGGAAAACCGCGATCAGGATCCGGCCCAGGCTTAAGGTCAGCTCCCCGACGGCAAACCGGAACTCGAAGATCCGCTCCCAGGCCTGACCGAAGGAGGGGTAAATGCCCCACAGCTGAAACAGGGTCAGGAGCAGGACAAAGAGCAGGAGCATTTTGAGCAGCTTCTTCAGGCGAGTTTCGATGGCCTCGCCAAACCGGCTGACCAGTCCCAGGCGGGCGACGGTGGGTTGCCTGAGGACCATTTCGATGCCCCCATTGCCGATGTGGAGCAGGAGGAAGGCCGTGATCACGAAGAAGATCGAAATGATGGAAGACCGCAGCAGGTAATGGGCCAGATTGCTGTAACCTGAGAGCAGAAGCAGGAGGGCGGCAAAGAAGACCGGCGGTCCGGCCCTGAGGCCTGCTGAAACCAGGTCCAGCTTTCCCCCCTGGTCAGCGAGATAGCGCCTCGCCTCGCTGGTAAAGAACCCGATGCCCAACAGGCAGATGAGGGCTTGAAAAAGACTGTAAAGAGGCGTTGGCAGAGAGATGAGCTTCAGGATGGAGGAGATGATCAGCACTCCTGCCAACAAGAAGATCACGAGCCTCAGTCTCGGATGGAGGAGCATACTCGAAATCAAAAACGAGGACGACAAGATGGTCAGGGCGAGGTTGAGGAGCATCCAGGAAGGGGCCGGCGCCGGGTAGAGCAGGAGGGCCAGCGCTTGCACGACGAAGATGGAAAACGCCCACGGATGCTGCCGGATAAAAAACCATTCTTCGGTCCTTTCCGACCATCGCCCCCGGCGCCGGAGCACAGCCATGAGCGTCAAGACGGCCAGCGCCTGCAAGAAGAGCAGCCACCCATAGGTGGGAAGATATTCCCGTTCCAGCTTCAGACTTTCGGCAAGGGCCTCTTTCATGGTCGGCCAGAGCGCCTTATTGAACTGTCGATAGAATTCGGAGCTGAAGAAAGACGGGGTGTTTTTTTGGAAGGTCTCACTGCGCACCTTCTTGAGGGCGGTATCGACGGGAATGCTCAACTGGCGGACTTCTTCAAGCAGTTTGGTGAGCCTTTGCTGGAGGGCGAGGAGCGGCGCGGAAGCGTTGGAGACCGCCCGCCCCACGGCAGTGGCAGCTGCCTGCACCTTCCGGAAGTAGTCGAGGGGGACCTCCGTTTGGGCTGCCCGCAGCGATTCCTCCCATTTTTTCCAGAAAAGGTGCTCCTCGTCCCACTTCTTCCCAATACTTTCGAGTTCGTACAGCTTTGCGGAAATGGTATCAAGGAGCGCTCCAGCCTTGCCCTTCTCGCTCTCGGTGAGCTGCTGAATATCGAGCAGGCGGTAAATATTCCAGGATGCAGGGTCCCCCATACCCGCGATCCTCTTGCTGAGCTGGCTCACCCGGTTTTCGGCCTCGCTGATCTGCTTGCCGTAGGATGACACATCCGCCAGCGCCCCAATGGCTTCTTCCGTTTGAATCGCCCGCTGGCTGAGATCCGCCGTGCGGGGGACCACTTCCGCCAATCCCGGGAAGGTTGACCCGGCGCCCTTCCCTTCCTTGAGGTGGTCGGCACTCTCCTCTTTGGTGAAAACCTTGGGGACCAGCTGAGGAATACTGGTCTGGTCAGCACTCTTTTCCTGGGCGGAACCGGCAGCAGCGACCACCCAAGTGACCAGCACCAAGGGCAACCATAGTCGTAGCGAACGATAGCTCATAGGCGCTCTTTTTGACCTCCCTCAATCAGCATTTCGGGCAATCTGCCTTCGCGAGTATAATCGCAAAGAACCATCCCGACCAGACCATGCATCACCCGCGTCAAAGATGACGGTTTTGACTTTGACATCCAGCCGTTGCCTGAAAGGTCCCTTTTTTCCAGAACATTTTATACTTTGACAGAGGAGGGTTTTTTCCTAATGATGGGCGCCAGGTGATCACAGGAAACTGCAATACTTTTCAGACGCCGGACGGATGTCATGCGGTCCGGGACAGGATAAAGTAAAAATGCTGGACCAGGAATATTTTGTGGAACCACCGGCAGAGGAATATCAGGGGCTTCCGATGAGTGCGCAGGCAAAACGAAAGGCGCGGCAGGGGCAGGAGTCGGCTCTGGCTTTGTCAGGGAATGCTCTGGTGGTGCTCAAGAAGCGCTACCTCAAGAAGAATGAACAAAACGAGCCCATCGAGACCCCTGAGGAACTGTTCTGGCGGGTCGCGCGCGCCATTGCAGAGGGCGACAAAGCCTTCGAAGGGTCGGAAAAAGTCGATGAAACGGCGGGCCGTTTCTTTCGCCTCATGGCCTCCCTCGATTTCGTTCCCAACTCGCCGACCCTCATGAATGCCGGCCGCCCCCTCGGCCAGCTCTCCGCCTGCTTTGTGCTGCCCGTGGAGGATTCTATCGACAGCATTTTTGACGCCATCAAGCACGCGGCGATGATCCATAAAAGCGGGGGTGGCACGGGTTTTTCCTTCTCCCGCATTCGCCCGGAAAACGATCAGGTACTGACGACCCAGGGCGTGGCCAGCGGCCCGGTCTCTTTCATGACCGTCTTCGATGTGGCCACGGAAACAGTCAAACAGGGCGGCACTCGGCGGGGCGCCAACATGGGCATCCTCAAGGTGGACCACCCCGACATCGAACGCTTCATCACCTGCAAGACCGACAACGAACGCATGACTAATTTCAACATTTCGGTCGCCGCCACCGATGTGTTCATGAAAGCCGTGCGGGAGGAGAAGGATTACGACCTGGTTAATCCGCGCACGGGAGAGCGGGTGCGAAGCCTTCCCGCCGTGCAGGTGTTCGACCGGATTGTCCAGTCCGCCTGGAAGAATGGCGAGCCGGGGCTCATCTTTCTGGATATGATGAACCGCGACAATCCCACACCCGCCGTGGGCCAGATCGAAAGCACCAACCCCTGTGGCGAACAGCCGCTGCTGCCCTATGAATCCTGCAACCTGGGCTCCATCAACCTCGCCCACATGATCAAGAGCGGTGAAATCGACTACGAGCATCTCAAGGAAGTGGTCTGGGATGGGGTCCATTTTCTTGACAATGTGATCGAGGTTAACCAGTATCCTCTTCCTAAAATCGAGGAACTGACCCGGTCCAACCGCAAGATTGGGCTCGGCGTCATGGGGTTTGCCGATCTCTTGATCGCCCTGGGGGTCCCTTACGATTCGGAAGAAGCGGTGCAGACGGCCGAAACCGTCATGGCCTTCATCCAGCAGGAATCCAAGGCCGCCTCCGCCTATCTGGGCAAAGCCCGGGGCAACTTTCCCAATTATCAGGGCTCGACCTACGACCACCCCGATACTCCCTTCATGCGCAACGCCACCACCACCACCATCGCTCCGACCGGGACCATCAGTATCATCGCCGGCTGTTCCAGCGGCATCGAGCCGCTCTTTGCCATCAGCTTCGTGCGCAGGGTGCTCGATGGTCAGGAGCTCCTCGAGGTCCATCCCCTGTTTCAGGAAAGGGCGAGGGCTCGGGGCTTCTACTCCGAAGAACTGATGAAGCGGATCGCCGAAAAGGGAAGCATCCGAGGCTTTCGGGAAATCCCCGAAGAGGTGCGGGACGCTTTTGTGGTCTCTCATGATGTCGCCCCGGACTGGCACATCCGCATCCAGGCGGCTTTCCAGAAATTTACCGACAACGCGGTCAGTAAAACCATCAATTTCCCCTTCGCTGCCACCCAGGAAGACGTTCGCAAGGCTTACCTCATGGCCTACGACCTCGGATGCAAGGGCCTGACCATCTACCGGGACGGCAGCCGCGACGCCCAGGTGCTCAATATCCAGCGCAAGCCCCAGTATCCCCAGGTCGAACCACGCCCCCGACCGGATACCACTTCCGGCATCACGGAACGGATCAATACCGGCTGCGGCAAGCTGTATGTCACGGTTAACTGGGACGAGCACGGGTTCTGCGAGGTTTTTGCCCAGATGGGTAAGGCCGGCGGTTGCGCCTACTCGCAGATTGAAGCCACCAGCCGCTTGATTTCCCTGGCCCTGCGTTCCGGCGTCAAGATGGAGTCCATCATCCGACAGCTGATGGGGATTCGCTGTCCGTCGCCCCAGTGGCAAAACGGTGAGCAGGTCCTCTCCTGCTCCGATGCCATCGCCAAAGTGCTCAATCACAACGCTCAGGTCAACATCACCTCCGTCTACAGCCTCATGGGCGCCTGCCCCGATTGCGGCAGCGCCGTGGAACATGAGGGCGGCTGCATTGTCTGCCGGGCCTGCGGTTTTTCCCGATGTAGTTAAAGAAGTGAAGGGTGATGGGTCATAGGTCATGGGTGATGGGTGATGGCTGGGGGAGTGTGCAGCGTTGGGACCTGGACCCGGCGGAAGCCCGGGCCCTGCAGCGGGAACTGGCCTCCCAGGTAAAACTGCAGCCCCTCCCCGACCAATTTCAGGTACTGGGAGCGGCGGACATCGCCTATGTGGCCGCGACCGGGCAACTCGTTGCCGTCATGGTGACGTTCCGCTGGCCCGAGCTCAGCCTGATCGAGAGTGCCCACGTCGTCACCGCCGTCACCTTTCCCTACCTGTCGGGCCTGCTCTCCTTCCGTGAAATACCCGCCGTGCTGGCCGCTCACCGCCGGCTCCATCGCCCCCCGGACGTCCTGCTCTGCGATGGTCAGGGCATCGCCCACCCCCGCAGATTCGGTCTGGCCTCGCACCTCGGGGTGGTGCTGAACACCCCGACCGTGGGCTGTGCCAAAAGCCGCCTCTGCGGAGAACATGATCCGCTTGACCTCCGTCGGGGCGAGGCGCAACCGCTTCGCCTGCAAAATGACGTGGTCGGATGGGTGTTCTGCTCGCGCAGCGGCGTCAAACCCCTCTACATTTCGCCCGGGCACCTGAGCGATCTCGAAACCTCGAAAGCCCTGATACAGCGCTGCCTCGGCCGCTACCGCATTCCCGAACCCCTGCGGCAGGCTCACAACCTGGCCACCCGCCTGCGCAATGCCCAGATAGGGTCAGGTCTTGAATTACCATACTGAACGATCCATCTTGCCGGACCTGATCCTATCCTCGCCTTCGAATGAGTTTTCTCTCTTGACCACGGTGGGGCTAACTCCGTAAACTCACCCCAAGTGACGGCTTGCGCAGAGGATTACTTCACATGGACAAAGGAGTCTTATGGATATCGTCAAACGATACGAAGAGTTGCTTAAGCTCGACCCCGGTTCCATCGCCTTTGCTCCTCTGGCCGAAGAGCTCTGCTACCGCGGTTTCTGGGAAGGAGCCTTGAAGGTCTGCCGACAGGGACTGACGCATCACCCTCATCATCTCCGCGGCCGAGTCCTCCTTGGATGGGCCCTCAAGGAGCTTGGTGAGCATGAAGAGGCGGCAGCGGTGCTTGAAGAAGTCGAAGGGGAGATTCAAAAGAACGCCCTGCTCTTCCGACTGCTGGCCGAGCTCGCAAAAAGGTCGGGCGATGCGGATCGTGCGGAGAGGCTCCTTTTGATTCACCAGAACCTTCAGCCGAGCGCCGGGGAACGGCCCACCCCCACCGTTGCCGCGATCGTGGAGGCCCCGTCCCCCACCGTGAGTCCACCGGAACCGCCCGTGATCAGCCCGCCCGCCCCTTCCGTGGCAGCTGTGATGACCGCACCACCGGAGCCTCTGGAAGTGAGCATGCCGGAACCGGTAGCGGAAAGCCCGCCAGCGCCCTTCGATGCGATTCTGCCGGAGCCGCCGACAGTAAGCCCACCGGAATCGCCGGAAGCCACGCTCCCGGAACCGCCGGAACACACAATACCGGAGCCTGCCGTGGTTTTTGAGCCGGAGCCTCCCATGGGAAGCCCACCGGCAGCTCCGGAGGTGGAACTGCCGGAACCTCCCGTGGTCAGCGAACCGGAGCCTTCCGTGGTAAACCCCAAAGAAGAGGCGACGGATTTTCTCTCCTCCCTGCTCGATCGCTATGAAGCGCTGCCGAAAAAGAGTGCCACGGAGCAGCGGTTGTTCTCCGAGGACGACCACCGGACCTTGTCTCGAATCTTGAAGACTCTCCGGCACTGAGCCGACGCCATGTTCATCCTGGCCCGGTACAGCTACCGCAATCTTTGGGTGCGGCGCCTCACCACGCTGCTGACCGTGGGAGGGATGGCGCTGGTGGTCTTTGTGTTTGCGGCTGTGCTGATGTTGGCGCTGGGCTTCGAAAAAACGCTGGTAACGACGGGAGACCGGGACAATGTGGTTTTCATCCGCCGTTCCTCGGAAACGGAAGTACAGAGTATCCTGGAGCGGGAGGAAGCAGCAATTCTGGAGACCCAGCCGGAAATCGCCACCACCGATGACGGCAGAAGACTGGCCGCACGAGAAGTCATTGTCCTGATTTCCCTCAATCGGCGAAGCGATAACAGCCCTGCCAATATCACCGTGCGCGGCGTCGATGCCCGGAATTCCTTCGCCCTGCGACCGCAGCTCAGGATCAGTGCAGGACGCTCCTTCGCCCCCGGAACCACGGAACTGGTGATCGGCAAGAGCATTGCCCGGCGTTTCGCGGCCGGTGGCCTCGGAGAAGCGCTCTCCTTCGGCACGCGCTCCTGGACCATTGTCGGCATTATGGAATCCGGAGGCAACGGTTTTGAATCGGAAGTCTGGGGCGATGCGAACCTCATCATGAGTTCCTTTCGCCGCCCGGTTTACTCCTCGCTCATCGGGCGCCTCGCAGACCCTTCCAGCTTTCCCGCGTTACGGGATCGCGTCCTCAAAGATCCTCGCCTGACCGTCGAAGCGTGGCGGGAAACGGCGTACTATGCGGCCCAGTCGCGGCTCATGGCCAATTTCATCCGGATCTTAGGTCTTACCCTGACCCTCATTTTCAGCCTTGGTGCGGTCATTGGTTCCATGGTCACCATGTACGCCGCCGTTTCTCATCGCGTGGCCGAAATCGGCACGCTGCGGGCGCTGGGATTCAAACGACGCACCATTCTCAGTGCCTTTCTCCTCGAGTCGCTCTTTCTCGGGTTCATGGGCGGGCTCCTTGGCTTGGTGGCCGCCTCGTTCATGGACCAGCTCACCATCTCCACCATGAACTGGCAGACCTTTTCCGATTTATCCTTTCGCTTTACCTTAACACCTGGCGTCATCGGCGACGCCCTGGCTTTCGCCTTGATCATGGGCCTGACCGGAGGCCTTCTGCCCGCCTTTCGGGCCGCCCGCATGAACATCGTCGCTGCGCTGCGTGCGGGGTAGCGAGGGATGGGCCGGATGTCTTTTTTTTCATCCACGAAGGCACCCGAAGAGACACGAAGAATGCAGGGGGCTGACTTGGCCGTGATGTTTCTTCGTGTGACTTCGTGTGACTTCGTGGATTCTCTTTTTGGTGGAGACAGCTGATGCCTTGGCTTCATATGAACCTCCGCAGGCTGATCTCAGCGCTGGGGCTCGCCGGGCTGCTGATGGCCCTCCCTGGCGGAGCCCGCGCCATGAGTGTGGACGAAGCCATTGCCATGGCGAAAGAAAACATCCCGTCGCTCAAGGCTTCACGATACCGGGTCCAATCGTCCGACGCGCTTTACAAGGCCTCCCTTTCACCCTATCTCCCGAGCCTCGATGCCACCGGCAGTCAGGAGTGGCACAACTCCACCGTCGACGATTACGACCAGCGGGGCTATGATATTGCCCTTTCCTACACCCTCTTCGACGGCGGCAAGCGCGGCGCCAACCGCAACATCGCCAGGGCCAACCGCGACATCAGCGGCGACGATCTGGCCAGCAACGCCCTTCAGCTCGAATTCAACGTGAAGACGGCTTTTTTCGGCACGATTGCCAGGCGGGACATTGTTGAGGAGCGCCGGACCCAGCTGCGGGATGCGGAAAAGGATCACGAGGTGGCCAACGGCCGCCATCGGCTGGGGGTGGCCAAGCTGTCGGACGTGCTCCAGGCCTCAGTCCGCCTGGAACAGGCGAGGTTCAACCTGGTGCAGGCGGAAGGGGAACTGGCGAAGGGCCTGACGGAATTGAATTCCCTGCTGGGGCGAGCCCTCGAAACCCCTTACGACCTCCAGGGCACCCTGGATCTCGATCCCCGCCTTCCGGACCGGCACACCCTCGCTGATGCCGCCATGGCGAGACCCGAACTGAAACGGGCCGAGAATGAGCTCAAGATTTCCCAGAACCATGTGGCCCTGCAGAAGAGCGCCTTCTATCCCGTCATCTCGGCGAGCGGGGCCTATTCTCGGCTCGAAGACGGGCTCTACGGTTATCTTGCCAACGATACCGACAAATCCGTCGGCCTCTATGCCACCTGGAATATCCTCGAGCTGGGGAAGTTCTACAAGACCAAATCGGCGCAGATCGACATCCGGGTGTCCGAGGAAAATCTCAACGAGACCATCCGCAAGGTGCGGCTGGAGGTCGCAAAAGCCTACGAAGATTTCGTGACGGCATCCAAGGATGTGGTCGTGGCTCGAGAACAAACGCGCACCGCCGCTCAGAATTACGCTCAGGCGTTTGGGGAATACAAGGTCGGCAAAGGCGACATCCTGTCACTGGTGACGGCGGAGGCTGCCCTGGCAAGGGCTCAGGAACAGCTGACCCTCGCCAAACTGAACCTGGTGCTTTCCAAAGCCCTGCTTGAGCGCACAGCCGGCGTCGAAAAACTCGAATCGTTGCTGCCGTGACTGGATGTCGAATGAAGGAAGGATCGTTGTGAAAGGACGTTGGTTCATTGTGCTCTTCCTCATCGCGGCTGCCGGCGGGGGGTTCTTTGTTTACCGGCAGTACTGGGCTTCTCCGGAGGTCAAGGTGCTCGAAACCGCAAAGGTGGAACGGGGTGATATCCGGGGAGTCCTGGTGGAAACGGGCATCATCAAATCGCAGGTGGGCGCGGTGGTGAAGACCGGTTCCCGCGCAACCGGAGCCATCGTTCAGATGAACGTCAAGATCGGCGACCGGGTCAGGAAGGGAGACCTGATCGCCCTCATCGACGACCGCGAAACCCGCGAGAAGATCCAGCGCCAGCAGGCGGCGCTGGAAGGAGCGCGCAAGACGCTGACTCAAGTGGAACTGACCTATCCCCAGCGGATCAGGGAGGCCCAGGCCAACCTCCAATACGCCAAGATCAATCACGCTCGGGAAAGAGAGCTGCTCAAGTTCGAATACACTACCCCCGACGCCGTGGACAAGGCGGAAAACCAGCAAAAGGCGTTGGAGGCGAATTGGCGAAAGCTCCAAGAGGAGTTCAAAACCGAAGTCGAGATCACCAAAGCCAGAATTGAGGAAATCACGGCCCAGATCAAGGAACTCGAGGTCGCCCTCTCCTACACCCGGATTTATGCTCCCATTGACGGGGTGGTTTCGGACGTCACCCTTCAGCAGGGCGAGACCATTGTGGCCGGACTCCAGGTCGCCAACCTGGTCACCATCCAGGATCCCGTCCGTCTTGATATGCAGATTTACGTCGACGAGACGAATATTGGCAAGACCAGGGTCGGTCAGCCGGTCGAGTTTTATGTCGACTCCTTCCCCGACCGGACCTTCCAGGGGACGATCCACAAAATTTACCCGCAGCCGCAAACGAAGGACAACATTGTCTACTATCTTGCCATCATGAGCATTTCCGAGGAAGATGCCGGCTTTCTGAAGCCCGAGATGACCACCCATGTGAAGGTCATTTTTGAGGAAAAGAAAGATATTTTGATAGCCCCCAACGCCGCTGTCAAGTTTGAGGAAGGGAAGCAGATCGCCTACAAGGTAACGGGGCCGAACAAGGTGGAAAAGCTCGAGCTGAAGACCGGCCTTCGAGGAGAGGACCATACCGAGATTCTGTCAGGAGCACAGGAGGGCGACGAAGTGGCCACCAAGATCATCCTCCCCGTGGTGGCCAAGCAGTAGCGCAGTGGGAATTGCCCAAAAACAAGTGATCTTATTACCACAAAGAAGACGAAGGACACGAAGTGATTTCTTCGTGCTCTTCGTGTCCTTCGTGGTTTGGAAAAGGCTGGAATGAGTGCCAGTTAATTTTGGGACAGCCTCTTATTCCTCAGGAGACCCTGACCGACGAGAAGCTGTGGGGGGACACCCGGCCTGAGTCGGTTTTCAAATCCGGTGGGAGGAGGCAGACTATACTCGATAAGGTTGAGAACTTTCATCTTGCTCGTGTTCTGTTTGTTGGGTTTCGTTGCCACTCAACCCAACCTACAGTTCAACCCGCTTTCTTTGGAAATGAAAGATTCAAACCTACAAAAGTATAAATCGGTTTCCTAAACCGAGTGGTCTGCCACGCGGCGGGCTGATTGCCCCGCCCTGCAGTCGCCATGGACGGAGGAAGACGGCGGTATGCCCCTGTGTGTCCTGGATCAGGTCAAGAAAAGCTACCATATTGGGGAAGAGGATGTGGAGGTCCTCAAGGGGATCGATTTGCAGATCGAATCGGGTGAATTCGTGGCCGTCATGGGGCCCTCGGGTTCCGGGAAGACCACGCTCATGAACATCCTCGGCTGCCTGGACGTACCCACTTCCGGTGAGTACACGCTGGCCGACCGGGCGGTCTCGCATCTCTCCGATGATCAGCTTTCCGTATTGCGCAACGAGCACATCGGCTTTGTCTTTCAGAACTTCTACCTCATGCCCTACGCCACGGTACTGGACAATGTTCTGCTGCCGACCCTCTACGTGGAACGCCACCGCGAGGGCGGCGCGGGAAAGCGAGCGTTGGAGATCCTCGAGTTGGTGGGGTTGAAAGAGCGCGCCAAATTCAAACCCAACCAGCTTTCCGGCGGCCAGCAGCAGCGGGTCGCCATTGCGCGAGCGCTCATCAACAACCCGGAGCTGATCCTGGCCGATGAACCAACGGGACAACTCGACAGCAAGACGGCGGGAGAGATCATGGGACTGCTTGCCGGCATGAACCAGCGAGGAAAAACCGTCATTGTCATCACCCATGACCCGACCACCGCGGCTTATGCCAGGAGGATCATCCAACTCAAAGACGGCCTGATCATCGCTTGAGGAGTTGATGGAACGTTTCGCCAGGATCCTGTCGCAGTCGGTGCGCGCCGTGATGGCTTTCAAGCTGAGGACCTGCTTCTGCCTCACCAGCGTCGCCCTGGGCATCGCTTCGATCACGGTCATTGTGGCGGCAACGGAGGGGGCTTACAAAAAGGCCTTTGATATCGTTGCCATGTTTGGTCCGGATTCCCTGCTGGTGGTGGCCGGCAGTGATGAAGCCAGAGCCGTCGGGCAAAGACAGCAGACCATCACCCTGAGCGACGTTCAGGCCGCGAGGGAAGCCTTCCCCAGCGCCTACGCCGTCGTTCCCTTGACCAGCAACGTGAACATCCCGGTCAGTTATAAGGACAAGAAGGTCCAGACCCTCGTCGTTGGCACCACTGAAGACTATAGTGAGGCCTGGACATGGCCCGTCGTGCAGGGCTCCGATTTCAGCCAGGACGACATCAAGGGACTGCGCAATGTGGCCCTGATCGGCCAATACCTCGTGGACACCCTCTTTGATGAGGAAAGCCCGGTCGGGAAATACGTCTTCGTCAGGAAACTCCCCGTCCAAATCATCGGTGTCCTCTCTTCTCGCGGGATGACGCCAACCGGTGCCAATCTCGACGACCGCCTCGTGATCCCGGTCACGACCATGATGGCCAAGCTCCAGAATCAGCGGAAATACGTACCGGTGTTCCGAATTCGTTTTCTCGATCAGCAAAACCTCGACTACTATGTCAACGAAGTCAAACTGCTGCTGCGCCAGCGGCACCGCCTGCCGGCCGGGGAAATCGACGACTTCAAGGTTATCTCGCCGAAGGAGATCATTGCCTTTCTCGTGGCCCTGACCGGTTCCCTGGTGGTTTTCATCGGCATTGTCGGCGTGATTTCGCTGATCGTTGCCGGGTTCGTCCTCGCCAATCTCTTCCTGCTGTCGGTCAAGGAACGGACTACGGAAATCGGCATCAGAAGATCGGTGGGAGCGAGAAAACAGGACATTCGTCTCCAGTTTCTGGGCGAGGCGGTCCTCATTACCACCTTGGGCGGTCTGATCGGTTTCCTCATCGGGGTGGTTGCGGCGCAATTCCTGACCATGGTCGCCCAGTTTCCCATCTATTTCTCCTGGAAAGCCTTCGCCGTCGGGCTGCTGCTCTCCTGGCTGGTGGGCATCGGCTTCGGCCTGCAGCCGGCCTCCCAGGCCGCCAATCTCAAGCCTATCGAGGCCATCAGAGGATGAAAAGGACCTTCCTCAATCTTCGCATTGCCCTGCGTTCGCTCTACAGCTTCAAGCTGCGGACCTCGCTGGCTGTGCTCGGGGTTTTCCTTGGGACCTTCTCGCTCATCCTGGTTTCGAATTTGGCCGATTCCCTCGCCCGCAAAGGACAGCTCGAACTCGACAAGCTGGGAAAGAACCTCCTGGCCATTCGCAGCGGCACCGTCCTGCGTCCCGGCCACGCCACCAGACTTTTCACCGAAGCGGCCAATCTTTCCCTGGACGATGCCCGGGCGATTGCCAACGGGGCCCCTCGCATCACGGCCATTTCGCCGGCCTCTTTCAAGAACTTCCCGATACGCTATGGCGGCGTCACGCTGTCCTCGATTCTGGTGACCGGCGCTTTCCCCAACTACCCGGAGGTGAGGAATTTCTTCCCCGGAGAAGGCGCCTTTCTAACCGAGGATGACAACCAGCAGCTGGCTCGCGTCGCGGTCATCGGCAGAAAGATCGCGGAAAAGCTTTTCCGCGGCGTGGACCCTCTCGGGAAAACCATTCTCATCTGGCGGGTGCCCTGCCGGGTCATCGGGATCATGGAGGAAAAGGGGGTTGATGCCTCCAATGTCGATCAGGACAACCAGATCTTTGTGCCGCTCAACACCTTCCTCCGGCGTTTCGTTAACAAGAACTATGTCAATTACCTCTTTGTCCAGACCGCCGAAAGCGACGCCCTTGCTCCGGCCAAAGCCGCCATCGAACAGATTTTGCGCCTCAGGCACCACCTCAAGCCGGATCAGAAAGACGACTTCACCGTCCTCAATCCCAAAGACATCCTGGCTTTGAAAAGCCAGGCGACCGCTCTGATCACAGTTCTGGGCAGGATCGCCGCCACGGTCTCCTTCCTCATCGGCGCCATCGGCATCCTCTCGATTATGATCCTCATCGTGAATGAACGCCGGGTGGAGATCGGCATCCGGCGAGCGGTAGGGTCCCGGAGGCGGGACATCGTCCTCCAGTTTCTGCTGGAATCCTCGTTCATTTCCTTTCTGGGGGGCCTGGCGGGGGTCGTGCTGGGACTGCTGATCAGCCTTGCCGTCTTTGCTTTCTCGCAACTTCCCACCAGCATTTCCCTCGGGGGGCTCATCGCGTCCTTCACCGCTTCGGTAGCGGTTGGCATCCTGGCAGGGATCTACCCTTCGCAAAAGGCCACTACCATTCAACCCGTGGATGTGATCCGCTCATGAGAATTCTCCTTTACAGTCAGCACGTCCTCGGTATCGGCCATTTCTTTCGCAGCATGGAGCTTGCCAGGGCCTTGCACGAACATGAGGTCTTATTTGTTGAGGGCGGCGATCCCCTGTCGGGCTTCACTGCCCCTGCACACGTGAAACGTCTGCTGCTCCCGGCCCTCATGATGGATGCCGAATTCAAGACCATGGAGGTGCGGCAGGGCAGCCTCGAGGAGATCAAGGAGGTCAGGACCAGCCTTTTGCTGAAAGCCTTCCGGGATTTTGCCCCGCACGTGCTTCTGACCGAGCTCTTCCCTTTCGGGCGCCGGCAGTTTCGCTTCGAACTGCTGCCGGTCCTGCGAACCATCCGCGAGGAGCACATGCCGACGCGGGTGGTCTGCAGCCTGCGGGATATTCTTGTGGAAAAGACCGATCAGGCGGCTTACGAAACCTGGGTGATCGAGGTGCTCAATCGCTACTACAGCCTCCTCCTGGTGCACGCCGATCCCCGGCTGGTCTTGCTGGAAGAGACCTTTTCACAGATCGATCGCATCACCATTCCCATTCGCTACACCGGCTTCGTCAGCAGGCCCCTCCCCCCGGTTATGCGAGAACCGGGGCACAGAGTGATCGTGGCCAGCAGCGGCGGTGGCAAGGTGGGAACCGACCTGCTGGCGGCAGCGATTGCCGCGGTCAAGACCCTTCCCGACCCGGACCTGCTGCTCAAGGTTTTCCTTGGCCCGTTCATGGGACCCCCTGACCGCGAGGCGCTGCAGAACCTGGCAGCGAACGATCCCCGCACGCTTCTGATGCCTTTTTCTTCCGACTTCCTGGCGGAGCTCCTGACTGCCGACCTCTCCATCAGCATGGCCGGCTACAACACCTGCATGGACCTGCTGAACACCGGCATCAAAGCCCTTGTGTATCCCTTTCGGCAGAATCGCGAACAGGGGCTGCGCGCCGGCAAGCTGGAGAGCCTGGGCCTGGTCAGGGTGATCCGTGACCTCGACCCGGTTTCCCTTGCCCGCGCCATCGCACAAGCCCTGACCTCGCCGCCTGCTCCTCCCGCAAATGAGCGCATCAACCTGAACGGTGCCGTCAACACCGCGATCTTCCTTGATGAGTTGATTGGCTCGACGCTCCTCGGCCCTTGACAAAACCGGTGGTCATCGATCAGAGTATGATCCGCAGCTATCAATACTACAGGAGGATGGAGCGTTGGCGGGAGATGTCGTAACGGTTTCAGGGGGTGAAGGACCTGGGGCTTGCGCGATAGGCTTTCTGGTCGGGAGGAAGCAATGAGGACGGCCTTTTTGAGCCTTGTAGCCCTGATAACGGTCGTGATTGCGAGTCAGGCTGCTTTTCCCATGCAGGCGACCATTCTCGAAAAGCGCAACGAATACGGTGGGAGAACCGAAGAGGAGCTCTTCTTCCCGGAGGATGACAAGTACAAGGAAGGGCTGGCAAAGCTGGTTCAGTACTACGACGGCAACGACCGGATCATCAAATTGGAGTCCTTCTATACCGACGGCCACGCCCTGAGCGATGGCGTCGAGCAATCGATCCAGCATTTCGACAACCGCTTTTATCGCACCGGGATTCGCACCCGCATCGAATTCATCTATACGGAATCATTCGCCGACATCGAGGGGCTTGCCAGGGCGATCCAGTACTATGATGAAGCTGAAAAGAGGATAAAAATCGACTACTTTTATACCGACGCTTACGCCAGAAAGCGCCAGACCTCCCGCCTGGAAGTCCTCTACGGCCCGAAAGGCACTATCGTCAAGCGCACTTATCTCGACAAGGACGGAAAGGTCCTCTCCAGCGAAAACCGGCAATAGGAAAGGCTACCGGGGGCCAAACACCTGAGGCACCACGGGCGATGGTCGGGGAACCGTCGCCTGTCGGGGTCTGGTGGCCTTCTTTCGAGTTGTTTTGGGTGGTTTTTGGGGCTGCGTGGAATGATCCGGCTGTTCGCTGTGCCAGACCGCCAGGAACACCGGCACCCTCACGACTTCGCCCGCGGTGAGCTTGTCCGGGGCAAGGTCGGGGTTTGCCTCTTTCAATTGTTCCACCATCATCTCATCCCCCGCATACCATTTGGCGATGCTGGCAAGGGTTTCCCCCGCCATCACCCGGTGAAAGAGATACTGCGGCTTTTCGACGGGCGGCGGAACAACAATCGCGGCGTCTTTCTTCCTGGCCCGGTCCACTGATGCGCAACCTGCCGCAAGTGACAACAAGGCGAGAACGAGCATAGCCTTCCAGAGTAGCCAGCGGCCTGCTTTCATTGCCGATCCTCCTGGGAATCGCTACTTGCCGGGGCCAACGGCCTTTTCCAGCGCGTTCAGATAGTTTCGCGCCAGGTTGTTGTCTGGATTGAGATCCAGAGCCTGTTTGAGCAGCACGCGGGCCTGAGCTGGATGGTCCTTCTTCCAATAGCATACGGCAAGATTGGTGAGCACTTCATCCAGATAGGGCGGTGAGAGCGCCCGGCTTGCTTCATAGTTCTCAATGGCCTGATCCAAATCCCCCTGTTGGAGATAAATGTACCCGAGATTGAAAAAAACCTCGGGGACCTGATCGTTGATCCGGAGCGCTTTTTGATATTGCTGAATGGCGCTCGGAAAATCCTTTTTGAAGGTCAGGAAGCGGGCAAGCTGAAAGGCTGCGTCAAAATGATGCGGATCGAGGGCAACCGCCCGCTCCAGCAGCTTTCTGGCCATGTCCGGATTGCTTTCCCAGAGGGTCTTGGCCTGATCCACCAGAGCGTCGGCCGGGCTTCCGGGCTCGCCTTCCGCGGTACTGTTCTGACCACCGCTCACCGCCGGACCAATCGCCGCGCCAGGCAAAGGCGAAGCCTGCTCGACGGGCGTTGTGAGCAGACGCCACAGCATCACCCCCCCGGCGATAAGCAAGAGCAGCACCGCGACAACGCCGCCCAGGATTTTGAGCAACCGCCGGGCACCGCTGGGCCCGGCTTCCTCACCGGCAGCCGTTTCCGGCCTTGGTGACGGCCCCTCTGCATGGTCCATGGAGGCAGCCTGGCCGGGTTCGGGGGGCCGCGCCGGGGCGCGTTTCCCAGCGAACGCCTCCGTCTCTCTCCGAGGTGAGGGAGGCTCCTGGCGTAGCGACCGAGGCATTGTCGCCGCGCCACCTGATGGCGGGGGTGGCATGGTTGCCCCGGCCCGACCCCGATTTTGCCGTTTGAGCGGCGGGGTTTCTCCAGTCACCCGCACCTCATCAGCGAACGTTGTCTTGCTGCCGCCGCCCGCTGCTCCTCCAGACGACTGAGAAACGGCCCTGAGCGCCGTCAGCATTTCCGACGGGGATTGAAAACGGTCGGCGGGATCTTTGGCCAGCGCTTTCCTGATGAGGTTGTCCAGGGGGTCGGGAACGCTGATGTTCAGCACGCGGGGAGGAATGGGCTCGACCTCGAGAATCTTCTGGATCAGGGCCGCACTGCTTTCCGCCGTGAACGGCCGTTCCCCTGTCAGCACTTCATAGAACATCGCGCCCAGGGAAAAGATATCCGACCGCAGGTCGACCGTCTGGTCTGCAATCTGTTCGGGAGACATATAGTGAAGAGTCCCCGAAGGAGGGTCGGCAGGAGGTGAAGAGCGTGACGGAACACCGGCGACGTTGGAAGCTATGACCCTCACCCGTCTATCGTGCCCGATCACGATGTTGGACGGTTTGATGTCGTGATGGACGATGCCTTCTCGATCGGCCGTCGCCATGGCCTGGAGGACCCGCTCAAAGAGCTCCAAGGCATCAGCCACCGGCAGCATCCGTCCTTCATCAAGGACCTGCAGCAGTGTTTTGCCGCTGATATCTTCCATAGGGTTCGAAACCTCACCAAGGGGGAAGAGATCCCCTCAATCAAAGCTGAAACCTGTTATAGACGATCAGACGGTTCAGCACAACCCCGGACGAAGCAGCTTCCTCGCCTGCCGGCGGTAACCGGTCCCTGTCCGGGCCCTGAAAAGTTCCGAGTAATGAGTTGCGAGTACCGAGTGTGATTCGAGCCTTTCATGTGTCTTCGGGTGTCCCCAAGGGACATGAATTACTCCTGCAAAAGTCCCTCAGGGCGTCATTCCGGCAGGGTTTTTGGGCCGGAATCCAGGATTTAAGGTTTCCTGGAGCCCGGCTGGAAGCACGCTGGGGTGACGGAATTTGAGACTTTTGCAAGAGGCTGCCCGGTTCGTGCGTTCCGGTTGAAAAACAGACGGGGACACAGTAAGATTGCATCCTGATTTCCCGCTTGGACGGCTGGTTACCCCCTGGCGGCAAACCTTTCTTGTTGTGCCTGGTAAAGACCCGCTGACCACTGCAGGCGATGGTCAGCCACCGGGACTGGAATAACCTGGAATGCGGGCGGAAGACAGTGTCACAGTCAGTCGAGCGACAGGTGGTGTTGCCGTTTGGCCAGGTCTTGCGGATTTCTTTCAATTCCATGATCGTGCGCCTTTCCCGGTCCCTGATCACGACCGCCACCCTGGCCCTCGCGATTGCCTTTGTGACCTATATCTGGTCAGGCTATGAAATCTTGAACTCGGTCTGGAGCCATGTCGGCGCATCGGTTCAAGAGGATATCCTGGCCAGCGGCTACGAAATGATCGACGGACAATTCGGCAGCAGTCCCAAGGATCGCTGGCTGGCGATTCTGTCGCTCATCGTCTGCGTGGTGGGAATTGTCAACGCCCAGCTCATGGCGGTCACGGAACGCTTTCGGGAGATCGGTACTTTCAAATGCCTCGGGGCACTGAATAGCTTTGTGGTACGGATTTTTGTGTTCGAGGGCATCTATCAGGGGCTGCTCGGGGGATTCGCCGGAAGCGTCCTGGGCATCCTGGTGGCGACCCTTGCTTTCACCTTGAAGCTCGGGTGGAGCGCCCTGCGCTACTGGCCCCTGCCGAACATGCTCTTCACCGTGATCTGGGGACTGCTCCTGGCTGCCCTGCTTTCCCTGCTGGGCGTGATGTATCCCGCCCTGGTGGCGGCCCGCATGGAACCCGCCGTAGCCCTGCGCGCAGAACAATAGCGAAGGATTCCTATGGAACCGCCTCACGACCACAATGTCGTCAGACTCTCGGAAGTGACCAAAGTCTTTCGCATGGGCACCAATGAGGTTCAAGCCCTCAAGGGCATCAACTTTGCCATCAAGGCCGGTGAATATCTTTCCATCATGGGTCCCTCCGGGTCCGGCAAATCCACCCTCTTCAACATGATCGGCGCCCTCGACAAGCCCTCGTCCGGCCGAGTTTTCATCGACGAGGTGGATGTCGCCCAGCTCGATGCCTACGAGCTGGCGTGGCTGCGCTGCCGCAAGATCGGCTATATTTTTCAGACATTCAATTTGATCACGGTCATGACGGCTATCGAAAACGTGACGCTGCCCATGATTTTTGCCGGGATGAACCGTGATGAATACATGGCCAAGGGGATGGAACTGCTGAAGCTGGTGGGGTTGGCGGAACGCTTTCAGCACAAGCCGTCGGAACTCTCCGGCGGTCAGCAGCAGCGAGTGGCGGTCGCGCGCGCTCTGGCCAACAGCCCCGCCATCATCCTGGCTGACGAACCCACGGGCAATTTGGATCTGGTCACGGGCGAGGAGATCATCTCCCTGTTGAAGCAGCTTTCCACGGAGCGCGGCGTGACCATCATTTCCGCCACCCACGACATCAAGATGCTCAACGTCTCCGACCGGATTGTCTGGATCCGGGACGGCCGTATCGATCGCGTGGAAGAACGCCGTGACTTGAAGATCTCTGTCGGCGAGGTGAAGTAGCGGCATGCCTAAAGCAGTGGTCAGTGCCCAGTGGCCAGTGGTCAGTGGCCTCACCGTGAAGGGTCACGGCGCCTGCCTTCGAGACGGGACGGGGTGGTTCCTTGCTTTCCTTTGCGGGGCGCTGCTGCTGCTCGGGCCAGTTTCTCACGCATACGCCCAGGACGCCCTGGACGATATTGCCTTCTTCAGCAGTTTGAAGGATCGCGCCACCGGCAGCGAAGGCGCCGAAAGGGCGGCAGACCATATCTTGAAGGTTTTTTCCGAGGCCGGTCTGGTTGATGTTGGCGCCCAGGAATTCCTCGTTCCCGTGCCGTCCGTAGCGGCGGCATCCCTCGAGGCAGGCAGCGAAAGGCTGGACCTCTTCCCCTGGGGACCCAACCTCGTCTACCTGCCCATGACTCCCTTTGAAGGCCTCACCGGCCCCCTCCTGTTCGTTGAGGAGGGCGATTTTACTCAATTTGACGGACGCAACCTCAAGGGGGCGATCGTCCTCATGGAGATGTCCTCCTGGGAGAATTGGACCAGTGCCGCGATGCTGGGGGCCGGCGCGCTGATCTTCCTCGGCGATCAGCAATCCCTGAAAGGGGAGTTTCTGCAGAAGAACATTCCGACACCGGTGGCCTTTCCGCGCTTCTGGGTGCCTCCCGAGACCGCGGGCAGACTCAGGGAGCTTGCCCGCGGGCAGACCCCTGAAGTCACCGTCAAGGCTAAAACCCGCTGGCACAACAAGCTGGTCCGGAACTGCTACGGCTTTCTGCCCGGAAAGCACCCGCAGCTCAAGGGGGAAATCGTCGTGCTGGAAGCTTTCTACGACGCTTCGTCAGCCGTGCTGGGGCTGGCTCCCGGAGCCGATGAAGCCACTTCCATCGCCACCCTGCTGGCCGTCGTCCGGCGCCTGGTTCGAGATCCCCCGGAGCGGAGTGTCCTGTTCCTGGCCACGGCCGGTAATGGGCAGGCTCAAGCCGGCATGCGACAATTCATCTGGTCGGTAACCGCCCGCAAGAAGCTGCTGCGCAAGGAAGCCAAGCAGTTGCAGGACCAGCGTCAACAGCTCGATCGCCAGTTGGAATTGCTGCAACAGCAGGACCCTCTGGCCGTGACGGAACCCAGGGACCAGGAACTGGTGCTGGCAGTGCTACTGGAAAAAGCCAAGGACAAGGCCGACGCGCTCATCCGCGAGACCCAGTATCAACAGGCGCTGCTGAAACAAAACGCCACGTCAACCATTGATGAAGCCCGGCCTTATCGTCATCTCTCCTGGATCACCACCCTCCAGGACCTGACCGCCGACCAGCGAACGCTGGCCCTGGAGCTGCTCAGTACCGCCCGGCCGACTTTGAAGGCCCGACAGAAGGAACTGAGACTCCGGCGGCAGGCCCTGAAATCCAGTGAGACTTTGAGAAACCGCCTGGATGAATACTCCCCGGTGCTCTACCTCACCCTCCATCTCTCCTCCCACTCCCCTTTCCTGGGGCTGATGGAGATGGGGCAGACGTACCCGCTGCGGGAAAACGTCAAACGCATGACGCGGGCCGGCCGCCTGAGCACGTTGCTCAATCAGCTGGCCTCGCAGACCGCGCAGGATGAGAACCTGCCAGCCATGATCCCCGAGGCCGGCCGCGGCAGCTCGGGCGAAGAGGGCTTCGGCAGGACCTCCGCTCCCTGCTGTCTCGCCTGTGATATCGGCCTTTTGGCCGGCCTGCCGGCGGTGTCGCTCATGACCCTGGATGATGACCGCTCGCGCTGGTCCACCCCCCATGACACCCTGGACCGGGTGAACAGGGAAAATGTCACCGCCTTGTCCCGGTTCCTCCCGCCCCTGTTTGTCAGACTGTTTTCCCACCCTTCCCTTCATCAGGGAGTCGAGGGCGGCCTTGCCGGCTTGGCAAGCCTGGAAGGCCGAGCCATGTTCATCCGTCAGGGTGAGCTCTTCCCCGACCAACCGGCCCCGGGAACGATCATTTCGGTCATTCAGGGGGACAGCATCTTTCGCACCATGGTCTACGAGGATGGCACTTTCTTCCTCCCCGGCCTGGCCAGCAAGCGGGTCTCCCTGGAAAAGCTCATTCTCGAACCCTACGGGCTCGACCCTGAAAGCGGCCGGGTGGCCTGGACGGCCGATAAGGTCCAGACCCGCAAGGTCAACTATCGCATCAAGGTTAAAGGGGACCTGGCGACGACTTCCCTGGTCATGTTTCACTGCGAGCAGACCGATGTCATCAACGTCTTCAACCCGCAGAACATGAACTACCTGACCAAGGCCACGCTGCTCGACGCCGCCACCGAAGCAACGCCGCTTCGCTACTGGTACAGCCGCGTAGACGGGCGGGACACCATGGCCATTTCCATTTTTCTGGAAAAAGGCACCCGGTTCAAGCTCATCATGGCCGAGTCGCTCCTCCGCAAGGAACTACTCCTCCTCAACAACAGCCCTGACAGCACCATCGGGAAAGGCTTTCTGATCGGTGGTCCGGCCACCATTCTAATCGCCCCTTACCAGGCGTCCAAGGACTTCAGCAACCTTGATGCGGAGCGGCTGGGCAACCTGTTTCATCACGGCATTGTCAACTGGTTTCTGGACGCCCTCTACAAGACGGCTTCACGGGGTCTTGAGGAGTCGCAGAACGGTCTCATCAAGAAAGAATACGGGGCCTTCTGGGAAAATCTGGTCGCTTCGTGGGCCAGACTCAATACCATCTACAGTGAAATCGAAACGACGCAACGGGATGTGCTGACCGGGGTCATGTTCTTCATCGCGCTCTTCATTCCCTTTGCCTACTGCATGGAACGTTATCTCTTCTGCTTCCGCAATATCTATCAGCAGCTCGTGGCCTTCCTCCTGATTCTGGTCATGACCATTTTCACCATTCGCGGCCTCCACCCCGCCTTCCAGCTCACCTACAGCCCGATGGTGGTGATCATCGCCTTTTTCATCGTGGGGTTGTCGCTTCTGGTCTCCTGGATCATTTTCATCCGCTTTGAACAAGAGATGGCCGAGGAACAGGGCCGGGCGCGTCCCGGGACCCCCCAGGCGAGCAAATGGAAGGCCTTTGGAGCGGGATTCGCCATCGGCGTCTCCAATCTCAACCGCCGGAAGCTCCGGACCGGCCTGACCTGTGTCACGCTGATCATTCTGACCTTCACGGTCATGTCCTTCACCAATGTGAAGAGCCTGCACAAGACGACCGACACCCACATTGCCGATGAGGCCGCCTATGAAGGGGTGCTGCTCCGCCATCAGTATCGGCAGCCCCTCACGCCGATCACCCTGGAAACCATGAAGACCCGCTTCGGCCGTGAGTCGACCATCTGGCCCAGGGCCTGGATCGATCCCCGCGGGAGCGCGGAGCGCACGATCGCCCGCATTTATGCCGACCGCAAGCGGGCGAACGTGGAAGGCATTCTCGGCCTGGGCGCGCAACCCCCTGACTATTTTCGCCGGACGGTGACTCGAGGGCGCTGGTTCCAGACCGGCGAGGAGGAAGTCATCCTGATCTCGACCGCCCTGGCGCGGCAACTGGGGCTCGACCCGGAACAGGACCGGGAACCGGTGGTGCAGCTCCTGGGCATGCCGTTCAAGGTCGTGGGGACCTTCGACGCGACCCTGCTGGAATCCCTGAAGGACCTCGACCAGAATCCCATCACCCCGGCTTATCTCGAAGTGAGCCAGAGCGAGGAACTCTCGGAAGTCGAGATTGAAGCCATTCAGTCGGGTGAGGAGGTGCTCCCGAAAACCGAGCGTTTTCGCCACGCGAGCGCCCCCGCCACGGTCATTCTGCCCTTCAAGAAGTGCATCGACCTGGGCGGTACTCTCAAGGCCATCGCTCTCCTGCCCGAACACGGTCAGGACCCTCTCGGTATCGCCGCCGATCTCTCCTCCTGGCTGGCTTTCCCCCTGTTTGTCGGCGAACGCGGCGTGTGGTATCACAGTGCCGGCACCACCGTCCGCTACCAGGGCGTGGCCAATTTGATCGTTCCCATCCTGATCGTCATTTTCATCACCCTGAACACCATGATCGGCCACGTCCACGAACGGCAGCGAGAGATCGGCACCTACACCTCCGTGGGGCTCGCCCCCATTCACGTCGGCTTCCTGTTCATCGTCGAGGCACTCTCCCTGGCCGCCCTTTCCACCGTGATCGGCTACATCCTGGCCCAGCTCAGCGCCAGGTTCCTCGGGAACACCGCCCTCTTCTCCCAGCTGACCTTCAACTATTCTTCCATGGCCAGCGTTGCCTGTATGTTCCTGGTGTTCTCCGTGGTCTTCCTGGCCGCCCTCTATCCGGCCCGCCTGGCCGCCGAAATCGCCATGCCCGACGTCAACCGTTCCTGGACGCTTCCCGAGGCTGAGGGGGATGTCATCGCCATGAACCTGCCCTTTCTTCTAAAACATGAAGAGGAACAAGGTGTCATGCGCTTTCTCTTCGCCTTTTTCAAATCACATCAGGATGCCGCTCAGGGCGCTTTCATCGTCGATGATGCCAGTTTCGATATGGAGGTCCCTCAGGCCAGACCCGGTCAGATGCCGGCGCCCCTGTGCCCTCTGCAGCGGATGAACGTCTGGCTGGCACCTTTTGATTTTGGCATCAAGCAGCACCTCCAGCTGCATTGCTGCCCCTCGGCCGACAATCCCGGCTACCTCGAGATCAGCCTCTTGATGACCCGACTTTCCGGGGAACGCTCGGCCTGGGTTCGCGCCAATACAAACTTTATCAAGGTCCTGCGCAAGCAGATGCTCCACTGGCGGTTACTGGACGCCCAGGCAAAGCAGGTCTACTTCGGCGAACAGTGGTCACTGGTCAGTGAACAGTGAACAGAGCGTAGGGTGGGCTGTGCCCACCGGCTGCGCCATTGGTGGCACAGCCCACCCTACAAAATGGCATGATTATTTTTTGACAGTCACTTAGTGGACAGTGGTCCGTGAACAGTGGTCAGTGGTCGGTGGCTGGCGGCTGGTGGTTAGTGGTTGAGGGACAGGCTGCATGGGAAAAACCCCGATTAGATATTCGGCGCTGCTGACGGGTCTGATTCTGGCCGTCCTCTTTTGCGCCTTCACCCCTTACAATAACGTCAAACTGCAGAACAGCCCCCTGGCCGGCGGCCATTTTCCCCTGGCCTCCTTCGGCTGCCTGCTGGTGCTGCTGGTGGCCGTCAACCCTTTCATCTCCTTGTGGAAAAAGGCATGGCGCTTCCACCTCCACGAGCTCCTGCTCGTCTGGTCCATGGTCACGGTAGCCACCGGCATCGCCTATACCGGACTCATGCGAACCTTCATCATCAATATCACGACCCCTGCCTGGTTCACCACCACGACCAGTAATCTGGGCCAACTGCTGCCTCCCCTCCTGCCCGCCTCCCTTTTTCCCCGGGACCCCGACCTGGTCCGAACGCTCTACGGCGGGCTGGAAGGCGGGCTGGACATGGGCTGGTGGCAGGTGCTCACCCTCATCCCCTGGCAGACCTGGCTGCTGCCCATGCTCTGGTGGGGCATCTTCATTCTCCTTGTCTATACCGCCATGCTGGGCATGGTCGGGGTCTTTACCCATCAGTGGGTGGAAAATGAGAAGATGAACTTTCCCCTGCTCCGGGTCCCGGAAATCCTCGGAGAGGAAGCCGAGGCCGGGCGGCTGTTCCAGTATTTCACGCATCGTTATTTCATCATGGGGTTCAGCATTCCCCTGCTGCTGCATCTGCTCAACGGCCTCAATACCTATTTCCCGCAGGTCCCCCAAATCCCCACCCTGATGCTCGCCCAGCCCTACATCCCCAAGGAAGGGCTGCTCTCCGGATTCTACAAGCTGAAGATCTACATCTATCCGGCGTTCATCGGCTTTGCCTTTTTGACCTCCAAACAGGTCTCATTCAGCCTCTGGAGCTTCTTCATCCTCGGGGGGCTGCTGCCCGGCCTGCTCCAATCCCTCGGCTGGCGCCTCCCGGCCGCAGCGCTCGGCACCACTTTTGGACCGGTCGTCTCGCGCGTGGAAGAGATGCAGATGGTGGGGGCCTTCGCCGTGTTCTTCCTGTTCATCCTGTGGCTCGCCCGGGACCACCTCCGCCTCCTTTTCCTCTCCGTCTTCCGCGGCCGGGAGATGATCCAGGAATGCCACGGCCTGCTCTGCCCGAGGCTTGCTCTCTACCTCTTCCTCGGGGGCTTCGTCGGCGTCATCCTCTGGCTGCAAGTCTTCGGCATGGACCTCCTGCCCACCTTCCTTTTTCTCATCATCTGCTTCATGCTGCAGCTGGTGAATTCGCGACTCATTTGCCAGGGCGGGCTGCCCTATCTCACCCTGCCCCTGGCCCCGCCCGACGGGTTCCTGGCCTTTTTTCAGACCCGCTGGATCGCTCCCGTCAGCCTCTATCTGGGACTCGTGGTCCAGAAGGTTACCTTTCTCGATATCAGAGAATCCTTGATGCCGTCTCTCTTCCATTCCGCCAGACTCTCCGAAGGCAGCTCACCCCGGTTCCGGTTTCTTTTCGGCCTGCTGCTGGCCATCATGGCGGGGGTCGTGGTTTCTTTCGTGGCTTACCTGGCCCTCTATTACCGCTTCGGGCTGAATACCCTTCCCGACGAATGGGCCGTGGAAACCGCGCGCCGTATTCATGAGAATTTTGCGCAACTGCTCAACCATCCCGAAGGACCCAAGCGGTGGAGCATGATTTTCAGCTTGATCGGGGTCGGCGTCATGACGCTGCTGGTGGCCGGTTACCATTCCTTTATCTGGTGGCCGCTCCATCCCATTGGCTATCTCACGACCTACACGTCGGCCATGCAAATCCTCTGGTTCGGGTTCTTCATCGGCTGGCTGTGCAACACGCTGGTCCTGAGATACGGCGGGATGAGCCTGTTTGGCGAAGTGAGGCGCCTCTTCATTGGTTTGATCGTGGGTGATATCACGATGGCCATCTTCTGGCTGGTCGTCGGCATTTTCACTCCCATCAGCTACCATGTGCTGCCGTTGTAGACGATTAGAGGTTGGGGATGTACGAGGATAAGGAACTCAAGGAATACCGTGATCTCCTGACGGCCCCGGAAAAGTTCGAGGAAGGGTTCGGGTGGAAATCCATCATCGGCGCCATCTTCATCGGTTTTCTGATGATGCCCGGCTCCATGTATCTGGGTCTGGTGATCGGCACCGGCATTGGCCCGGCGGCCCGGTGGGTCACCATCATCCTGTTCGCCGAAATCGCCAAGCGGGCATATACGAAACTGAGTCAGCAGGAGATCTTTGTCCTCTATTACATGGCCGGGGCGGCCATGGCCTCGCCCTTCTCGGGGCTGCTCTGGAATCAGTACCTGGTGCAGTCGGAAGCGGCCCGCATGCTGGGCCTGACCCAGCACATCCCCTCGTGGGTAGCGCCCGCGTTCGGCTCCGACGCCCTGGTGGATCGCACCTTTTTCCACCGCGACTGGCTGATCCCCATTCTGCTGATGATCGGCTTCGAGATCATCTCCGCCGTGGACCACTTCGGTCTGGGATACGCGCTCTACCGGCTCACTTCCGATGTGGAGAAGCTGCCCTTCCCCATGGCTCCCGTGGGGGCACTGGGCAACATGGCCCTGGCCGAATCCGCCGAAAAAACCGAAACCAGTTGGAAATGGCGGATTTTTTCCATCGGGGGCATGATCGGCCTCGTCTTCGGGTCACTCTACGTCCTGCTCCCCGCCGCGTCGGGGGTCATCCTGTCCGAGCCCATCGAAATCTTTCCCATCCCCTGGATTGAGCTCACCCATGTTACCGAGGACTTCTTCCCGGCCGTGGCCACGGGCATCCAGCTCGATCTCGGCCTCTTTTTCATCGGCATGGTGCTCCCCTTCTGGGCGGTGATCGGGGGCGGGATCGGCTTCCTCATCACCCTCATCGCCAACCCCATCCTCTACGAGCACGGCATCCTGCATCGCTGGCACAAGGGCATGGCCACGGTGGAGACGATCTTCGCCAACAATTTCGACTTCTACATGAGCTTCGGCATCGGCCTGGGGTTGGCCATTGCCGCCATCGGGCTTTACCACGTCTTTTTCAGCTTCAAGCAGAAACACCTGGGACCGCTTCGCCAGCGCCTGGCGATCCTCTTTTCGCCGCCCAAGGGCCGCGGGGATTTCAGCATCTGGATTGCCATCGGGATCTATGTAGTCTCGACCACCGCCTACATCATCGTTTCGTCTATGCTGGTGCCCGGCTTTCCGTGGATTTTTCTGGTAGCCTACGGTTTTCTTTACACCCCGATTATCTCTTACGTTTCCGCCCGCATGGAGGGCATTGCCGGCCAGTTCGTGAGCCTCCCCATGGTTCGCGAATTCAGCTTCATCGCCGCCGCCAGGTTTTTCGGCTACAGCGGCATCGGCATCTGGTATGCTCCCATTCCCATCCACAATTACGGCAAGGCCACGCAGCGATGGCGGGAAATCGAGCTCACCGGCACCAGCTTTCGGAGCATCATCAAGGCGGAAATCCTGGTCATCCCGGTGGTCCTGATCGCCAGCCTGCTCTTTTCCCAGTACATCTGGAAGCTGGCCCCCATTCCCTCCGTCAATTACCCCTATGCGCAGGAGCTCTGGCATCTTCAGGCCTTGAACACGCTGCTCCTGCAGAGCGCGACCCTGGAAGGGAATTCCCCTTTTTTTGAAGCGTTGAGAGCCGATTATGTGACGATCGGCATGGGACTGGGGGTCTTGACCTACTATCTCCTGGGGGTGATGAACCTGCCCGTCATGCTCATCTATGGCGTGATCCGGGGGCTCAGTCATTCCAGTCCCCACGGAATGGTCCTCGAAATCATCGGGGCCTTCATGGGACGCTATTATTTCGTCAAGAAATACGGACTGGCCTGGCGCCAGTACGCCCCCGTCCTGCTGGCGGGGTTTTCCTGTGGGATGGGGCTGATGGGCATGCTCGCCATGGGCTTCACCCTCATCCTGCGCTCGCTGAGAAGCCTTGCCTACTGACCTGATAAGGATAGCCGGCAAAGCAGGGAGCCTGTCTCGAAAAGTTGCGGGTTGCGGGTTGCGGGTTGCGGGTTGCGGGTTGTCGGTTAGGCTCCGTCCTTTTCATGGCTTCGGCGAAGCCGGTTTGCCCAAAGACTCAAAGGTCAAAGCCAACCAAATCAGGACGATCGACAAGAGCAGACTCATAAGGCGCCTCGGGACCCTTGATGATCGTCTCGTCAGGTCCATAGAGGAAGCCATCAAGATCCATCTGGGCCTTCCCTGAGCCAACCCCGGCCCAGGACGCCGGCTTGCCTTGTTGTTCAGTCAGCTCCCCATTATCGGATGGAAGTTGCGCAGGGGGTGAATTCTGCCTTGAGCGAGGTCTTGCCCGAGGCAGGCGTCACGCTAAGGTGCCTGGCAATAAAGAATCGTCCACGATTGAGAGACCGACTCGGTTTTGGAAACCGAGTCGGTCTGGATGTCACGGACAAATATTATTCGCCTATGGCCTAAAGTCGGCGGCGGGGGATTGATAGGCCCCCGCTGCCAGCGCCGTTTCCCCGGCCACAATGGTCACCGTCTGGCTGGGCGGGGTGATCCAGTCGGAACGCAGCTTGAAGGTCACCGTATGAGGCCCTGCCGGTAGATTGGCCACGACGACACCGCTCCTCATCCAGAATCCCTTGTCAACCTGCCAGCGGGCTCCTCGCCTGACTGCCTTTTTAGGGGTGATGGTCACCTTGAGCGAGCCCAGGGCCACGGTGAAATCCAGGCCCGCAACCCCGCCGCCGCTGATCTTGAAGCTGCGATTTTCAGGCAGAAAGGTGAAGCCGGCTTGGGACGTGGGTGTCACCGCATACCCGCCCTCGGCAAGGGCGGCAAAGCTTTAGCTGCCAACGCTTCTCGTGGTCGTGGTCCGGGTTTCGGTACAGGTCAGATTGATGGTCACGCCGCCAAGCCCGGAGGCACCGTGGGTCACCTTCCCTGTTGCGAAACAACCGCTCAAACTCGCCGTAAAATTCCGCCGGGCAACCTTCGTTCCCGCTAATTTGACTCTGCCACGCGCCGGGGTAAAGGCGTAGCCGGTCATGGCCGGGGTGATCCGGCAGATCCCATCCGAGAGACCTGGGAAGCAGTAATGGCCGCCGGTGTCCGTCGTGGCGTTCCGGGTCGCCCCGGCACCCGAGCCGGTGGTGACTTCCCTGAGCGTCACGGTTACCCCGGAAAGCCCGACTCCGCCCAACCTCACGGTACCGGAAAGCGGGCGGCTTGGAAGAGACTTTTCCGTCCATCGGGCCATATGTGGCGAAGGCTTTCCTCCCGCCATCGTAAACCGACCGCCGGCATAGACATTCCCGCAGCCGTCTAGCGCCAGGGCCCGGACGTCCCCCTTGACACCACTCCCGAGACCCTCCCGACAGCAACCGTTCCACTTGGCGATGCTCCTTGCCGACACCCCGCCCGCCTTGTCAAACCACCCCCCGGCATAGACCTTCCCGCCGGCGTCCACCATCAGGGCATGGACGTCAGCGTCGACCCCCGCCGCGGTAAACTCCTCCCCCCAACCTTCATCAGCCGTTGTGCTCCCCGGCTCGAAGCGGGGAGTCTCCTCGGGGCCGCTGACCAGTCGATATCCGCGGGCATTGAGGCTCCCATGAAGGCCCGAAGCCAACTCAAGAGAGCCGTCCGCTCGAAGGAGCTCTCCGAGGTTTATGTATGCTCTTTCAGGTTTGAATCTTTCATTCCTAATAGCGCGAGCTGAACTGTAGGTTGGGTTGAGTGGTAACGAAACCCAACAAAAAAGGCGCGAGCGAAATGAAAGTTCTCAACCTTATCGACAATAGCAGGATCAAAGGACCGGTGATCAAAGAAACCTGGAACAATTCGGCGAATCCCCACAGATCCCCATTGCCAACCGGAGCAGGGGGGATTTAACCGGTGGTGCAGAATCTGCCCGAGCGCATGCGAATTCTGCGGGACTGGATACGCCGGATTGAACCTCAGCGCCGCCCTTCCCCAATCGGCGCCGTCATCGTTTGATGCCGACGTCGTCGAAGGTGGCCTTTATATACCCGGTGGGGCGCGGAGTGGTCGTGCAGCTGGGTACTTCAGAATATGCCTCGACTCGTTTGTCCACCTGGCTGGGAGCCGCGCTGTCCGGATACACATCGGCATCATAACTGAAGACAACCGCTTCCTGGCTATCACGCCGGAAGAAGAATCGGTGGTTTGCCTGGTCCCATTCCAGCGAGACCACCGCCTGCTGCCCCTTTTCAATGGCGCCCAGGTCTTGAGAGAACATGGCCTCCGAGGCATTGCAGGCACTGTCTTTACACCGTTTGACGCGGGCTCCGATTCTCGCCGTGTTGGCGGGATCACTGGAATGGGAATCTCGGACAATGCCAATCCGGGCGTAGACATCATTCTCGGCACTGCCCTCAATCTGCGGTCCTGTGTTGAAAAAGCGGCCCATCAACTCCGCCTTGACGAAGGTCGCATCGGGATTGCCGCCACATCCGACCGTCTCGAATGCCGCCAACTTGATTTTAGCCTGCATGCCCCTGATATCCGAGCCATTGGCAAAATACAATTGGGTCCTGGCGGCCATAAGGCCGGTGTCGGAATCCGTGGCGCCATAGCTGCGCTCCAACAAATTCAGCTTCTTGGAGGTTACGGTTCTTGCCGACTCCCTTCCCGTCGTACCGCTTTCCGCTCCATACCATTTTTCCGGACTGATCAACCCTGAGTTGAAGTCATCGTAGAGAATCCAGAAATCATCGGAGACCGCCTGGTTGAACCAGAAATCGAAGCGTTCGTCCGAAGAACAGGAGCTCGCCGCCCAATCGACGGCATTGTCCGCACTGAAAGTGGCCGAGATGCCTGGCTCGGTGATGGTTACCGAATTTCCTGTCACAACCCCGTGTTTCTCCCGATGGTAATAGTTGACCGCTATACCTGGTTTAAAAACAGGAGATTTTAAAAGGTCAGGATCTCTTTCCGTCTGCATGACGGCCTTAAACTTGTAAGTCTTGCCGATGGTAACCTGGGAGGGATCGGCAACCCACCACATAACCCTGGTGTCATTCTCATCCATGTTGGCAGACCAACCTTTAACCGGTTCTTGAGATATGAACTCTCCCTTTACCTGAGCTACATTGTGGATTAGAGGGGACGCCCTTTATATTTTTATATTTAAGAGCGCTGCTGTCTGCAGCTTTTCACGCTCCACGATTTTCATGCCCCTTTGGACCGCCACACTGACGGTGGGCACAGCAAGCCCCAACCGGCCGGCCAGATCGGTCAGCGTCATTCCCAATTCCTTCACCGCCCAAAAACACAACAGGCTGCGGGCCCTTACCCGCTGTCTCTCCTTGCCCGCTCCCCCCATGGCCCCCACCGGAACCGCTGTCAAAACCGATACCCGCTGCAACAGGTCTTCAAATCCAATTCCTCTGGCGCTCAGGTCATATTGGCGCCGAAGCTTTTCTTTTGCTCTGGAGAGGACACCCTCGACAAAATCACTATCGCCCAAAATGCGCTCGTCACTCTTCTGATGGATGCCGCCCTTGCGCATGGCGACAACCGCCTGCCATCCACCCACACTTCGAAGCAGCCCACCCCCCATAAGATCCAGACGCCTTCCTTGACTCTTTCCCTCCTCTACAAAGGCACGATAACTCCGCCGGGCGGAGCGAACGAGATCGGAAAAGAGCCTCAGGACGGATGCCGTTTCCTGCCAATCGTTTTGCTTGTTGCCCATCAGACAGCTATGGCCGCAGTATGGATAATGATCCAGTTCTTCAAGGGTTTTGATTATCCCGGCCCGCAAAGGATTGAGGTGAATGTAGCGCACCAGTTCCTTGAGATAGGCGTCTTCCTGGCAAAGAATTGACTTGTAGCGGTTCTGAAACAGATGGCCACTTCTGTGGTGCCGTCGATTGAAACCTCCGGCATAACCGGTCAACAAGCGACGCATGACGGTAGCTACAGGAACGTCGCCGGTTTTGAGCAACAGGTGGAAATGGTTGGGGATCAGGGCCCAGGCATAGCCCCGCGTTTGACTCTCGATAGCGATCTTGCCCAGGCGACGCAGAAAATCGTCACGGTCCTCTCCGTCATGGAAAATCTCCCGGCGCTCCATCCCACGCCCGATGATGTGGTGCAGCGCCCCCGGCGCATCTATTCTGGCTTGCCTCGGCATGGATTTCTCGTATCACATTTCATATCATGAGTAAATATAAAACATAAAGGGCGTCCCCTAATATCTTTGCTTCCGGGCGCTATCGCAGCAGCCGCCGGGGCGGCGGGCGGCGATGCTTCCCCAGAAAAGCGGGCAGCAGCAGCATGCCGCCGACAAAGCCGCCCACGTGAGCCCACCAGGCAATCCCTCCAGCCTCGCCATCGCTGCCGACCAGCGAAAACGCCCCGCTGAAGAACTGCATCACAAACCAGAAGCCGAGAAAGATGAACGCCGGCAGCTCCACGGGATAGAGGAAGATAAAGAGCGGGATGACCGCCAGAATGCGGGCGCCGGGATAAAGCAGGAAGTAGGCCCCCATGACTCCCGCGATGGAGCCGCTCGCCCCAACCGTGGGGAGAGAGGAACCGGGATTGGTGAAGAGATGGATGAGGGCCGCCACCACCCCCGACAGGATATAGAAGAGGAGGAACCGCCCATGGCCCAACTCACCTTCCAGATTGTCGCCAAAGATATAGAGGATCCACATGTTGCCGATGAGGTGCAGCCAGCCGCCATGGAGAAACATGGAGGTGAGAAACGGCAGGAGCTGTTCGCTCAACGAAAAGTGGGCGGCAAGGTGAGG
>CAZDKX010000009.1:0-36697 GCA_964505935.1 uncultured Syntrophobacteraceae bacterium
TCTTAGGCCCAGCACGTTTCCTCTACCTAGTTTTCAAAGAACAATTCCCCTCAGCAGGGACTCAAATTCTATCGCGTTGCGTTCTGGCTGTCAAGGGGTGCTTTTTTCAAGTTCGCGTTCCCCCCTGGCAAGAGCGGCATTGTATGCATTTTCGATCTGCTGTCAACAGCTATTTCACAATTTTTTTCCCACCCTTTCAGGGGCAGGCAAAAGGGCTCCTGACTTGCTCCACATCAGTATCCCGCAGAAAAGGCTCAACTTGCCACCCCCTCTTTACACTCCCGGAAACAGGCCTCGCTGGCGTGACCGGCGGAGACCGGGCTATCCTCCAGCAGGCGCGGGACCCACTCCTTGTACAGCGGCGATTTCCTGGAGCAACGCGCCCCTTCTCATTCGTTGCTCCTTCCCTTGATATTTTCCGCCAGGGCGGTGAAAAATGCGGTATATAGCCAGACCAACCCAGAGGATCCTCCCCCCTTGCCGGGAGCGCTCCCTAAAGGTTAAATGGCTCGTTACGGGCGCTGACATCAAGAGCAACGGAAAGGCGATGAAAGGCATGCAGCAGAATAAGGGATTCTTGGCCGGCCTCTACGAGAGTTTCTCGTCCATGCGCTTGACGGTTTTCCTCTTTTTGACGCTGGCACTCTGTTCCATCTTCGGCACGCTCCTGCCCCAGGGAATCTCTCCGGAAGAGTTGCAGAGCCATTATGGCCCCACCCTTTCCTGGTGGATTGAAACCACCGGACTGCATGATCTCTACCGTACGTCATGGTTTCGGTTGATCTTGCTGATGCTCAGCGTCAACCTCATCGTCTGCACCCTGCAGCGCCTGCCCAAGACCTTGAAGATGCTTCAGCATCGGGATGGGCAGATCAGCCCTGAGAGACTCGAAAAGTTCAGCTGTCATACCCGAATCATCACACCGCACCCTTTTGAAACGGCCGAGGCACAGCTGAAGCAAGTCATAACCGAGCAGTTCGCTCCCCTACAACCGCTCACCGGCACTGACGCCTTTCGCGCCGTTGCCGAAAAGGGTCGCTGGAGCCGATTTATGGTCTACGGCATTCATCTGAGCGTGCTGGTGATTCTGATCGGAGCACTCCTGGGTTCGATTCTTGGCTTCAAAGGGTTCATGAACCTATCCGAGGGTGAAACCTCCAACGAGGTCATGCTGGCGAGAGGTATGCAGATGGTCCTGTTGCCATTTCAAATCCGTTGCGATGACTTCGCCGTCTCTTTCTACGACAACGGCGCACCGGAAGAGTATCGCTCCGATCTGACGATCATCGACAACGGAAAGGAGGTCCTCAAGCAGGCAATTCGCGTCAATGACCCCCTGACCTATCGCGGCGTGACTTTCTATCAGTCATCCTACGGCACTACCCTGGAGCAGGCGGAGATCGAGCTGCAGGATCGTGACAGCGGCATGACTCAGAAGTTGACCCTCCCCTTCCGGGAAGTCACGCGCATCGCCGGTTCTGAGGAAGAAATTCAGATCATGCAGTATCAGGAAAACCTCGGCAATTTTGGGCAGGCAGTGGCTGTCGTGCTCTTCAAGGAAGGCCAGGAACCCAAAGGCTCCTGGATTTTGGTTGATATGCCGGACTTTCACGGCAACCGCATCCAGAACTACCGCATCAAGGTCCTCCGGGTTGAAAAGAGCCAGTACACCGGGCTCCAGGTCAAGGAGGACCCCGGCATCTGGTTTGTTTACCTGGGCTTCACCATCATGCTCCTGGGAATCGGCATGACTTTTTACACCAGCCACCGCAAGATCTGGGTCTGGGCTGCTCCAGGCCGGCCGGGCGAGGCTTCGACAACCCTTCTCCTGGCGGGCCGAGCCAACAAGAATTCGCTTGCCTTTGAAGAGGAATTCAACCGATTATGTGCGCGCCTCGAGGGACACCTGAACACCAAACGGGAGTGAGGAAACATCTTACATGGACAGCTCATTTTTGCTGGGCATAACGACTTTTGCCTATCTGTTGTGTACCCTGCTGTACCTCTCGGGAGTGCTCTTCCGTTATCGCCCCCTGCTGGTCTCCGGGAGTGCTGTGGCCGGCCTTACTCTGCTTCTCCAGACCGCCGGCATCCTGCTCAGGTGGCGCGAGTCCTACCAGTTGGGTTATGGCCACGCCCCTCTTTCCAATCTCTATGAATCCCTGGTTTTTGCCGCTTGGAGCATCATCCTGATCTATCTTCTTCTTGAGTTGCGAACCAAGCAGCGGGTACTGGGAGTCTTCCCGGCCTTGTTTGCCTTTCTGGCCATGGCCTACGCTTCCTTCTCGCCGCAGGTGGACTCGAAGATCCTCCCCCTTATTCCGGCCCTCAAGAGCAACTGGCTGATCGCCCATGTGGTAACCTGCTTTCTCGGCTATGCCGCTTTCGCGGTCTCTTGCGGCATCAGTACGCTCTACCTCGCACGCAAAACGGCCAGCACCAATCCTCATCCCAAAGGGATTTTCACGCTGCTTCCGGCACCACGACAGCTAGAGGAATTCAACTACCAGATGATTGTTTTTGGCTTCCTCTGGCTTTCCCTGGGCATCATCACCGGTTCCGTCTGGGCCAATTCCGCCTGGGGGACCTACTGGAGCTGGGACCCCAAGGAAACCTGGTCGCTGATCACCTGGCTGGTCTATGCCGCGCTCCTCCATGCGCGATCGATGCAGGGCTGGCGCGGCAATCGCGTGGCGTGGCTGTCGATTGCCGGTTTCGGATGTGTGCTCTTCACCTATTTTGGGGTCAATTTTCTGCTGAGCGGCCTGCACAGCTACGCTACCAAGTAGAGGAAGTGAGGGGTGAGGCGTGAGAGGTGAGGCGAAGGCCAGCAGCGCAGCGGTAAACGTTGAGCATCGATTGCATCAATATTTTAATATAACATCACAGAATAAAGTGACCATAACCCCCGAACGTCATTCCCGCATGCTTTCGGCGGAAATCCAGCAATAAGATCTGGATGCCCGCCTTCGCGGGCATGACGGGCGATTACTGTACACTTTTATGTTGAGTTGCAATAAGGCAAAGAGATGTTTGACATAGGCTTCGATGAATTTCTCTTGATCATTGTAGTAGCGCTGTTTGTCTATGGCCCGGACAAGCTTCCCGATCTGGCCAGGGCCCTGGGGCGTGGCTATGCCGAATTCCGAAGAGCTACCAATGAGCTCAAGCAAACCTTTGAGCAGGACGATACGGTAAAGGAAATCAAGCAGGAGTTCCACAAGGCCCAGCACGAAGTGCTCTACGGCAGGCCCCCTTCAGAACCCGCCGCATCGCCACCTCCTTCGACGGAGGAGGTCAACAAAGCGGCTGAGGCTGCGTCTGAACCCTCTCTCGAGGAAAGCGACACCGAGGCCAAAACCGCTGAACCCACTGCGGAAGCTGAAGTCATCACGGGGCCCAAGCCGTCCTGATCTTTCCCAACGCATCGAAATAGAAAGAGTCCGGGCCATGCCAGAAGAAAAAATGCCTTTCACCGAACACCTCAAGGAACTCCGCAAGAGGTTCATCATCTGTGCTATCGCGATTGGGGTTGGCTTTCTCGTCAGCTACGGCTTTGCCGACTCCATCTTTGAGATACTCTGTCGGCCCTGGCTCGAAGCCCTTCCCAAAGGACAGCAGATCAAACTCATCGCCACGGCCCCGCATGAGGCCTTTTTCACTTACCTGAAGGTCGCGTTTCTCACCGGCATGCTGCTGGCGGTACCGGTCATTCTCTATCAGCTCTGGTGCTTCATCGCCCCGGGCTTGTACGAGCAAGAACGGCGGGCAATCCTGCCGGTGGTTTTCTTCTCGAGCTTTTTCTTCATCGGTGGCGCTCTTTTTGGTTATTTTTGCGTTTTCCCCTATGGCTTTCAATTTTTTGCCTCCTTCGCCACCGATTACATTACCCCCATGATCACCACCCGCGAATTTCTGACCTTCACCACCCGGATGCTGATCGGCTTCGGGGTCGTCTTCGAACTGCCCATTTTCGCCTATTTCCTGGGCAGGCTCGGGCTGCTTACGGCCGACCGCATGCGGCGCATGCGCAAGGGTGCCATCGTTGCCATTTTCATCATTGCCGCGGCCATCACCCCCAGCCCCGATGTCTTCTCCCAGTTGATGATGGCCGGCCCGCTCCTGATCCTCTATGAAGCCAGCGTCTGGATCGTCCATTTCTGCGGGAAGAAGGAAAAGGAAGAGGTGAAAGAAGAAGTTGACCAGGGGACGCCCGCCGCTGCCGCCCAAGACGGCTCGGCAACACCGGAAAAGAAAGGCACACCGACTTGAGTGAAGCCAACCTGCTGATCGTCGCCACGAGGAATCGTGGAAAGTCTAAGGAAATCCGCGAGTTTCTCCAGGACTTTCCTGTCGAAATCAAGGATTTGAACGATTTTGGGCCCATCCCGGAAGCCATCGAGGACGGGGAGACCTTCGAGGAAAATGCCTACAAGAAGGCCAGCTTCACCGCCAAGGTGCTCGGCTTTCCAGCCCTGGCCGACGATTCCGGTCTGGAGGTGGAAGCCTTGGGAGGAGCTCCCGGAGTTCATTCCGCCCGTTATGCCGGCCCTGAGGCCGACGATGCCGAGAACAACCGTAAGCTGCTCGCCGCGCTGGCGGGAAATCCCAACCGTAAGGCGCGGTTCTGCTGTGTCCTGTCCCTGGCCGTGCCCTCCGGGCCGGCCCTCACCTACGAAGCCACCTGTGAGGGAGTGATCGGAGAAGCCCCCCGCGGCGAACATGGTTTCGGCTACGACCCGCTCTTTTACTACCCGCCCCTCGCCAAGACCTTCGCCGAGCTGACCACCGGGGAAAAGTCGCAGGTAAGCCATCGCGGCAAGGCCCTGAGTGAACTCAGGGACGAATTCGACAAAGTACTTCAATGGCTGCAGCGAAGGTTTGAAGAAGAGCGCGTCCTCCGTGGCGACTACGACATCTGCCAGCACTGAGGACAGCTCCCCGGAAGAGGGCACCTGCTCAATTCATGACAAGGATGGATTTGCCTGTGGCCTTACTGGGCAATTTCGCGTCTCGAATTGCCTTTCCAAGGCGAGAGAATAAGCCTTTCTGAGCCATTTGAGCCTCCATTCCGTCAACTTATACTCGGGAAGGTTTGAAAGCTTCGTTTTCATGCGGAGCCGTTAAGGACGCGGAGACTTATCTCAAAGGTATTGCTCCGCGATCTCCGCGCTTCCCCGTCAATGGAAAAGGCAGACTTCTCAAGCTGAACAAGGACGCTCTTACCGGAAACCAGGCTGTTGTAAAGCTCATCGAGAGAGGAGATTATCCGGAATACGGGGAATTCATCCCAGCAGGCTCATTTCCTGGTTGGCGCGGCGCAAGTTCCCGATGGCCATGCGCGACAGATTCACGAGTATTTTGCCATAAAGGCGCTGATGTTGTTCCTCCAGGCTGCGGAGATTCTCACATGAGAGACTGAGGAACGCCACGTCTTCATTTGCCACCACATCCGCCGAGCGAGGCGCACCATCAAGAAGCGCCATTTCCCCGAACACACAGCCAGTCGCAGGGTCAGGCAGCGCCGGTAACCGTAGGGCGTCTGCAGTCTGACATTAACCGTCACCGAACCTTTCATGAGGATGAACAAACCCTGCCCCAACTCGCCTTCCCGGATGATACAAGAACCTTGCCGGTAGGTGCCTTGCTCCAGTCTTCTCCTGAACTCCCCGAGCTCATCCAGGGTGAAGCCCCTAACAATGTCCATCTGTTCCGAAACCGGCTCAGGGCCGCTATCCCGTGCGCCGCGAGCTTCCCCCAGAAGCAGATCCTCGGCGCACTCCAGAGCCGCGTCCGTGTCGGGGAAAAAACCGTCGCTTTCGGTTACGCCCAAGGGCTTCGGCCAGTTCCTCAAGAAATGCTCTTCCGCCAGATAGCTCATGAAGACATTCTTCCCGTGCCGGCAGGCCTGTTCCTTGATACCCATGAGGATCTTGAGACCGGTGCTGTCGATTTCACTGATCTGCTTCAGCTCGATGATGCAGAAATCGGCTTTTGTCAGAACCATTTCCACCTTTCGCGCGAAGATTTCGGCGGAGGCAAAAAACAACGCGCCCTGGAGCTCCAGCACCACCACCCGGTTCGCCTCCTCATCGAGGATCCCCTGTTCCAGGGAGCTCCTCGACTTCCTTGAATGGCGGGCACTTCCGGTATATTCCGTTCTAATGACAGATTGCCCCATTTTGGTGACGAAAAGAAGCGAGGCAAGGACCGTCCCCAAAGCTGCCGCAGCAGCCACGTTGACCACCACGACCATGAAGGCAACCGTCAGGGTGACGAGGAGGTCGTTCAGAACATTTCTGGGTGTGCTTCTCGGGTTTCGCAGCATTCGCAACCGCAGCGACCCACCATCGAAGAGGCTGCTCGCAATGGCAATCATAACGCCGGCAACGCCTGCCATGGGGAGCTTCTGCAGCAGAGGGGTCAGCGAGCCGACGACAAGGAACAGCAGGAGGCTGCACATCATCCCCGACCACCTGGTCCTGCCGCCGGCTTTGATGTTGGCCACTGTGCGCACCATGGAACCGGAAGCTGCCGGAGCGCCGAACCAGGAACAAACCATATTCCCAACCCCTTGGCCGACAAGTTCTCGATCACCGGCATGCCTCTCACCGGTCAAGTCATCGGCGACCCTGGAGCTGAGGAGGGATTCCAGGGAACCGAGCAACCCCAGGAGGCATCCCGAAAGGATGATCTGAGGAAGCAGGCTCCATACCCGAGGATCACCCAGGAAAGACTGAAGGACAAAGAGTCTATCCGGCAGGGGCCACTCAAAGTGAACCGACCCCACAAACGCGATGGGCAGGGAGGATCCCTTTATCCCCTGGAAGGCATAGCAGAGCACCGTTCCTGCCGTCATCCCAACGAAGGGTGCCGGTAGCCCTCTGACATATCGTCTCAGCAGCACAATGCTAATCAGGGTCGCCAGACCGACGATCACCGCAGAAGGCTGGATCGTGGTCGGCTGACTGATGATTTCGCGGTACCCGATTCCCTCCCCAACCCCTAGCAGCGGACGGATCTGACTCAGCACCACCAGCAGCCCAATGCCCAGTTCATCAACCCGCTAATGACCGGGTACGGAACGTAATTCACGAACTTCCCCAGGCTCAGGACGCCCAGAAGAACCTGAAACAGTCCTCCAACGAAAACGCAAAGAGCGGTCATGCTGACAATGAAGAGGCATCGGGATTCGGGGGAAACAGGCAGCGAAGGATCGGCGGCCAATCCCGCGGCAACCGTGGCCGGAATGAGAGTCATGAGCGCTCCCGGACCGGTGATCTGAGCAGGGGGCCCGCCCAGCCAGGCAGCAAAAGACCCGGCGAGCAATGCCGAGGAGACGCCCAGAAGGGCCGCCTGTGGGGCAAATTCCTTTCCCAGCGGGGCAAAGGCGAGGATCCCATAGCCGATGGACGTGGGCAGGGTGATCAGCGCGGCACAGAGCGCTCCCGCCTAGTCTCCCCGAATATTGGAAAACCCTTTCCAGGAGCCCCGTGCCGCGAGCAGCGCCAGGGAACCGTTCACAGCCATACGAAGTGAACCGATGGGCTTTGTTTGGAAGAATCCCACGAGAGCGCCTTCCGAGCCAGGAAATCAACAGGCATTCTTGACTGCCTGACTTACCGAATCCGGGCCGACACGCTTTTGGAGGGCAGAGCGGCTTTCCCTCATACAAAGCTTGACGCCAGCCAATAGTCCGCACAAACCGATAAGAAACCAGCTGCTGATATAGATGCCCGCAAAAAACAGGAGCGGTCCAATAACCATCAAAATGAGATCACTAACCAAAGTTTCGCACATGAGTTTATAGTTTTGCGGCATATGGCATTATCAATGAGATCGATCATATAGAGAAGGTTTTCGGTTTCAGAGGTTTCCTGAAATAGGAGACTTGACATCATGAAAACTGAAGTTTCGCACACAATTTTGTGGTGTTCCGATCTGACAATCTACTGAAAATAATGGGATTTTTATAGAAAAGCAGCTCCAAATTCAGTATGGTTGATTTGCCAAATCACCGAAAAAACTAAAAAAGGAGCTGCCATGCAAAAGAATATCCCATTATCACTCTCCATCCAACGAGAAATTGAAAAGCACCGGCTGAATATGGAATCGGAAATCGATAAGTCCATGCATCAACTAGGATTTCGAACCCTTTTGAACCAGTCCGGCATCCGGAAGGAAAAGGGCTATGCTCCGATCAGCTTGCTGTTCGTCCTGATGCTGCTGCCGTTCCTCAAGCAGGGCGTCAGGGCTTTGTGGGTAAACCAGTATTGTAGTCGGTTTCTCAATGCTCAAAAGGACACCATATTAATGGAACTGGTGAGCTATCACCATGACCACAAAACCAACCGGTCACAACTGGGCTGTCAGATGCTACAGCTCGGTGCCTCCGTATCCGAAGGGGCGGCCCAGATCACAGCCAGCGGGCAGGCGGTCATGCGCTTTCTGCCACCCGGCACGAACCCGCCGATTATCATCCGCTACAACTCCTCGACGGTGCTAATTCTCCAGTACAGTCTTGCCAACAAGAAGTTCTCGGAGCAGGAACCGCAGGATTCGGCCTTCAATCAGGTCCGGGCCGGCCTGATGAACGTGCGATGGGCTTCCTTGCCTTATCCCTACGGAGGGACGCGGCCCGAAACGGAGTGCACATGAGGGGCGGGGTCTGCCCTGAGGCTCCGGCCCGGCTCAAATGATGGATTTCCTTGGCACCTGGTAGATCGCTTCCAGATTTCAGTCTCATCTCGACCGCCAGTGCCATCTCAACCGAGGGGAGAGATCTTCCCAGGCGTGCTCAGACTTCGAGATTTCTCGCTCCGCTCGAAATTACACTATTGTAACGTTACTCAGGAATCGACCTACCGGCAATCAGTGTCATGAAGTCTTCCTGCTCCGAGGTCCTTTTCCTGCCCCACAAAGCGACAGCCCCCGACGCCGGAAGAATGAACTTCCTGCTCCGTCCTCACGCTTGGGCGGTGGCTTTACTGCCCGTCTTGTCAGGGGTACCGCTGGAAATCACGCCGACATCCGCAGGGCTGAATGAGACCGTCACTTCCATGCCTTCTCTCAAGGGAAAGGACGTCAGGCTGTGATTGGTGACATAGGCCACCACAGGAAAACCACAATACAACTGAACCCTCCTGTGGAGCCAGAGAGGGGTGATCTTTTGAATTCTTCCGAGGAAAGCATTGCTCGTGTGGGTGGCTGCTCCTGAGTCAACAGCGGAGAGAGCGATCTTTTCGGGGCGGATACACAGAAGCACCTGTTCACCCGGATCCCTGTCGCCGGCAGCTGCGATTTCCCGACCTGAAACGGAGGCCACAACCGTCCCGGAGCCACTTCGAACGATCTCTCCGCTCAAGATCGTTTCCACGCCAACCAGAGAGGCGACAAATTCGTCGACCGGTCGATTCATGATCTCATCAGGGGGCCCCTCCTGGAGGATCTCGCCCGCCCCCATGACGCCGAACCGGGTGGAAAGCCTCAGGGCCTCCTGCCGGTCATGGGTGACGAAGATGGTGGTAATCCGGGTCTCCCGAAGGACCTCTTCCAGATCCTCCATCAGGGCCTCCCGGATGAGGGGATCCAGTGCTGAAAAGGGTTCGTCCAGCAGAAGCACTTCGGGATCCGTGGCAAAGGCCCGGGCAATGCTTGTCCTGCGGGCTTCACCTCCTGAAAGACTCCGCGCCGACCGGTCCTTCAGGTGGGCGATGCCGAAACGCTCCATACATTTGACAACGATCGGCTCGATTTCGTGTTTCTTCATGCCCCGCAGCTTCAGACCGCTCGCCACATTGCTGTAAACCGTCGCATCGAACAGCAGAGGCTCCTGGAGAATCATGGCAAGTCTTCGACGATAATCGAGCTGAGGGATTTCCGCGCCGATCTTCCGGCCCCGGAACAGGACCTCTCCGCGAGACGGCTTGATCAGCGCGGCCAGGGCTTGAAGCAGGGTGCTCTTCCCCGCGCCGTTCGGGCCGATGAGCGAGAGGATCTCCCCATCGGCGACGGTCAGCTGCGGGACATTCAGAATGAGGGAGCCGCCCCTGATGACCTGGAGATTCCTGGCCTCGTAAACGGGGACGGGCGTGCTCACCTCGGTCGCTCCCGCTGCTGGATCTGGGTGAGCACCACATTGATGGCATAGGCAAGCAGAAGGAGGATGACCGAGAGGGCGATGGCCACGTCGAACTCCCCCTTGCCGGTCTCCATGACCGTGGCGGTGGTGAGGACTCGAGAGTAACCCTTGATGTTGCCACCCACCATGATGGATGCCCCCACCTCGGAGATCACGCCGCCAAACCCGGCCATGACCGCCGCCAGGAGAGGCAGTTTAGCCTCCTTGACCAGGATCCAGACCATCTGAAGGCGGGTGGCGCCGAGGGCCAGGATCTGCAACCGGAGTTTCCCGGGCAGCTGTTGGATCGCGGCCAGGGTGATGCCGGTCACAATGGGCATGGCGATGACCGCCTGGGCTAAGATCATCGCCTCGGGCGTGTAGAGGATGCCCAGGAAGCCGAAGGGGCCGTTTCTCCAGAGGAAGATCGTGACAAAAAGGCCCACCACCACGGGCGGTAGCGCCATGCCGGTATTGATGATCCCAACAATAAGCCTCCTGCCGGGAAACCGGGTGAGGGCCACCACGGCCCCCACCGATATTCCCAGGACAAGGCTGATCAGCGTGGCACTCCCGGAGATCTTCAGCGACAGGAGGGTAATTCCGATCACCTCCGGATCCAGACTGACCAGGAGCCAGAAGGCCTTCTTTATCCCTTCCAGGATAAGGTCCATTTATTTCCCCAGATCCTCCACCTTCTTGCCCGCATCCGGGAAGAAGAGCGGGGAACCGAACTTGTCCACGCCGAAGGTCTTGATGGTATCCTGGGTCTCCCTGGAGACCATGAAATCGCCAAAAGCTTTGGCCCCTGTGATGTTTACCTTCGGCCACTTGGCAGGGTTCACTTCGATCACGTGATAGATATTCAGCAGCACCGCATCCCCTTCCACCAGAATGGCAAGTTTCAGGGTCTTGGCCAAGGCCAGATAAGTCCCCCGGTCGGCCAGAACGTAGCCCTTCTTTTCAGCCGCCACGTTCAGCGTTTGACCCATGCCGAGACCGGTCTGCTGGTACCACTTCTCGCCCTCGTATTTGACCCCGGCAACCTTCCAGATATCCTTCTCCTTGGCGTGGGTGCCCGAATTGTCCCCTCGAGAGATGAAGACGGCCCCGGATGCGGCTATCTTCTTGAGCGCCTCCGCCGCCGACTTCATCCCCTTGAGCCCGGCAGGGTCCTCGGCAGGTCCCAGGATGATGAAGTCATTATGCATGACGAGTCGGCGGTTGACGCCGAACCCTTCCTCCATGAACTTTTTCTCAGCCGTCGGGGAATGGACCAGCAGCACGTCCGCCTCCCCCTTCTGCCCCATGGCCATGGCCTGGCCCGAGCCCACGGAGATGGTCTTGACGAAGTAGCCCGTCTTCTTCTCAAAGGCAGGGAGCAGGACGTCCAGCAGGCCGGAGTCCTGGGTGCTTGTGGTTGTGGCCAGGATGATGGTCTTTTCCTGAGCCTGAGGGACGGATGTCCCCAGCAGGACCATCAGTACCGCGATCGCACTGCACACGAAAAGCTTGCCCGAATTCTTCTTCATACGGAAAACCCTCCTTCACTGGTGGTTCAATAAAGTACCGCTGAACTACTTCTTTCCCTGGGTCTCTCTCCATTCCTTTGAATTGGGGAAGAAGAGGGGACTGCCGTACTTGTCTTTTCCAAAGTCCCTGATGAGCTTCTGCCCTTTCTCGGGAGCGGTCAGCCACTGGACAAAGCGCATGGTGTCGGCGTGATTCACGCGGGGGAACTTCTGCGGATTCACCGGAATGAGGCTCATGTAATTCAGGAGCGCCTCGTCCTTTTCCACCAAAACAACCAGCTTGATCTTGTCCCTGAGGGTGAGGAAGGTAGCCCTGTCCGTGACGGTGTAGGCTTCCTTCTGGTCTGCATACTCCAGGGTCGGCACATTCCCCGAAGCCCCTTTTTCGAAGGGATGGTACCAGGCCCCCGACGGCTTGATGCCAGCCTTTTCCCACAGGGCCATCTCGGCCATGTGAGTGCCGGACTTATCCCCTCTGGTGACAAAGAGGGCCTGCTTTTGCGCAATCGCCTTCAGAGCCTCGGCGGCGCTTGCCATGCCCTTGATGCCGGCAGGATCTTTGGCGGGTCCCATGATGACAAAGTCGTTGTACATCAGGTCGATCCTTTCGGTGCCGTAGCCTTCGGCCACAAACTTTTCCTCGAGGGCTTTGGCGTGAGCCAGGACCAGATCTACATTGCCTTTCTTGGCAATATCAAGGGCCGCACTCGTCCCCGCCCCCACATGGCGCACCCTGATGCCCGTGTCCTTCTCAAAAGCGGTCTCAAGGGCGCCTACGATCCCCGCATCAATGGGGCCGATCGTGCTCGAGAGCAGAATGTGGTTGCCGCCTCCCACAGGACCGGTAGAGGCGCAGCCACACAGCAGGCACAGACATCCCACCCAAAGCCATGTCTTCATCGATAACCTCCTTTCGTCAATTAGTTGAATAGAGGATCTTTCCAGAGTCCTTGAAATCATACGCGGCTATGCGTTCGACCCTTTTCCGAAAATCCCTGGCGTTCAGGGTCTCGATGAAGACCTGAACTCCCCTGTGGAAAAAGGTCCCCTGGCTGAGAATCATGTCGAAATTTTCCACGGCGATGGGGACAAAAGGGAGCCCGAGAAGCTTTGCCACCGCGATGGTAGCAACCCCCACATCGGCCTCCCCGGACAGGATGGCAAGTCCCACTTCAAAGTGAGTGTAAACTTCCCGCTCATACCCCCTGATGCTGGAGGGAGGGATCTCCCGTTGTTTGAGATGGTGATCCAGCAGGACCCGGGTACCGGACCCTTGCTGTCGATTGACGAACCTGACACCCCTTTCTCTCAAATCATCGAATCCCTTTATCCCGAGAGGATTTCCGGGAGCCAGGATGAGGCCGAGTTCCCGGTGAAAGAGGTTGACCACCACGGCCTTGACATCAGGCAGATGGCTCGGCAGGAAGGGAATATTGTACTGGCCGCTGTGGGGGTCGAAAAGATGTGACCATGCCAGATCGGTGTGGCGGCTGTTGAGGGCCTTGAGCCCTTCCGTGCTTCCCGTATTGGCGGAGAAGACAAGAAATTCCGGAAAGGCCTTTTTCATGTGACTCTGGAGCATATCGAGGATCGGATCGTTGCTGCCGCATGCCAACAGCGCCCCAGCGACGGCCTGGCTTTTCTCTCTGGCCTCTTCGATGCCCAACTTTGCATGGGATTCGATCCAGTCGTCGATCAGCTTCTTCGGGAAAACCCACTTGCCGGTGATCTTGGTGGAGGGGATCCTCTTGGCTTTGATCAGGGCGTAGACCTGTTTCTCATGAATCCCGAGATATTGGGCCACCTCCCTGGTACTCATCATTTCTCCAGTCTGCATCAGACCTCCTCTCACCCTCAATTAAGATACCAGGGTTTTGCGTAAACGAAAAGTCCTACAAACACTTACTCATGACTCCATATACAGACAAGCGTAACTTTCATGGATGAGGATCTCTGTTTGATTGTGTCAGAGAAGGCCTCGAGAGAACCGAGTCGCAGAGGATGGCCCTTGGAAAACGCGCGAAAATGCGGGCGTACAGGGTCCGAGGAAAGGTTTGCCTCCGGTAATTTTGAAGAAAAGGGAACCCGAGCCTCAAACCTTGTCAGCTCACCTGGATGATCACCGCAAAGGCGCTGAACGCTACCCATATGGCATCGTTCTCGCGAAGGTCCAGGATTTGCTTACTTCTTGCGGTAATGATGGCGCAGAGTTCGGTATCGTCCGGCAGTCTGACCACGACTTCCGCAGCCACCTTTCCCTTCACGATGCGGCTGACCGTGCCGCAAAAGCGGTTTTCAGCCGTGCAAAGGGGTCCTTCCTTGCCCCTGAAAAGCATCACCCAGGGGGCCTTCACCTCCGCCGTGACCAGCGTGCCCCGTTTGAGGCCCAGGCGGGCGCGGCTGTAGTTGGTGATCACCGAACAGATCCGGGCTCCGCCGAGCGACACCATTTCCACCGTCGTTTGGACATCGCCCTGGTGAACGGCCTCGATTTTGCCGAAGAAGGTATTCCGCGCACTGGTCTTGCGCTGGTCTTCCTTTTCGGCAAAAGATTTCGCCACCTCCCGAATTTGCTCGTCGGAAAAGTCCACATAAGATGCCGCCAGGCTCGGCGTGGAGTGACCCAGGATCTTTTGCACCACGGGCAGAGGAACGTTGCTTTGCATCATTTCCACCGCCCTGGATCTTCTGATGACTTCCGGAGTGCCCAGTTCCGGGGCAATGCCCACAGCTTCCGCCCGGGCGTAGAACTTGCGGCGTACATGCCCCTGGTCCACTCTAAGGACTTTCCCTGAAAGGTTCAGAAGCCGAAACTCATCGAGCGTCCTGCGGATCTCGGTCGAAAGCAGTTCCGGAATCTGCACTTCGCGGCCGGCAGCATTCCTCTCGCCGCTCTTGCGCAGGTGAACGAGCTGCTTCTCGCAGTCGATATCGAGCCACGGGTCCAGATTCAGGATCTCGTTCAAGCGCGCTCCCGTATAGCGAATCAACAGGAAGATCAGGAGGATGCGTTTCCTGGACCAGCGAAGGCCCGGGCTCCTTGAGGATTCGACCCAGCTTCGATAGGATTCCTCCAGACGCTGCAGCTGCACCGCATCTAGGCACCGGGCAGGGTCCGAGGCTGCCAGAATGCGGGCATGGGTAGTGACGGCGGGCAGGGGGGAAGACTCAACCATCAGGAGATAACCTCCACCTTTCGTAAAAAGATCCTTGACATGTTCAAAAATGGGCGCTATTTATAACACGAATGTTATATTATTCGTGTTAGTTGTTCCTGTCACCATAAGAATACCGTATTTCGGTGATTTCGCAATGGGAGGCGAGTCATGAAAGAAGCGGTTGCAGCAGTGGCTGGCGTTGAAGAACCCGCCAATCCGGCAGGGGGATCGCTCGACGCCCCGGAGCGGCCGACCGTGACGACCGGTCTGCATTTTGACCGGGTGGAGCTGGCCGGCGCCTTTGGCGATTTAGGCACCCTGCTTCCCATCGTGGTGGGGATGATCCTCATCAACAAGCTCAGCCCGACGACCGTTTTCCTCGCCTTCGGGCTGTTTTATCTCATCACCGGCTTTCACTACCGCCTGCCCGTACCGGTCCAGCCTCTCAAAGCGGTGGGAGCCATCGCCATTGCCTATCCGGCACAGATAACCGAGTCCGTGATTGGGGCGTCCGGGATCATTTTCGGGGCGATCCTTGTCCTCTTATATTTCACACGCACCGTGGACGTGCTCGCCAAACTGTTCACGCAACCGGTTGTCCGCGGCATCCAGCTCGCCCTGGGTTTGGTGTTCCTGAAAAAAGGCATAGAGCTCATTGTTGAGCAAAACCTTTTCCTCTCGGGAGTTGCAGGCCGCTTTGCCGAATACCAGGTCAACCTCATCCTCGGGTTGGTCGTGTTCGCCATGGTGCTGGCTCTCCTCGATAACAAGAAAGTGCCGGCCGCTCTGGCCGCGGTGGCCGTGGGAATCGGGGCCGGTTTGGCCCTTGGCGGCGGTGATGGCCTGAGCTTTGCCTTCGGTCCCACCGAGGTTCGGATGATTGCTCCCACGCTGCATGATTTCTGGATCGCCTTCATCATGCTCATCCTGCCCCAGATTCCCCTGACTATCGGCAATGCCTGTGTGGGAACCGCGGACACCTGTTCGCTGTTGTTCCCCAACAACCCGCTTCTGAAGAATACGAGCGCGGGGAAATTCGCTCTTTCCATGGGGCTTGCCAATTTACCGGCCGGTTTTTTCGGGGCGGTTCCCATGTGCCACGGTACCGGCGGCCTGGCCGCTCACTATCGTTTCGGGGCCCGGACCGGCGGGGCCCCGGTCATGATCGGCGCCCTTTTCGTGTTGATGGCGCTGGCCTTTGGGGAACTTGGCTTCGGAATCCTCTCCATCATTCCCAATGCGGTGCTGGGGGTGCTGCTCATTTTCGCCGGCCTGGAGCTCTGCCCGTTGATCCGGAGTCTCAAAACCAATGAAGAGTATTTCGTCGCTCTCCTGATCAGCGGCATTTCCCTGGCGGTGCCCAACATGGCCTGGGCTTTCGGCCTTGGCATTCTGATCGATCTTTTCATTCGCAAAGCCAAGATCAAGATTTGATCAATCCGGGAAGGGATGGTTGGGCTGGAGGTTGTCCAGACATGTTGCATATGCTGGTCCTGGATGACAAGAGGGGTGCAGGAGTCTTGATCCAAAGGACTCTCGAGGACAAAGGGCGTGAGGTTTATGCCTTCACCGACAAGGAAGAGGCCATAGCTTTTTCACAATCTGCCCCTGTCGATCTTGCCATACTGGATATAGGGCTGAGAAAGATGAGTGGAATTGAGGTGCTTGAGTCATTTAAACGGATCAACCTCGTAATGCACGCGATGATACTTGCCGGTTACCCGAGCGCTGAAACCTCCTAAAGAGCAAGCGAACTTGGTGCTGAAGACTCTTGTGCCAAACCCATTGACATGGATGAGCTCGAGCGAATGGTGGCAAGAATCTCTGGCGCAGCGTCAGAAGCGGTTAGCCTGCAAACAACAAGACATACCGGCTACGGCCCGACGCTCCAGGATAAGGCTCGCTTTTTCTGGTTTCTTGTGGATCGTCCGTTGTGTCACCTATCGAGACTAACTTTCCTGACCACCTTGTGAACGGGATAGACATTGCCAGGTCTGGGCTGATAGCTCAGGTCTATTTCCAGGACGGCATCCTTGACCCCTGTCGGCAGCGGAATCTCGAAAGTCTCTTCTTTCGGGGCGAAGGGCTGAATGCTGGTGTCCCGGATGATCCCGAGTTTCTTGTCAGGTCCCAGCACCATGTGATTCGAGCGGGCATCGGTGGCCTGGACCATGTAGAATTTTGCATTTCGAAAGAGTTCCTTGCCTTCAGGGTCACGTGCGGTCACTTCCAGGACCACCTTGGTCTTGCTCGGTCACCCATCGGGGATGCGGTGGCCGGCCTTGCTGCTAATCCTGGTCTTGACCACGGCCATGGGTCTCACATCCTCTTCCTTCGGCTGGAAAGAATAGGCCATAGCATGAACCTCCAGCGGCAGTGACGTCCTCAGACGTTCGGACAGCTCATCCCTTCGGTTGAAATCCGGAGGCATGAGGTGGCCTTCCTTCATGTGGCATTCCTGGCAGGTTTCCGTGCCACCGGAGGGGAGGTAGGCATGGAGGTAGCTTCCGTAGAGGGTTGCACACTGGACCGGGGTTTCAAACTCCAGGTTAGGGCCCAGCCCGTGGCACTGACCACACATCAGGGAATCTTTCAAAAGAGGGCTCTTCTTGACCACCTGGCCCTGATGATCGGGCACGTCTTTGTTGCCGTATAATATGTTGGGCTCGGGACGACCGTGCACCACCGCCTTTTCCTTGTGACACACGAGGCACGAGATATTCAGCTTGCGCAAGGTCTCCTTATCGTCTTTCAGGATAGCTTCGGCGATCTCAGCGGCCACTGCATCCGTTGCGCATTCGATCTGGGGCAGGTGACACTTGAAACAGGGGAAGTTCTTCCTGGTAGCCTTTTCTCCCGGCTTAACCGAAAGCGGTCCCCGCTTGAGATAGGATGTCATGAAAATCTGGTCGTCGAGGCCCATAAGCGGTCGCGCGTGATGGGACTTTTCCCATTGGGTGTAAATCTGCTCATGGCATTCCCTGCAACTTGAAACATCGAACCGCGTTATCAGTTCTTTCAAGGTGGTGACCTGCGAGGGGGCATCGCTATGAGCGACGCTGTCTGCAAGAAGCACCAACGTAGCCAGCAGGAGGCAAAAGCTCAGGCCGCAGGCAACCTGTTTGGAAACCGCTCTTCGAAAAACCGTTGTTCCTTTGCGTAAGAGTCCCATTTTTGGCTGTTCCTTTTATTCTTTGATGGATGATAGCTGCTTTCTCATTTTAGACCATATTTCTTGAGCTTGTAGCGGAGCATGCGTTCATTCAAGCCGAGCAGCTTTGCCGCCTGTGACTGGTTGAACCCGGCCTTCTCTAAAGCATCCTGCACCATCTGCCGTTCGAGAGTTTCCAGCGCTTCACGAAGGCTTCCCTCCTGTGGCTCAGGGTCGCTTTCCGTTTCGCACGGGGCATCCGGGAAGGGCAAATCGCCCCGGGAGAGTACCGGCCCACGGGAAATCACTACGGCACGCTCGATGATGTTTTCAAGCTCTCTCACGTTTCCCGGATAGTCGTAGGTGATGAGAACATCTCGTGCTTCCCGGCTCATTCCTTCAATTTTCTTGCGGTTCTCCCCGGCAAAACGGCTGATGAACCAATCGATGAGCAGTGAAATATCCTCGCGGCGCTCCCGCAGCGGTGGGATGGTCATCGTGACAACGTTGATGCGGTAGAGGAGGTCCTCGCGGAAGGAACCCTCCTTTACCCCGGATTCGAGATCCTGGTGAGTAGCGCTAATGATCCGCACGTCCGCTTTGAGGGTCCGCTCGCCGCCAACCCGCTCGAATTCCCTTTCCTGGAGGAAACGCAGCAGCTTGACCTGCACCGGCAAGGTCAACTCGCCGATCTCATCAAGAAAGAGCGTTCCCCCATCGGCCTGTTCAAAGCGGCCAATCCGCCTTTGAGTCGCACCGGTAAAGGCGCCTTTTTCATGCCCGAAGAGCTCGCTTTCGAGGAGGGTCTCCGGAATGGCTGCGCAGTTGACCACAATGAGGGGGCGCTCGGTCCGGGGGCTCAAGTGATGAATTAGGCGGGCAAAAAGCTCTTTGCCCGTACCGGTCTCCCCGCGTATCAGAACCGTCGCCTGACTGAGTGCCACCCTGCCGGCCAGATTGACCAGTTCGGCCATTTTCTGACTCTGATAACGGATGGCATCGGAAGCCACTCCCTTCGCCATGAGCTCCTGGCGGAGGACCTGGTTTTCCCGGACCAGGATGCGGTGTTCCCCCACGCGATCAATGAGAATGTTGAGCTCATCAAAATCAATGGGCTTGGTGAGATAGTCCCTCGCCCCGGCTTTCATGGCGCCGACCGCGGTTTCGATGCTGCCGTAAGCGGTCATGATCACCGCTTCCGTTTCCGGATTGATTCGTTTCGCTTCCCGCAGGACCTCCAGACCATCCATTCCCGGCATTCTGAAATCCAGCAAGACCAGATCGAAGGAACTCTTACCCAGGAGTTGAACGGCTTTCTCGCCGCTGTCGACTTCGGTCACCCGGTGGCCCTCTTTGACCAGAAAGTCCCGGAGCATTTCCCGCTGGAAGGCTTCGTCCTCGACGATCAAAATGTCCAGGTCACTCACAACCGTATTTCCTTCTGTTCAGGATACGATCTCACTCCCGCTCTTCCTGCCGCGGGAGCAGGATCTCAAAGGTGGTTCCCTGCTCCGGGTTGCTCTGTGCTCGAATGTCACCACCGTGGGCAAGAATGATCTCGCGGGCAATGGCAAGCCCGAGCCCGGTTCCTTTTGTCTTGGTTGTATAATAAGGCTCGAAAATCCTCTGCTCCTCACCCGGAGGAATTCCGGCTCCCGTATCCCGCACTTTGATGCTGATGCAATTCTTCCCGGAAGCTTCCAGGGAAATCATGATGGAACCCTGGTCCGAGATGGAATCGGCAGCGTTTCGGACAATGTTGAGCAGCGCCTGTTGCATCCTATTGGGGTCCATAAGAATGGAGAAGGAGCCCTGCTCCCATTGTTTTCCCACATGAATTCCTCTGGCATGCACTTCCTCCCGGACCAGGAAGACGATCTTCTCCACGAGCTCCTTCAGGGAGTGCCGACGAAGTTCCAGCCTTTCGCTCCGGGAAAGGCTGAGGAACTCCTCAATGATAGTGTTGATGCGCCGGACCTCTTCCCGCACGTTGTGGGTGATCCGCTCGAATTCCACTTTTTGTTGAGTGCTTTCAGCGGGGGTGAATTCACGCTGGAGCCTCTGCACTGCCATGCTGATACCGTTGAGCGGGTTGCGAACTTCGTGGGCGACTTCGGCCCCGAGTTTGGCCAGCGAAGAGAGTTTCTCGGCCTGATGCAGGCGTTCGCGCATTGCCTGAAGTTTCGAGATGTGCCGGTTCTGAGTCCGGTACAGGAGGCCCATGGCAAGAAAGCCGACGGCCACCATGAGACCCGTCCAGAGGTAGATGTGACGACGCTTCTCGATAAGGAGCTCGTCGGTTTCCCTGGTTTCGAGTCCCACCCGGGCCTTGCCGATGGCCTGCCCATCAAGCTCGAAAGGGAGAAATACTTCGAGGAACTTGATATCCCCCACTTTCACGCATTCGGTCACGGGGTTGTCCGGATCTCTGATACTACCGGCCAGAAGCAGGCATTCCGCCACTTTTTCTTCGGGGACACTTCCGGCCTGGGTCAGGAGGTGCCCTTCAGCATCCTCTACCGCCAGGTAGACCAGTCCCGTACCCCATTGCATCGTCTTGACGGCCTCCTGGATACTGATCCTCAGTCCCCAGTGCTGCAACCCTTTACCGTCAAGCAGCAGGAGGATGCCGCCTTTTCCTCTCTCTCGGTGAGTACCGACCAGGCTGACGGTGTCATCCCCGGCCGCCTCTCTTGCCCGCTCAAAAAGGCGAATGGCAATTTCCGGCCGTCCCTCGGCCAAACCCTTTACCTGTGCCAGAACATCGGCTGGAACAGGGCCGGTCTGAAAGGCGACCCCCCCATGCTCGTCAAGCAGGGCCACGGCCTGGAGATGTTCCGAGGCAGTAAGCTGTCGCAGACTGTCATGAGCCATAAGCTGCATCTGTTCCTGATAGTCGATATAGCGGGCGAGATCGATCAACGCCTTGGCGAGGGATTCCTGGATGGCGAAGGTTTCATCGGCGGCAGGCAAGTCGGAAGTGATCCCATGGTAGTCTTCGCCGACTCGGGTCAATTGATGATATCGATCCTGAGCAGTTCTCTCGATGCCCTCGACGACATAAAAGGCCCTCTTCTTGAGCATATCCAGAAGGGCACCTTCCAGCCGTCTCTGGTCCATCATCGCCATCCCGAAAAGAAGCGCGGCAAAAAGCAGGGAAACCAGGGCAACCGCCAACGGCTGAACGAAATGTCCCCTGCCGCGATCCCTGCCCTCGAAAGCAGACTGCGGCCAAAGACTCTTCCTTCGATCCATCATGGTTCTCTGCCCATGGTTTTCGCAAAACACGGTTCCAACGTGCACCACCGCCGCAATTGCTCCGGCCTGAGGAGAGCCCTCACCTTGATTTGATGCTCGATGGTTGCTGCCAGAAATTGATCCTGAAGCTGGGAAACCTCTTCCGCAAGGCTGCGGATCTTCTGTGCATCGGCTTGCGGATTTCTAAAGACCGACTGCAACTCCAGTCGTTTACACATCAGGTCGCTCTGCAAGACGGCCTTTTCTTCATTGTAGATCTTGCCCATCTTTTCGATAGCCGACCGTTGTTCGCCGTCGAGAGTCAGGTTCTCCAACGCCACGCAATCATAACTCGGGTATGAAGATCGCGTGACGCCTCGATGCCTCATTTGAGCACAAAGAACGGCCGGCAGAAGGATGATCAGCAGCAATACCGCCGAAACAATGGTTTTCCTTGGCATGGTTCACCGCCCTGTACGGAATTTGCTAACGCCTACAGCAATAAGCAATCTCTATACCAGACGAATCACGTCGGAGCTAAGAAAATAATGCTCCCAATTCGATAGGTTAGGCGAAGAAGCGGGTCCACAACCTCAGTCGGTTCGACAGATCTGTCGAATTCACAGAGACCCGAGGAGAAAAGTGTCGAATTGATAACTTACCGTAATTCCATAGTAACAAGAGAATCGTGGTTCAAACGCGTTCGACATTATTTGCTCCGACCACTTGCCCTCATTCCTGCTCCCTGACTCTAAGCTCGGAAATAAATAACGTAATGTCCATGAGTTGTCGTCCCAAAAAAGAGATGCAGGCCGTTTGGCATGGATCATGCCCTTTAGGAGGACCGAGACAAGCCGCCATGAATCATATAAACCGAAGGGAGGTCAGACACGATGAGAAAGCTATCGGTAGTCGTTGCGGTATTGGTTTTGGGAGCGTCGAGCGCCTGGGGCTTTGGTGGGCACTGGGGCGGCATGCAGGGTGGCTGCGGCCTTGGCATGAACCCCAATCGTTCAGCCAGCGTAAACCTGACGGACGATCAGCGGGCACAGTTCCAATCCAGGCACGACGCCTTTATGGCAGAGATAAGGCCCCTTAGGGACGAGCTTTTCAGCAAGAAGATGGAACTGAGGGAACTGTGGGCGAAAGCGGAGCCGAATCAGGCGAAGATTTCAACCAAGCAGCAGGAAATCCGTGAACTCCAGGCTCAGATGCAGGAGAAGGCCACCGAGTTTCAATTGGGATGCCGACAGCTGTTGACCGCTGAGCAGCGTGAAAAGATGACGGTAACTCAGGCCTCTTTCCGAGGGAAGGGGTTGGGTCAGGGTTGCCGCATGGGCCGCCGGGAATGTCGCCTTCCATAACATTCTATTGGGCACATTCAAGAGCGGGTGCAAGTTGAGCGCGCCCCATTCACCCTGTCGCTTTTTACCCCTCTCCAGCCATGAGCTACAGCTTGCTGCTGCTCTTGGCTGGAGTGTTTACCAAAGCTTCCTGTTGGCATAATGGTTGCCCTGTTTCTGTTGGGTGTTTGTGTGTGACTTTCGCTGAGAGTTGGAGGCATTTGCAGCGACAAACGTCGGCAACTTAGCGACTGTCCAAAAACAACCATGCGGCTTTGTAGGGTGGACTGTACTCACATGCTGCCCCATCGGTGGGCACAGCCCACCCTGTCAACCGTGACGTTAATTTTTGGACGGTTCCTTAAAGGAGGTAGAGAGATCGTGTCCAAAATGAAGAAGGTCCTGAGAATGACGGTTACAGTGGGTTTCATCGCAATGCTGGCTTTGGCCTCTTTTCACTCCCTATCCTGGAGCGCTGAACCCGAATCGAGTCCTCCCGAAGTGCCGGTGAAAGGCATGGTGACCATGGTGGACATTGGGGCAAAGAAGTGCATTCCGTGCAAGATGATGGCTCCCATTATGGAAGAACTGGAGAAGGAATACAAAGGCAAGGCGGCTATCATCTTCATCGACGTCTGGGTAGATCCAGCTCAAGGAAAGAAATTCGGCATTCGGTCGATACCCACACAAATCTTCTACGACCGGGGGGGCAAAGAAGTCCTGCGACACGAGGGTTTCATGGACAAGAAGTCCATTGTGGCCGAACTGCAGAAGCTCGGGGTGAAATAAGGACAGGAACCGGTCACGTTCTTCATTCAAGGATTAAGGAGGGAGGATGCTTGAGGAAGTCTTTTTGACGATCAATGAGTGGATGAACGGGGGGCTGGCGATCGCGGCCCTGGGTTGTTTTCTATGGGGAATGGTGAGCGTCGCGTTCAGCCCGTGTCATCTGGCTTCCATCCCTCTCATCGTGAGTTACGTGGCCGGCCAGGAAAAGGCGCTCAAGGCAAACCACGCCGCTTATTATGCAGTAGCTTTCACGGTGGGGCTGTTCATCACTATCGCGCTCGTGGGGATCATCTGTTCCCTGCTGGGGCGCATGCTGGGTGAAGTCGGCCCCTATTGGACCATCCTGGTGGGCGCCATTTTGATCTGGGTTGCTCTAGATATGTTTGGAGTGAGCGGCTGCTCCATGTCCGCCGGGCTCATGAGCCGGATCAAGATGAAGGGGCTCCTCGGAGCATTGGTTCTGGGGCTGGCCTACGGGGTGCTTTCCGGTTCCTGTACCTTTGGCTTCATTGCCCCGATTCTGGCCATTATTACCATTCAGCAGAAAATCATGACCGGCCTGCTCTTCATTATCCTCTTCGGCATCGGCCACTGCGTGCCGATTGCCATTGCCGGGAGCTCGACCGCCACCGTCCGGCGCCTGCTCGAAAGCAGCTCCTTTTATGAGGGAGGGCTCTGGTTCCGGAAGTGCGCCGGGGCAGGGATCGGCCTCCTGGGTCTCTATTTTATCGCCCGCCCGTTTCTCGGGATTTCATGAATTACTCTGGAGAACACTGACGATGAGACGACTTACTTACGCTTCACTCGCCCTGGCGGCAATCTTCTGTTGCCTGGTCAAGGCCCATGCAGCAGGCCCGGAAGTTCCCCGCCTGGAGATTCACGAAACCACCTTTGATTTCAAGGAAGCCTTCGAGGGTGAAAAGGTTTCCCATGATTTCATGGTCAAGAACCCCGGCAAAGGGATACTCGAGATCAAGGAAGTCCGCGGGCAGGATCGAGGGGGAAATCAGCGTGGCCCCGAAATCGATCTTCCTGGGAAAAACGCCCCAACAACTCATTGAAGCGAGGACGGTGAACGTCCGGAGCAATCGCAAAAAACCGTTTCAAATCACCAGCCTCAACTATGATGCGAACCTCCTCAAGGTTGAGGCCAAGCCGCTTGCCGACAAGAGCAGTCGCAATCTGGAGGTTACCGTTAAGATGGCGAATGTGCCGTCAGGCAGTTCTCTGGAAACCCCCATAACTTTCCAGACCGATCTTGATCCTCAGGCAAAAGAAAAGATCCAGGTTCGCCTGATCAACCAGGGGAATTGAAGAGGAAAAGGGAGTCGTCACCATGACTACTGGAGATTATCTCATCTACCTGCTGCAGAGCGGACTCGGGAGCCTGGCCTCCTACCTTGCCGCCCACGTCCTGCTTTGTCTGGTTCCGGCCTTTTTCATCGCCGGAGGCCTCTCCGCCCTGTTTCCCAAGGAGGCCGTCACCAAACTGCTCGGACGTAACGCGCCGAAAACCGTGGCATACCCTGCTTCGGCTCTTGCTGCGAGCACGCTTGCGGTGTGCTCCTGCACCATCGTCCCCCTCTTTGCCGGAATCTTTTACAAGGGGGCTGGGCTGGGACCGGCGATCACCTTTCTGTTCTTTGCACCCGCTGCGAACATCCTGGCCCTGGTTTATACCGGGGCCACTCTCGGCGCGGATTTCGCCATCGCGCGGATCATTCTCTCGCTGGTTTTCGGCATCGGTGTCGGCTTGATCATGGCCTTCATCTTCCGGAAGGAAGACATCGCGCATGCGGAGGCGACGGATGCAGCCTATGTCGGAGAGGGAGGCCTGAAGGCAAGTACCATCGTCTTTCTGCTGCTCATGGTATCGCTCCTCATCTTCGGGACCCTCAAGGTCTCGATCCTTACCAACTCCTATGCCAGCTTCACGGTGCCCATACACGGCATGGACCGCTTCCAGGAAATGCTCTATGCCTGGATCCCCTTCGACGAGTCAAAGGGCGAAGAGGGGGTAACGGCTCAAGGGGCGATCCTGATCGGCCTGCTCGCACTCATTGCCGTCTCCGCCTGGCGGGGGCTTGGCAACCTGCTCAACGGCTACAACCGATGGACGTGGGTTTCTCTCATGCTGATCGCGGCCACGCTCATCGTTGCCGCCACGCGGATGGTCCCGACTGCCCAGGGCCTCGAGGTCTATCTTACGGGAAGGATGTTTGGCGTCATCCTGGCCATGTTTTGCATTCTATTCATGGCCTCGAGGTTCTTTGGCGAGTATGAGGTGCAGCAATGGCTCTGGGAAGCGTGGCGCTTCGTGAAGCAGATCTTCCCGCTGCTCATTGTCGGCGTGTTTGCGGTTGGCGTGATCCGCCGCTTCATTCGGCCCGAATGGGTACAGGCGATCGCCGGAGACAACACGATCCCGGGCAACCTGGCCGGGGTGGTCTTCGGGGTCTTCATGTATTTTCCCACGCTGGTAGAAGTCCCCATCGCCAACATGTTCCTGTCCCTCGGGATGCATCGCGGCCCCCTGATCGCGTATCTCATGGCAGACCCGGAGCTCAGCCTGCAGAGCATTCTCGTCACCGCGACCATCATCGGCAAGAAGAAGGCGTGGACCTATGTGGGATGGGTGGCCCTCTTCAGTACGGTTTCAGGGCTCATCTACGGCGCCTGGGTGGATGGTACCAGCATACTCATGCTGGGAGGCTACCTCGCAGTTTTCATTTTGCTGATGGCATCCGCCTTGTATTGGCTGCATAAGCGTGATCAGGCCTCACCTGTCGTGAGCACAAGCAAAGGCTAGGGCGCGATTCCAAATCACCGTGTCATCTCGACCGAAGGGAGAGATCTCTTTGTCATAGGAAATTATGATGAATCATGTCAAAAGGGAGGATGATGATGAAAATTAAAGTGCTGGGGCCAGGTTGCCCCAAGTGTCAGCAGACAGAGAAGATCGTGAAGGAAGCAGTCGCCGAAAGTAGTGTAACGGCGAACGTCGAGAAAGTCTCCGACATCATGGAAATCACCAAGTACGGGGTGTTTGGAACCCCTGCCGTGGTGGTTGACGGCCAGGTTAAATCCGTCGGCAAAATCCCCGGCAAGCAGGATGTCTTGAAGTGGATCAAAGAATAAGATGCGAATCATCGAGGAGGAAAAACATGGCTGAAGAATGTTGTGTTCCCGGTGGCAACGTCATGATTCTCGCCTGCTCCGGCGGGTCAAATGTGGGGCAGCTTTCCAATCAGGCGGCGGTGGAGATGACCCAGGAAGGCTTTGGCAAGATGTTTTGTCTTGCCGGCATTGGCGGACAGCTGAGCGGTTTCGTTCAGTCGGCCAAGGACGTGCCCGAGATGGTGGTCATCGATGGCTGCTCGGTGGGGTGCGCCAAGGCCTGTCTCGAAAATGCCGAAGTGCCCATGCAAAAGTACCTGGTGCTGACGGATCTCGATTTGGAGAAGAATAAGGACTTCAACCTCAAGCGTGAAGAGATCGACCGGGTGAAGCAGAGCATCAGAGCGTTGTTTTCGGATCGTCAGCAATAGCCCGCCGGAGGAAAAGGCAGGATATCGGTCTTGAGCAATTGTTGTGAGCTTGACTGTCTCAAGAAACATGAGCGTGACCTCATAAGCTCCTCACCGGGAAGTGGCGGGCGAAGGGCTGCTGGCAGGATTGAAACAGGATCTTCACAGGCATAGAACATACCTTTGAACCTCGTGGAGACATGGCAATTAAAGGTTGTACTGAGCGTGCGTAATCTGGTAGTGATGTTCTACTGAATAATGCGTGCAGCCGGTGGTGAATCTCCCCCAGCGAAAGTGCTTCGGATCATCCACGTTCCTTCTTCAGGTGTGTTGTTCAATCCCAACGAGGTCTGACTGGTCGAAACAGGTGGGGGCTGTTTGGCTCCGAGCGATGGTCTTTTGGCTCCGGTTTTGTGCTTGACCGGGTGCGTGAGGGTGCGTTGGCGTCTATGAACTGGTGGAGCAAACTGCGGCTTTTGGATATCCCGGAACAGGGAAGTTCTCCGGAACGGTATCGCGTCCTCCGAAGGAACATCATCTTCCTCATGCTCCTCGTGACGATTGTCCCGCTCTTTTTCATGGCCCTGATCAACTACCACGAATATCAGACCCGGCTCAAAGAGGAGATTGTCAATCCTCTGCGGGTGTTGGTAAACAAGACCAAGCATTCCTTCGAGCTGTTCCTGGCCGAGCGGCTCTCGGCGGTGAGTTTCGTTGCTTCCGCCTATCCCTTTGAACAGCTTGCCGAGGAAAAGGCCCTCAACCGCATTTTCAGTGCGATGAAGCAAGAGTTCGGCGGCTTCGTCGATCTCGGGTTGATCGACGACACGGGCCTGCAGGTGAGCTATATCGGGCCTTACAGTCTGAAGGACAAGAACTATGCCGACCAGTCCTGGTTCCATGAGGTCCAGATCCGCGGCTCTTACATCAGTGATGTGTTCATGGGCTATCGGAGGTTTCCCCATGTTGTCATCGCAGCCCAGCACCGAACCGACCTCGGCCGCACCTGGATTCTGCGGGCGACCATCGACACGCAGAAATTCAACGACCTGATCGCCTCGATGGGGCTTGAGCCTAAGAGCGATGGTTTTCTCCTCAACAAGAGCGGTATCCTGCAGACCCCCTCAAAATCCTTGGGCGCGGTACTCGATCATCTGCCCTTTCCCTTACCGCCGGTGAGCTATGAGGCGAATGTGATTGAACAAACGGATCCCGAGGGAAGGCCGCTCCTGCTCGCCTACACCTATTTTGTCCATGCCCCCTACGTTTTGATGGTGATCAAACAACCGAGTGAGGTGCTGAAATCCTGGTACACCCTCAAGATGGAGATTTTTTTCATCTTTTCGGCAAGCGTTCTGATCATCCTGCTGGTGGTTTTCAAGCTGACCGATCTGCTGGTGAGGCGCATGCGGGAGACCGAAGAAAGGCGCGAGGCGGCGTTCCGCGAGATCGAACACACGCACAAGCTCTCATCCATCGGCCGGTTGGCGGCGGGAGTCGCGCATGAGATCAACAATCCCATGGCCATTATCAATGAAAAAGCGGGGCTGATGAAGGACCTTATCGAGTACGGCAGCAGTTTCGCCGAGCAGGATAAGTTCCTTTCCCTGACCGATGCCATTTTGCAGTCGGTCAATCGCTGCCGCTCGATCACCCATCGCCTGCTGGGATTTGCGCGCCGCATGGAAGTCCAGATCGAAGTCCTGGATCTGAATGAGGTGATCCGGGAGACGCTCACCTTCCTTGAAAAGGAATCACAATACCGCAACATTGAATTCAACTTGCAGCTGGCAGAGGATTTGCCGCAAATCGCATCGGATCGTGGACAGCTGCAGCAGGTCTTTCTGAACCTCCTCAACAATGCTCTTGCCGCAGTGGGAGACGGCGGTACCATTTCCGTCACTACGCGGGAAAAAGACTCCGACACGATAACGGTCTGCGTTGAGGATGATGGTTGCGGCATGTCCGAAGAAACCCTCAAGCATCTCTTTGAACCTTTCTACACCACCAAAAAAGGTGAGGGGACAGGATTGGGCCTGCCCATCACCTATGGCATTGTGAAGAAGCTTGGTGGGGATATCACGGTCCAAAGTATGGAAGGCAGGGGAACCACTTTTACCATTTACTTGCCCAAGAGATCAGAAGTGGCAGCGGGGAGAGGATTTTGAATGAAACGCTGTAAAGTACTGCTGGTGGATGACGAAGCGGAATTCGCCGCGACTCTGGCGGAAAGATTGACGCTGAGGGGTATGGATGCGAGGACGGCTTCCCGTGGGGAAGAGGCGCTTGCGCTTCTGGAGAGTGATCCCCCGGACGTGGTGGTATTGGATGTGATGATGCCGGGGCTGGGAGGCATCCAGGTGCTGCAGCGTATCAAGAGACAGTATCCAAAGATCCAGGTGATTCTTCTGACGGGCATGACTGCTGCCGTTGAGGCCGAGGAGGCGCGGCGCCTGGGCGCGTTTGATTGCCTGATGAAGCCTTTACGGATCGATGAACTGATCCGGGTGATTGGCGAAGCGGTCGCCGTCGGCGGGGAGCGGCATCCGGCCTCCCCTCCTGCTTAGCCTCCAACTTTTCCTTGGATGAAGACTGATGGTACGGAGAGTTTTTCCTTTCCTCGAATGGATCAGGTTTGTCAACGTCGGCAGCCTCAGGAATGACTTCCTTGCGGGCCTGACGGTGGCGCTCATCCTGATCCCCCAGTCCATGGCTTACGCGCAGCTGGCCGGCATGCCGGTCCAGTACGGCTTGTATGCCTCCCTGTTACCGCCGTTGCTTGCGGCGCTATTTGGTTCCAGCAGGCAGCTTGCTACCGGTCCCGTGGCGATTGTGTCGCTCATGACTGCAGCGGCGCTGGCACCGCTGGCGACCGTGGGCAGTGAGGCTTTCGTCGCTTACGCGATCATTCTGGCCTTGATCGTGGGCCTCTTCCAATTCTGCCTCGGGGTCTTCCGGCTCGGTCTGGTAGTCAACTTTCTCTCCCACCCGGTCGTGAACGGCTTCACCAACGCCGGTGCGCTCATCATTGCCAGCTCCCAGCTCTCAAAAATGTTCGATGTGTATGTCGATGAAGCAGCGCACCACTACGAAACGATTTACCGAGTCCTCAAAGCCGCGCTCCATTTCACCCACTGGCCCACGCTGGGGCTGGGGGTGCTCGCGTTTGGCATCATGTACGGGCTGCGCCGGCTCAATCCCAGAATCCCGTACGTCCTGGTGGCGGTGGTGGTGACCACCCTCATTTCCTGGGCTACCGGCTACGAAAACAACACCCGGGTACCCCTCGAAGCCATCGCTTCCCAGGAGGTTCGGAATCAAATCGTGGATTTCAATACCGCGGTGAACAGCATCAACCGGCTTGCGGCCGACCGCACGGCCCTGACTCCCCGGATCAGCGAGGCAGAACAACAGGACGGTCCCCACTCGGCGAAGGTCCTGGAGCTGCAATACCAGGCCCTGGTCCTGAGCATGCGGATGGAGGAACAGAAGGAGCAAGCCCACCGCTGCCGGGAAAGCCTCCGCCATCTCCTGTTTGAGGGCGTGGCGGCCCCTGACGGTCAGCGTCTGTTCTACCCCAAGGGGGAACTGCCCCACGACCGGAAGGGTGAGGGCGTGACCTGGAGACTCAGAGTCGGCAACCGCCCTCTCGATCCTCAGGCGGTCATCATGCGGGGGGGCGGCAGCGTGGTGGGGGCGGTTCCCCAGGGGTTGCCGTCATTCACCCTACCCCAGCTCGACCTGAAGGTGGTGCTGCATCTTCTGCCCATTGCCGCGATCATCTCGCTGCTGGGTTTCATGGAGGCCATCTCCATCGCCAAGGCCATGGCGGGCAAAACCGGACAGCGGCTTGATCCCAACCAGGAGCTCATCGGCCAGGGCATAGCCAATATCCTTGGGGCGATGGCCAAGAGCTTTCCGGTTTCGGGCTCTTTCTCGAGATCGGCCGTAAACCTTCAATCCGGAGCGGTAACCGGCTTGTCCAGTGTCTTCACGAGTCTGACCGTCGGCGTGGTGCTGCTCTTTTTCACTCCGCTCCTCTACTATCTGCCGCAATCCGTCCTGGCGGCGGTGATCATGATGGCCGTCATCGGCCTGCTGAATGTCTCCGGTTTCATTCATGCCTGGAAAGCGCAATGGTATGATGGGGTGTTTTCGGTGACAACCTTTGTCTGCACCCTGTTGACGGCGCCCCATCTCGACAGGGGCATCATGATCGGGGTGTTGCTGTCGCTGGGGATGTTCCTCTATAAGAGTATGCGACCCCAAATGACCACCCTTTCCATGTACGCCGACCGTTCTTATCGGAGCGCGCAGGATTTCGGGCTCAAGGAATGCCGGCACATCGCCATGATCCGGTTCGAAGGGAGCCTGTTCTATGCCAATGCCGGCTTCCTGGAAGACCAGATCACCGAACTCCTGACGACCAAGCGGGAGCTGAAGCACATTCTGATTGTGGCCAACGGGATCAACGCCATGGATGCCTCGGGCGAGGAAATGCTTTCCTTGATTGTGGATCGTTTGAGGAGTGGGGGCTATGATATATCCTTCAGCGGTCTGAATGAGAACGTCCTGGCCGTGATGAAACGCACTCATTTGTATGAGAAGATCGGTGAGGATCACATCTTCTCCACCCGATACCGGGCGGTCGAGGTGATTCACGCCCGGTCGCACACGCAGTGCAAGGAAGAGACCTGCCCCCTGCTTTCCGTGTGTTTCCTGGATGAACCGTCGGGCTTGGCCCCTGTAGACGCATAAGGAAGATGGAGCATGCCAGTCATTGCGATTTTTGGTGGTTCTTACTGCAACGCAGAAGAGGTGGCCGAAAAGGTCGCCCTGGATTTGGGGTACGAGGCGATTCCGGACCTGGCCATCATGGCTGAGGCGAGCAAACGCTTTGACATCGAGGAAAGCAAACTCGCTCGGGCCATAGCGGGAAAGACTTCCATCTTCAACAAATTCACCCATGAAAAGGAACGTTCCCTCGCTTGCCTCAGAGTGGTCCTTGCCGATTGCCTCAAACAGGATGATCTGCTCTTTCTGGGATATCTTGGCCTGTTCATCCCCCGGGAGATTTCGCATGTGCTGAAAGTCTGCCTCATCGCCGATTTGAAATACCGAGCCGGCTTGGCGGCCGATGCCGAAGGTTTGTCCGAAAAGGACGCGCTGAAGCGCATTCACAAAGACGATGAGGCCCGCGTCCTCTGGGTGGAACAGCTCTTCCAGAAACGCGACCCCTGGGCCCCCGATTTGTACGACATGGTGATCCCGATGGACAAGAACAGCGTGGCTGCTGCTGCCCAGCTCATTGCCACCAATCTGCAAAAGGATGTGCTGCAGGTGACGGCATCCTCCAGGCAGGCACTGGAGGACTTCGTGCTGGCAGCCGAGGTGGAGTTGAAGCTGGCGCGGGAGGGCCATGACGTTGCGGTGTCCGCCAAGGAGGGAAACGTTCTGTTGACCATCAACAAACATGTGCTCATGCTCTCCTCGCTCGAGGAGGAGCTCAGGAAGATTGTCGGCAGCATCCCCGGGGTCAGGAGTGTGGCGACCAAGGTGGGCGCGGGGTATTATCAGTCGGATATTTATCGGAAGTTTGACTTCGAGGTCCCGGTACCTTCGAAGGTCCTCCTGGTGGATGATGAACGCGAGTTTGTGCAGACGCTCTCCGAACGCCTGCAAATGCGTGCTTTTGGCTCGGCGGTGGTCTATGACGGCGAAGAAGCCCTTTCGGTCATCGAGGAAGATGAGCCGGAGGTGATGGTCCTGGACCTCAAAATGCCGGGAGTCGATGGTCTGGAGGTATTGAGGAGGGTCAAGCACGACCATCCCGATGTGGAGGTGATTGTGCTGACCGGGCACGGTTCGAGGGAGATCAAGGAGCGCTGCCTGGAGTTGGGTGCTTGCGCCTACTTGGAAAAACCCGTCGACCTGGACACCCTGACTCGAACCATGCAGGAAGCCTACCGCAAAGTGAGACAGAGAAAAACATAGACCAACTGCCGCGGGGCCATGCCTTGCTTGGGGATCGCACCGCAAAGCGATCCGGGAAAAGAACGGTGGAAAAAGACCTGAGGGAAGTCGCGTTTCTGGGCAGAATAACCGCAGCCTTCACCCATGAAATGAAGAACGTGCTGGCCATCATCAAGGAATCCGCGGGACTCATGGAAGATCTCTTTTTCCTGGGCCAGGAGGTCCCATTTCCGCACAGAGACAGGTTGATTCGCTGTCTCACAACCATTCAGGCGCAGACCAAACGCGGGGTCGAACTGTCCGGCCGGCTCAACCGCTTTGCCCACAGTCCGGACGAAGCAGTGGCTACCGTGGACCTCAATGCAATGCTTGAGCAAATCGTCCTTCTGTCGGAGCGCTTTGCCAGACTGAAGGGGATAGCGCTGAGCTTGAATCCGCATGAGGCGGCCTTGAACGTGCTCGTATCTCCCATGGGGCTGCAGATGGTGCTTTTCGAGTGTCTGGAGCGCTGCTGGGAAAGCATGGGGCCAGGCGGCAATGTCAATGTGTCCGTCGCCCCCAAAGGAAAAGAGGCGGTCGTCACTTTCTGCTGTCAGAACGCGGCTGACATTGCTGAAGGCTTCTCGGTTCCCTTTCCCGGAACTGAAACATGCGAGGCGATCAAGCGGGTTGCGGCCGGTTTCCCTTGTCGCATTACCTGCCGTGCCTCCGGACCAGGCCTGGAATTGACTCTGCCAATTGTCGGTGAGCGACTGTCCCATAACATCCATGCGGCCCCGTAGGATGGGCTGTGCCCACCGATGGGGTGGCATGTGGGCACGGCCCACCCTGCGCTCCCGTCAACCGTGACACTAGTACTCGTTAAGGCTGAGACCTTTAGTTCCGGAAGAAGTCTCTGTATAGTGGATTCCCGCCAGGAACTTGCGGGAATGACGCTTCAGCAACTGACACTCATCGTCATGCCCGCGTGCTTCTGGCGGGCATCCAGTGAGATGAAGAAGGAAACATCTCATCCTTAACGAGCATATTCTTGGACGGTTTCCGGAGCTTTTTGGAGGAAGATGCGCGTTGAAGTTTAGGGTGCTTCTGGTAGATGATGAAAAAGAATTCGTCTTGACGCTGGCCGAGAGGATGCAGATGCGGGGATTCGACCCGGATGTTGCTTTCAGCGGTGAACAGGCCCTGGAAAAGCTCGCCAGAAACATTCCCGATGTCATGGTCCTTGACCTGAAGATGCCCGGGATCGACGGACTCGAAGTCCTGCGACGGGTCAAGAAGAGCCATCCCCGGGTCCAGGTGATCATCCTGACCGGACACGGATCGGAGCGCGACGAAGCGGCCGCACGCCGGCTGGGCGCTTTTGACCACCTTCAGAAGCCTGTTGATCTCAACGATCTGCTTCTGACTATGGAGCAAGCCTGCGAGGAAGATCGGGAGCATGCTACTTGAGGGCTCCCCCTCCCATCGTAAGCAACTGTCCAAACACACCCATGCGGCTTTGGATGGTGAGCTGAGCCCACCGATGGGGCAGCGCGTGCGGGCACAACCCACTCTGCGCTCCTGTCAACCGTGGCAGTCATTTTGGGACGGTTCCTGACGGCCACGGCGATTGTTCATCCGGCGCAGGGTACGTAGAGACGTTGGAACCCAAGGAGTTGATGCATGAAGATCAGAGTACTTCTCGTTGATGATGAAAAGGATTTCGCCGAGACTCTGGCGAACAGGCTCGAGGCCCGCAACCTCTCGGCAACCACAGCTGCCAATGGTGACGAGGCGATCTCGGTCCTCAAGGCACAGGACGTCGACGTGGTCATTCTGGACATGGTCATGCCCGGAAGAAACGGGATTGAGGTTCTGCAGGAAATCAAACAGCTCAAACCCCTCGTTCAGGTTATCCTGCTCACCGGGCATGCCACTGTGGCCTCGGCCATCGAAGGGATGACGAAGGGAGCCTTCTACTACCTCATGAAGCCGGCGGAAATGAAGACCCTTCTGCAAAAGATCGCCCACGCCTATCAACACAAAGCTGACCATGAGCATCGCATTCGCCAGGCGGAAATCGACCGGTTGCTCTACAGTGAGGTCGGGAGCTGAGCGTTCGCTCAGCTCGCCCGCTGTTTTCTGCAGCCATGATGAGATGATTTTCATTCTGGCCGTGTTTCAGCTTCTTCGAAAAGTTGCGAGTTACGAGCTACCAGTTGCAGTTGCCTGTCAACCGCAGTCCTTTTCATGTGTCTTCGGGTGTCGCGAGGCGACATGAGTTACTGCTCGGGACCTGCATAGCCACCACACCAGACGTGCTTTGGAGTTGGGAGTCGCTCGAGTGTTGAGGTTCATTTCGGAGCATAACGCAATTCTGCCCAGGATGCTGCTGTTCATGATCCTGATTGCATCGATGCCGGCGGCATGTATGGTTCGGACGGCACTGGTGGCAAAAGGGGAGGATATCCCTTCAGCCACGGTGATGCACGGCGATGCCGCAGCGCAATGGCAGCCCGAAGCTCAACAAGGGCGTCAAGTTCTGGTCGAGGGACCGCTCACCGTGGAACGGGCCGTGGAGGAAGCCTTGCGGGCCAGTCCGGAGCTGGAGCAGATGCGGCAGCGCCTCAAGGCGGCGGCCGAACAGGTGCGCCAGGTCGAGGCGAGTTTCTATCCCCGCCTGGTCGTTTCCGAGGACTTCAACATTACCAATAATCCCGTCTTTGCCATGATGGACATCATCAATCAGCGGCGTTTTCGCACGGATATCGATTTCAACTCTCCCGGGGCGCAGCAGAATTTCGGGTCACGAGTGCGGGGGGAGTGGTCGCTTTTCGAGGGGGGCGGCCGGTGGTATGAGCGCAAGGCGGCCCTTGCCCAACAGCGATCCGTCAGTGCCGAATGGCAGGCAACCCGCAATCAGCTCGTGACCCGAGTGACCGAAATTTACTACCAGTGGCTGCAGGCGCTGGCTTTCATTGCTGTGGCGGAACGGGCCTTTGAATCCTCCCAGACCGATGAACGCCTGGGGGAGGCTCGGATACGCGCCGAGACTGCGCTTCCCAGTGAGCTTTTGCGTCTCAGAGCACGCCGTGCCGAGTCCCATGGCAATCTGGTTACGGCCCAAACCAACGCCCTCAAACTGCAGGCCGGCCTGGAACGTCTCATGGCACGGCCCATCCAGCCCGCGGAGATGCCCGATCCCGGCATCGGCCCGGCACCACAAAGCGAGACCCCCTCTCAGGATGCCGACCGCTCCGTCGCTTTTGCCTTGAAGAATCGCCCGGAAATGGCTGCTGTGCGCTCCCTCATTGAAGCCGCCAGAGCCCGCGTACGCTCTTCTCAGGGAGGCCTTTTGCCGCGTCTGGGCACCAATGTGGACTACCTGCTGGACTCGGAGAAGCTCGGCAGGTTTGCCGACAGCTGGTTCGTGGGCATCCAGGCGACCTGGCCCCTCTTTGAAGGCGGGTTGAGCGTCTCCCGCATCGAAGAAGCCCGCATCAGACTCAAGGAAATGGAAGCCCGCGGCGACCAGGTCGCCCTCGATATCGCGCTGGAAGTGAATCAGGCAACCTTGGCGGTGCGGGAAGCGGCCGAAAAAATTCGGGTGGCCGAAGAGCGCAAGACCTGGGCGGAAAAGGCCCTTGGAGAAGTACGGCAGATCTACTCCAGGCAGGCGGCGACGGTGGATTCACTGCTGCAGGCGGAAGTCGCCTGGAACCAGGCGGAGGTGGCTTATACGGCGGCCCTCTATGAAGGCCGGATCGCGCAGGCGTTTCTCAGGAGAGCGCTGGGGGATTTTGCGGATGAGTTGAGAGTGGAGAGTAGCGAGTGATGAGTGATGAGTAAAAAGCGAACCGCAGAATATCCAACAAGAAACCGCAGAAT
>CAZDKX010000010.1:0-36600 GCA_964505935.1 uncultured Syntrophobacteraceae bacterium
CCAAAATCAATGGGTGCGGACCCGCAGGAAATCTACGGCCGCATTCTGACCAAGACCCTGACGTGGTTGGACAAGTAAGGCCCGAGCATCGTGGCTGAGGAAAGCATGAAGGAAAGGAAAAGCAATGAAAGTGCTGATCGCTTATTATTCGATGTACGGTCACGTACATCGACTGGCGCAGGCCATAGCCGAAGGCGTACGGGAGCTCCCCGGGGCGGAAGCGGTCCTGCGCCGTGTGCCGGAGACCCTCCCCCCCGAGGTATTGGAAAAGATGGGTGCGGTGGGGCCCCAGAAAACCATGGCCAAGGTACCGGTCGCCACGGTGGATGAGCTGGCAACGGCCGACGCCATCATCTTTGGCACCCCCACCCGCTTCGGCAACATGTGCGGGCAGATGCGCCAATTCCTCGACGCGACGGGGCAGCTCTGGGCTCAGGGAGCTTTGGTGGGCAAAGTGGGGAGTGTCTTTGCCAGTTCGAACACCCAGCACGGCGGACAGGAATCCACCATCCTCAGCTTCCATATCACGCTCCTCCACCATGGCATGGTCATTGTCGGCCTGCCCTACAGCTTTCAGGGTCAAATGCGCAATGATGAAATAACCGGTGGCTCCCCTTACGGCGCCTCGACAATTGCCGGTACGGGAGGAGAACGCGTGCCGACGGCGAACGAGCTTGCGGCCGCAAGGTATCAGGGGAAGCATGTTGCTTCGATCGCGGCAAAACTCTCGAAATGAATTTCTGGAGGACGGTCACGCGTTCTGATGGACCAGGATTTCCTCAACCTCCTGACCCACCAACAGCAGGAAGAACCCTCACGAAACCGGCCTCCAGCTTGATGGCCCTGGTTTGAAAGAAATGGCTCACCCGACTCTTGGCCCGGCGGCCTGGACTTCGGGGCTTGCCTGGTCCTTGAACTGTTCGAAGTTCTCCTGGAACAGGATCGCGAGGCGTCGGGCCTGGGCGTCATACCGGTCTGTGTCGGACCAGGTGCGGCGGGTGTCGAGCAGTTCCGAGGGCACCCCCGGGCACTCCAGGGGCACCAACACCCCAAATTTGGGATCGGGTTGCATGGGTACCTTCTCGAGCGTTCCAGCCAGGGCTGCGTTGAGCAGCGCCCGGGTCAATTCGATCTTCATGCGCGAGCCGACGCCGTAGGGACCTCCCGTCCATCCGGTATTCACCAGCCAGCAGCTCACCTTATGGTCCTTGATCTTTTTGGCCAACATCTGAGCATAAACCGAAGGATGGCGAACCATAAAGGGCGCCCCGAAACAGGCGCTGAACGTGGCGCTGGGTTCTTTGACGCCGCTTTCGGTGCCGGCCACCTTGGCCGTGTAGCCGCTGATGAAATGATACATGGCCTGTTCCTCCGTCAATTTTGAAATCGGAGGAAGCACGCCGAAGGCGTCGGCCGTCAGCATGATAACCGTCCGCGGATGGCCCGCCATTCTGGTTGGCACAATGTTGGGGAGATGCGACAGGGGGTAGGAGGCGCGGGTGTTCTCCGTCAGCAGGGCGTCATCGAGGTCCAGACGACGAATGACCGGGTTCATGGAGACATTCTCCAAGATGGTCCCGAAACGCCGGGTGCATTCATAGATTTCCGGCTCCGAAGACTTGGAGAGGTTGATCACTTTCGCATAACAGCCGCCCTCAAAGTTGAAGATGCCGTTCTGCGACCAGCCGTGTTCGTCATCACCGATCAGCAGTCGGTTCGGGTCTGCCGAAAGGGTTGTTTTGCCGGTTCCCGACAACCCGAAGAACACTGCCACGTCTTCGGGGTGGTCTTTGTGGACGTTGGCCGAGCAGTGCATGGAGAGGACATCCTGGGCCGGCAGCAGGAAGTTGAGGGCCGTGAAAATGGATTTCTTGATCTCCCCGGCATAGGACGTCCCCCCGATCAGTACCAGTTTGCGACTGAGGTGCAGGGCCACAAAGGTGCCGCTGCGGGTGCCATCGTCGTCGGGGTCCGCGTGAAAGTTTGGGCAGTGGAGCACCGTGAAATCCGGGACGAAGCTCTTGATTTGAGCTTTGTCCCGTGGCAGTTGAATGAACATGTTGCGGGCAAAGAGATTATGCCACGCAAATTCGGTGATCAACCGGACAGACTGGCGGTGCCTTTCGTCGGCGCCCGCATAGCAGTCCTGCACAAAGGCCGTCTTGCCCCGCATATAGTTGGCCATGCGCCGGTGCAGCGCATTGAACCGTTCTTCGGGGTACTTCACATTGACTTTGCCCCACCAGATGTCATGGGTGGTCGCCGGCTCGTCCACCACGTATTTGTCCTTGGCGGCCCTCCCGGTATGCTGACCCATGGACACGACCAGGGGGCCGAGGTGGGCGATTTGTCCCTCGTAGCGTCGAATGGCGAGCTCGTAAAGCTCAGGGGTTGACCGGTTCCAGTAAACATGCCTGAGCTGATACAAGCCCACCCGATCCAATTGATAATCGGGTATCAGATCGTCAAATTCCATAAACAGCCTCCTTTCGTGTTCTTTTCGCCAGTCGCCGCGGTTCGGGGCCTCCGGTTTGCCGTGACAGACCCCACGGCCTACTTGTTGAGCTCTCGAACCCGTTGCAGGTACCGCTCCGAAGCATCCTCAACGGCTTTCTGCATCGTGGCGTTGTCACTCTTGAGCCTCTGTAACTGCTCAATGCTCAGCCCCAGTGCGGCAACATAGCCATTCTGAAACGCGATCTTTATGAGGTTGGTGTCTTTGTTGGATAGAGCACCATAGGCCGCCACTACCGTAAAGGACCCTATCCCCATCACGACAAGCACGGTTTTGATTCTCATCATGCGCTCTCCTCAGTTATTGAGTATAAATGGAATCTCTCGGTGGTGTAAAGGAATCTCCAGGGCCATGATGGAAATGTGGCTTGCTCCCGGAAATCCATCTCGGTTAATATCAGGCATTCGAAAACATTGACCTCATGCCTTTGAGACGGTCCTGGCGGATTGAGCTGCTTCGTGGGACTGGCGTGCAGGGTTTGCAGGCTCGGTCATTTCAGGGACGTAACCAGCAAGGCGTTACCGAGGAGCAATCATCCAGATGAAATCACCATATGCAATCGATGGGATCGCCGATCAGGTTTTGAGCGTCATCGCCCCGGGGCGGCCGGTTTCAAGGAGGAGAGTCCTCAAGCTCTGTGGGGCTACGGTGGCCTGGCTTGCCTCATGGGACTATTTCGGGATGGGCAGTGGCTTGGGTGCTCCGTTGATCATCACCGAGCAGGCCGGCGGCCTGGTGGTTGCCGATCCCACGCGATGCGTGGCCTGCCGCCGGTGCGAACTCGCCTGCACCGAATTCAATGATGGTAAGTCGTCCCCCGCAACCGCGCGCATCAAGGTGAGGCGCAATCTGCACTTCGGCTCCTCGGGGCTCGATGCCGGCAAACGGGGAGACGGTGACTGGGGATCCGGACTGATCATTCAGGACGTCTGCAAACAGTGTCCTCACCCCGTTCCCTGTGCCGATGCCTGTCCCAACGGCGCCATCGAAGCCAAACCACCCCTCAACGCCAGGGTCATCGATCCGGCCAAATGTACCGGCTGTAAATTGTGTCTGAAAGCCTGTCCGTGGGAGATGATCGCCTTCGATCCGGAAAGCGGCAAAGCGACCAAATGTTTTCTGTGCGACGGCAGGCCAAAATGCGTCGAGGCCTGCCCGGCGGAGGCCCTGAGGTATGTGCCCTGGGTTGACCTGACCGGCAGGGTCCCGCCCCGGATCGCTCCTATCTTGAATAAGTCCATGGCATGCGGGGATTGCCACCAATAGGCGCAGCGGAAAGCGAGGACGGAATGGCGCAATATGGGGGGTGGGCAGGAACAGTGTTGCGGGTTGACTTGTCGAGCGGGCGAATCACCACGGAAGACACGGTCGAGAAATACCAGGACACGATCGGCGGCACGGGACTGGGATACCAGGTCCTCTGGGAGGAAGTGGCGCCAGAAGTGAAGGCCTTCGATCCCGAAAACAAGATCATCTTTGCTACCGGTCCCCTGGCCGGCACCAGCGCTCCCTGCAGCGGCAGGACCGCCGTCACCACCCTGTGGCCGGTCTGCTGGCCCAAGCACCTGGTCGGGTCGGGGCATATGGGCGGCCACTTTGCCGCCGAACTGAAGTATGCCGGGTTTGACGCCGTCATCATCGAAGGCAGGGCCGACCAGCCGGTCTGGCTCGCCGTTTGTGATGGCAGGGCGGAAATCCGGGATGCGCGCAGCCTCTGGGGACAGGGCATCCGGCGGACCACCCATGAAATTTCCCGGGAGATGGGACCCGAGGCGGTCGTGGCGGCCATCGGTCAGGCCGGGGAAAACCTGGTCCCCATGTCGGTTATCATCAACTCGGTTTCCCATTCCGCGGCTGGCGGCGCCGTGATGGGCTCGAAGAACCTGAAAGCCATCGGCGTGCGGGGGACCGGCAGCATCTGCATCGGCGGGAACAAAGAAGAATGGGAAAAGGTGGTCAAGTATCATCTGTCGCTCTTCGGCGCCAACAATCAGAACGTGGTGCCGAGCAGCCCGCAGCCCTGGGCGGAGCATTACCATCCGGGCTCACGCTGGGTGGCCTCGCGAGGACGGCAATGGGGCGCCGCCAACCCGCCCATCGATACCGGCACCTGCGAGCCGCACAACCTCAACCGTATTGCCTATCGGAGCAACAATGCCGCCTTTTTTCTGGGCGAGAAGGCCTGGCAGTATACGGTGCGAGGGAACGGCTGCACGGCCTGCCCCATCCGGTGCCACTCCCGGATCAAAGTCCCGGCCGTGGCTTCGAAGTACGGCATCGCGGAAACCGGTCAGAGCACCTGTGTTCGTCTGGTCTTGGGCAAGTGGTTCTTCAGGAATTTCCCGGACGGTCCCATGGGCCAGACGTCCATCGAAGCGGCCATGGTGGGGATGCACCATGCCGACGACCTTGGCCTGTGGGACAACTACGGCCAGCTCCAGCGTGACTTCCAGTACTGTTACTACGAGGGAATCTTTGCGAGCAAAGTGGGAGAAAAGGAATTCAAAAGCTATTCCTGGGACAAATATGAAAAGGGTGATCCCGCTTTTCTGTTCGAACTGCTCCCGAGGATTGCCGGCAGGGAAGGGGAGCTGGCAACGGCCCTGGGGCTCGGCACCGGAGCCATGCTGGAGCGGTGGGGAATTGGCGAAGCGGACTGGAAGAGCAATCGTGCCCTGCAATACTGGAAACTGGGGCATCCCAAGCATCATGCCAACGAAGATGCGGGCCAGTGCGGGGTCATCATCAACACGCAATACAATCGTGACGCCCAGTGCCATTCCCACACCAATTTCATCCGCAACGGGCTCCCCCTGGAGGTCCAGAAGAAGCTCGCCGTCGCGCTTTGGGGTTCCGATGCCGCCGTCGACGCCCCGGGGGCGTTCACGCCCATGAACGTCTACAAGGCCAAGATGGCCAAATGGGCCCTGCTGCGCAAGGAGCTCCACGACTCGATCGCCCTCTGCAACTGGATGGGGCCATGGTCCTCGTCGCCGCTCAAGGAGCGGGGTTATCAGGGAGACGATACCCTCGAGTCCCTGCTTTACAGTCTGGTTACCGGGGACAGGAAGTCGCCTCAGGAGCTCGACGAGGCTGCCGAACGGATCTTCGTCCTCCACCGCGCCCTGACCATCCGGGGCATGGGCACCAGGGAGATGCGCACGCAGCATGATACCGTTCCGGACTGGGTTTACGGGGACGACAAAGACCGCGTGCCCCTTACCCCTGGGACGATTCAAATGGACAAGGACGACATCCGGAAGGCCATGCGGATGTTTTACGAAGAAGTCGGCTGGGACTGGGAGACCGGAGCGCCCACGCGAGAAACCTACCGCCGGCTGGGGTTGGTGAAGGTTGCCGAAGAACTGGAGAAGAAGGGGCTGGTCGGGTGATGGAAGCCGGTGAGCTCGCCGAATTCATCAGGGAACGCAGCAAAGCGGGCGAACTGCTCGCCCTGGCGGACCTCAAGGCGGCGTTTGCCGACGGCCAAGCCCCGGGTGCCGACCCAACGGCAGAACCGGTCCCTGCTGCCGTGTTAATCCAGGAAGCCATGAGCACGCACCCGGACATCAGGGTGATCCTGGACGACGCCGGCGGCGCTCATTATTTCTCCGAACAGTCCATGACCGGGGCCTACGCCCGGATGCTGCTGCTCAAAGGCCAGGGACCGCTGGGGATGATGGCGGAAGTGATCCGGGAACATTCCCGAGTCTACCCGCGCCCGGTCCCGCTCGCTCTCTTTCAAGCCGCTCCCTTCAGTTTGAGCGACGACGAGCTTGCCTGCTGTCTGCAAGAGGTGCCGGGCAACGCTCGGTACCGGGACATTGCCCGCCTTACCACTTCTATCGGGAATGTCTTTCTGTATTCCACCGATCATCTCGACCCCGGATATGCGGCCATGCTGGCAGAGTGGGCGGATGTGGGACAGGCCCAAAATCCTTAGAAACCGTCCAAACAAAGTCTGCGGGCGTGTCTGCTCTCGAGGAGCATGCCAAGGCAGAACCTTACCATCCGGCATAAAAGCTTTGAACGCTCAAATACCAGCCCAGCATGAGCAACAGAGGCAGTTCGTCCAGCTCCCGCGAGGGGGCTGCTGTCTCGATAACGGCCTGTTTCCTCAGCGGATTGGATAACTTTGACTTCAGCACAAAGAGGAGCTCCCCCTTTGCATTGTAAAAGCCCCATTGGGTTCGCCAGGAATTCGTTGCGTTCCAGAGGAACCGGCTGCCCGTGGCACACTCCACCCAGCCATCGCCCCTGAGAGAAGCCCGGAGGACTGCCAGGTCCTGACTCGCATCGGGCCCCCGGACCGTCACCTGCCGCCTGAAAACCCCAGCCCCCTTGATCGTCCACCGTTGCGTCGCCGCACTTCCCGTCCTCCACGTTCCATGAGCAGTCGCTGCGTTCTCAAAGCGCAGCTCCCCTACCAGGCTGCCCTCTGCATACAACTCAAAATGACGCATAAACATCGTTGGCTGAACCCAGAGGAGCTCCAAACCAACAGCCGGTGCCAGCTTTTTCATGAGAGGTTTCCTGTTGTCTCAGGTTTCGCCTGGTGACGACTGCCGACGATCGTGCAGAGGTAGAGCATTTCCATGGATTTCAGCCTAAAGCAACCGAAAAGTGAGGGTATTCTTTCCCGGAGCGCTTTTCTATTAGAAGGTTCTTCGAGAGCTCTCGTTGTGGTATTAGAATATTCAGGTCTTCTGCGGTGGCTTAATGAGCGTTGTGGTTTTCCATCCACGGGAAGGGAGAAGGGCCGAAGAACTGCTTGCCCTGGCGGGTCATGAAGTTCAAGCGGAGGTAATATGAAAATCCTGGTGATCAATGGTACTTACCGTCCCGAGGGAACGACGTCCGAGCTCGTACGGTCCTTCATGGAAGGAGTCAGGTTCCGGGGTGGGGCGGCAGAACAGATCATACTCCGTGATCAAACCATTGGCTACTGCACCAATTGCCTCAAATGCTACCGTTTTAGCGGCGACGGCGTGGCTCCGTGCAGTCAGCGGGACGATATGGATGAAATCATCGAGCGGATCGTCGAGGCGGACGGCATCCTCTTTGCCTCCCCGGTGCACAACGGGTTTGTGACGGGCCTGATGACGGTCTTCTGGGAGCGTCTCTCCTGGCGCGTGGCGCGTCCCGGCGGGCCGGTGCTCCAGTGCATGAGCATCGAATCCCGCATTACCGACAAAATCCGGGCGCTGGGCGCCATCTCAAGCGCCGGGGGCATGCCCGAGCGGTTGCGCCGATTCTGTGATGACGGCACGCCCTGGCTGAAAAGCAATGCCCCGTTGATGCTCCACGGACAGTGGATTGGCGACCTGTATGCCGGGGCGGAGCTCGAACGTATGCCGGAAACCACGCAGGACTGGCAGCGGCTCTATTTCCTGCGGCGATTGAGCACCAGCCAGCGACAGCAGGCCCATGGCCTCGGCGCAAAAATCGTCCAGGCCATTCAGTATGGCCGACTGAAGGCCTGCACCATGGAAAGGATGGTCCACCCGGTGGTGCGACGGATGATGGAGCTCATCTTCACCATCAGCCCGTCCTATCGCGTCGCCAAATAGGAGTCCCCCAGACCTCAGAGAATCTCTCGAACCGCGCGGATCAGGCTTTCTTCACACGGGATGTAAAACCGCTCGAGGGGAGGGCTGACGGGCACGGGAATATCCGGTCCGGTCACCCGCCGGAAGGGCGCCTTGAGGGATGAAAAGGCTTCCTCACTCACCACGGCGCAAATTTCTCCCGCGAAGCCGCCCGTGCGCGTGGCTTCATGGAGCACAATCAGCCGTCCGGTTTTGTCAATGGAGGCGAGCAGGGTTTGCCGGTCAAGCGGCACCAGGGTTCGCAGATCCAGCACTTCCAGCTCGATGCCCTCGGCACTCAACTGTTCCGCCGCACGCAGGGCCACCCCGAGCATCTTCGACCAGGTTACCACGGTCACATGCGTACCCTTCCTCTTGATTTCCGCCCGGCCGATGGGGGTTAAATATTCCTCTTGGGGAACGGGGCCGGGCGCAAAGTAAAGCATCATGTCTTCGATGAAGATGACCGGGTTCTCGTCGCGGATGGCGGATTTCAAAAGTCCTTTGGCGTCGGCGGGGGTTGAGGGCATCACGACCTTGAGGCCGGGACAGTGGGCGACCCATGCTTCCAGGTTGTGCGAGTGCTGACAGCCGGCGCCAAAACCCGCGCCGGTCTTGATCCGGACCACCATGGGAAAGGTGGACTTCCCGCCCGAGAGATAGCGGAGCTTGGCGGCGTGATTGACGATCATATCCGAGGCCAGGGTAAAGAAGGGGTTGAACATGATCTCGACGACCGGTCGCAGCCCCGAAACGGCGGCACCCACCGCCAGGCCGGCGATCGCCGCCTCCGAAACCGGGGTGTCGAAAACCCGGTCGCGACCGAATTCTTTCAGCAATCCCGCCGTGGGAAGCATGGGATTGTCATGGATGCTGACGCCGACGCCTTCACCAGCGATGAACACGTGGGGGTCTCTCTTCATCTCTTCCTGCAGAGCCTGTTTGACGGCCTGCCCCATCCCTAACTGCTGCATGGCATGATCCTTTTCGCAAGACTGAACCAGAGTCAAAACGGTCGTCATGAAACCAACACATCCTCCAGAGCTTCTTCCACCTCGGGATAGGGGCTCTCTTCGGCAAACCGTACGGCATCCTCCACCGTTTCGGCGACCGCGGCCTCCATTTGCCGCAGTTCCTCTCCGCTGATCAGTCCCTCGGCGAGCATCTCGCCGCTGAGCCTCGGGATCGGGCACTTTTCCTTCCAGGCTGCAATTTCCTCCTTGGGCTGGTAATGCTGGTGGTCGGCTTCGCCGTGCCCCCGGCAACGGTAGGTCTTGCACTCGATGAGGGTCGGACCGTGCCCGGCCAATGCCCGCTCCCGGGCATGGCATACGGCACCGTATACCGCCAGGGCGTCGTTGCCGTCGACCACCTCGCCCGGCATGGCATAGGCGATGGCCCGGTCGGCAATGTCTTTTATCCGGGTGTGCTCCTCGAAACGTTGCGCGCCAGCGTAGACGTTGTTTTCGCAGATGAAAATCACCGGTAGCGCCCATAGACTGGCGAGGTTCAAAGCCTCGTGGAAAGAACCCTCATCCGCGGCACCGTCACCGAAGAAGCAGATGGTGACCTTGGCTTCCTCCCGGTATTTCTGAGCGAAGGCCACGCCTACCGCGATGGGAAGGCTGCCGCCGACCACGGTCGTCGTGCAGAGCGCGTTGACCTCGGGGACGGCCAGGTGCAGGGTGCCGCTTTTGCCCTTGTTGCAGCCCGTCCGTTTGCCGTAAATCTCTGCCATGAGCGCTCTCGGGTCGGCGCCTTTAGCGAGCAGATGACTGTGACCGCGATGGTTGGAGACGATCACGTCCTGCGCACTCAGCGCAGCGCCGACGCCGGAGCCCACGGCCTCCTGGCCCGTGCACAGAATCATCATGCCGGGAATCTTCCCTTGGACCGTGCAGAGCTCCATCAGCGAGTCTTCAAAGCGCCGTGTGAGGAGCATCGAGTGGAGCATTTCAAGTTTTTTTTCTCTAGAAACATGCATGGGTTCTCCTTGTACCCCTTTATCCAGAAGATCGAGATCCTCCAAGCGGCATCTTCCTGCCGTATCGGAAATAGCATATAGCAAGACGGCACAAAATGAACGTTCTTTTTGACCAAATCCCGGGCGAGGGCTCTTGAGGGGATTAAGGAATCGTCCAAAAACAAGTGATCTGTTTACCACGAAGAGCACGAAGCACACGAAGTGATTGCTTCGGGCTCTTCGCGTCCTTCGTGGTTTGAAAAAGGCTGAAATAAGTGCCAGTTAATTTTGGACAGTCTCTACGCTGTGTTTATCCGCGTAATCCGCGGTCAAAAAAAGACTTCGTCTTTGGGAAACATCCATTGAGCAAGGGACACGGGAGGGGGGACCGCGTGACAGGGTGAAGCCGGGGCTCGTGCGGCTGATGCTGACGCAGGAGGTAGATCGGTCCATTCCCCGGGGTACAGCTGTTGTATCAGGTCTGCCGGTCCCCGTGTCACCAATTCAACAGCATGGCGTGCTACCGGTAAGGGTTGATGGTGAGAACCGGGACGGGAGAGCGTTTCACGACTTCATCGGCAACACTGCCGAAAAGCACGCGATCGAGCCCCTTCCTGCCATGGGTGCCCATGATGACGAGATCGATCTGCTGCGCTTCCACGTATTTCAGGATTTCCTCCGCGGGATCGCCCTGCACCACCGCCGTCTTCAACTTCGGATAGTCGCTGAAACACTCCTCCACATACTCCACCAGCTTCTTCTGACCGCCTTTCAGTACTTCATCGCCAAAAGTACGCAGGGACGGATGGGGAATGTAGAAGGTCTTGAACTTCTCAAAACTGCCGGTCACCAGGAGCAGGTGCACCTCGGCATCAAATTTTTGCGCAAAGGCGATGGCATCAGGGGCGAGTTTGGAAGATACCTCCGATGCGAGATCAACCGGAAAGAGAATCTTGTTGATTGCTTTCATGGTACATCCTCCTTTCTCTTTATCTAAGATCAAAGCCAAGGACGAAACACAAATCCCACGAATTCGTGTCTCACAGGGAGGCAGAGCTTGTACCCACCGCGCAGGATCGCGACAACATGGCGCATTTATTTACTATTTCTGAAATTACTATAACCGGCAAGAGCACGTCTGTCAATTACGAGCGAGCTGAGGGCGTGTCCGTGAATCACATACAGATCGCCTTTGCAAACGGGGAGTCGTTTTCTTGGGCGAGCGCTAACGAGTTTCTCGCACCACCAGGGCTTCCATCCGTTCCTTGCGGTTGAACTCAGCGGCGAAGCGCATGGCTTCTTCACGGCTGGCAAAATAACCGACGAGGACCCGATTCCACCTCCCGCTTCCACCGAGGTTAACGGTTTCAACTCGCGGAGCATAACCTTTACCGCGGAGTTGGTCGAGGAGACGCTGAGCATTGTCCGCTTCCTTCATGGAGGAGACCAGCAGACTGAAATGCTCGGACAGGTGTTCCGGGGCGCTGGAGTCGTTCGCGGGAGCGGTCTGCGGAGTTGGGCCGGCCGAGCCCTCCTGGGGTCGGGGTGGCTGGCCGGGGGAGGGAGATGCCTGTTTTTGCGCAGCGGTGTCAGCGGGCGGTTTGGCGGCAGGAGTGGGGGAGTTGGCCACTGGTCGCAGAGGCGGCGGCCCCGTGTCGTTCTTGCGGGTGAGAGACAAATAGTAGTCAAGGGTTTCGAGCATGGTTCGCGGGCTGTCGAAATGTTCCGCAGCCTCTGGTTCCTCTTGCTTGGCGACTTGCGGTCCCAAACCTAGGAATCGCAGGAGATGGGCCCTTAGTGAAAGCTCTTCCGAGCTCACCAGCGGGATTCCTCTACCCACGAGAATCCCAAAAACGAACATCCAGGCAAGCGCGGCGAGCAACCCCATACTATAGAAGACCAAGCCCTTGAAACCGATCTCGAAGTGGTAACGCTTCGGTTTCTTCTCGGCTTCGTCATGCTCTTGGGAGGCGTCGTTCCTGGCTGTGCGGGTCATCAAGGTAGAACCCCGTCCTTCAAGATGGGTTACATTTTTTCGGGGGCAGTCACTCCCAGCAACGCCATGGCGTTATGGATGACGATTCTAACCGCGTCAGCCATGGCCAGGCGGGCCTGCGTCAAGGCGGCATCCTCGCCGAGAATGCGATTATGGTTGTAATAGCTGTGAAAAAGAGCCACCAATTCGTGCAGGTAGTAGGGAATGAAATGAGGTTCCAGTGCCGTGGCGCACTTCGCCAACACATGCGGGTACTCATCCAGCAGCTTGATGATGGCCAGCTCCTCGGGAAGGGTCAGCCTGCCGAGGATTACCGGACTGCTGCCGTCGGGCCGCTGGTATGAGACCCCCCGCTCCGCGGCCACTTCGAAAATACTGCAGAGGCGGGCGTGAGCATACTGCACGTAAAAGACGGGATTGTCATTGCTCTGGCTTTTCGCCACCTCGAGGTCGAAATCGAGCTGACTGTCCGAGCGGCGCGTGAGAAAGATGAAGCGGGCCGCATCCTTGCCGACCTCATCCAGGACCTCCCGCAGGGTAACGAACTCACCGGCCCGGGTGGACATGGCTACCGGCTTTCCCGCGCGCAGGAGGTTGACCAGTTGGACCAGGATGATCTTCAGATCGTCCCGGCCGCGTCCGAGGGCTTGCACGCCGGCGAGCATGCGCTCCACGTAGCCGTGATGATCGGCGCCCCAGATGTCGATGACCGTGGCAAAGCCCCGTTCGAACTTGTCCCGGTGATACGCCAGGTCGGAGGCAAAATAAGTGCTCACCCCATTCGAGCGGATCACCACCCGGTCTTTTTCATCGCCGAAAGCGGTGCTCCGAAACCAGCGGGCCGCCTCGCTCTCATAGACGAAACCGCGAGCCGCAAGGGCCTCGATGGTCTGTTGAATGGCGTCGGCATCATGAAGACGCTGTTCGCTGAACCAGTGATCGAAATGCACCCCGAAAGCCTTCAGGTCATCCTTAATGCCGTCCAGAATGCGGCTGCTGGCAAACCGGGTGACAACCGGAAGTATTTCATCCAGCGGTAGCTTTCGGTATCTGTTCCCGGACCACTCGACAAACTCCCGCGCCAGATCGCGCATGTACTCACCCTGATAGTGACCTTCGGGAAAGTCGAGGGATTCGCCCAGCAGTTCCTGGTAGCGATAGTAGAGGCTCCGGCCCAGGGTATCCATCTGATTGCCGGCGTCGTTGATATAGTATTCGCGCTCCACCTCGAAGCCACACGCGGCCAGGATATTGGCCAGCACATCCCCGGTGGCGGCGCCCCGTCCGTGGCCGATGTGCAGAGGGCCGGTCGGATTGGCGCTGACGAATTCCACCTGGATCCGGCGTCCTTTGCCAAGCTCTTGCTTCCCGTAATCAGCCGGGTCCTGCAGCAGTTCGGCAAGGGCCTGATGCCAGGCCGCAGGTTGAATGAAGAAGTTGATGAATCCCGGCCCGGCAATTTCCACCCGTTGGATCAGCTGGTCGGCATCATCCAGGTTGTCTCGAATCTGCCCCGCAATCTCGCGGGGGCTGCGGCGCAGCTGGCGCGTCAGACCAAAGGCGACATTCGTCGCATAATCACCGTGCTGGGCTAGATTGGGGATTTCCAGTTCAATGGCGATGGGGGCGGGGGAACCTTCGGTGGCCGCCGGGAGCAGGGGTGAGATCGCGCGCGCGAGCATTTCCGTAAGCCGGTTCCGGATCAGGGTCATAACAGGTAAGGCCTCCTCGTCGTTGCGGTTGCGTCGTGAGCGATATATATCCCAGATGTGCCTGCTGACGCAAGCTTATGTTTTCAGAATTGCTGGATTAGTGGCCGTTGTCTCCGGCCAGGCGCGGGCGGATGAATCCCTATGCAAGCCCGCGAAAATATGTTAGGCGAATCCCGGCGGAATGGAAAGAGGATCTTTGTGGAACTTGAAGAAGAGGAACAGAGAGACATGCCGGGCGGGTATTTTTTGACGGTGCTGGGTTTGATCTGCTTTCTGGAAGGTCTGCCCTACTTCGCGTTTCCCAAGCAGATCAAGGCGTGGCTGGAAAAGGTCATTGCCATGCCCTGTGGGCAGCTCCGCGTGATCGGGGGAGTGATGATGGTGGCAGGGTTGCTGCTGGTTTACTGGGGGCGCAGGCATGGAGGGTAAGGCGGAGGTGCTGCATCGCCTCGAGGCCTACGACTACGACCTGCCCGCACCGCTGATTGCGCAGAAACCGCTCGCCAACCGGCAGCATTGCCGGATGCTGGTCCTCCACCGTGATGACGGGTTGCTGGAACATCGGTTCTTTAAGGGCCTCGGCGACTATCTTCTGCCGGGGGATTTGCTGGTCCTGAATGACACGCGGGTCGTGCCGGCGCGCCTGCGGGGCGTCAAAGAAACCGGGGGCCGAATCGAACTGCTGGTGCTGGAGCCCTTTTGTCCCGCCGAGCAGAATGGCGGGGAGGTCTACACGTGCCTGGTGAAAGCGGCGAAACCGCCCAGGGCTCACAGCGTGGTTGCCTTGAAGGGGGGCTTTCGGGCCGAGATCGTCACCAAGCCGGAAGAGGGAAGGGCGCGGGTCCGGTTCCTCAGCTCAATGCCCCTCGCCACGATCCTCGATCTGGCGGGCGAAGTTCCGCTGCCGCCCTATATCCACCGCGAGGACGGCGCCCCCGAAGGTGATGATGATGCCGTCAACTACCAGACCGTCTACGCGCGCGAACCGGGCTCCGTGGCGGCCCCCACCGCCGGGCTGCACTTTACTGTCGCCCTGCTCGAGGAACTGCGGCAGCGGGGTGTCGAGCTGGCCACGGTGACGCTCCACGTCGGCTACGGCACTTTTGCTCCCATGCGGGCGGCAGACATCCGGAAGCACCGAATGCACCCCGAGTATGCGGAAATCTCCCCAATTTCAGCAGAACGGGTGAACCGAGCCAAGAAGGAAGGCCGGCGGGTCGTAGCGGTCGGCACGACCTCCATGCGCAGCATCGAGTGGGCGGCGCGCGATCATGGGACCGTCACCAGCTTTGCCGGGTATTGCGATCTCTTCATCTACCCCGGCTTCCGGTTCCAGGTCGTCGATGCCCTGATCACCAATTTTCACCTTCCAAGGTCAACCCTGCTCCTGCTCGTTTCCGCCTTTGCCGGCCGCGAACTGATTCTCGAAGCGTACCGCGAGGCAATCAGGGAAGACTATCGTTTCTTCAGCTACGGCGACGCCATGTTCATCCTGTGACGGCCGATGGCAGCGGAGGGACACGGAGAGGGGAGGAGGCGTGTCGACACGGTGGCGGCAGGGTGAGAACCGCTCAATCAACAGCATTGAGTGGGTAGGGTGGATTAGGTGTGGCTTTTTTGCGCCGTAACCCGCCGAAACGCTTGTGTTGGGTTTCGCTTCGCTCAACCCAACAAATCTCCGCTCGCTTTTTTTCTTTGTGAGGGCTACCAAAGTGGTTTTTGAACTGCTCCAGCGGGATTCCCACAGCGCGGCACGATGCGGCCGGCTGATAACGGCCCATGGCGCCGTCGAGACCCCGGTCTTCATGCCGGTAGGGACGCAGGCCACGGTCAAGAGCCTTACCCCTGATGAGCTCGAGGCCCTGGGCGCTCACATCATTCTGGGAAACACCTACCATCTGCACATGCGGCCCGGGGCTGACCGGATCGCTCGACTCGGCGGCCTGCACGCCTTCATGGGCTGGCCGCGCGCCATTCTGACCGACAGCGGCGGTTTCCAGGTCTTCAGCCTGGCCCGGATCAACAAGATCGAAGAAGCAGGAGTAGCGTTTCAATCTCACATCGATGGCTCGAGGCATCTTCTCAGCCCCGAAGCGGCCGTACAGATCCAGATGCAGCTTGGCTCGGACATCGCCATGGTGTTTGATGAGTGCAATTCCTATCCGGTTTCCTATCCGTATGCGCAGGAGTCCATGGAGCGGACGCTGCGCTGGGCCGCCCGTTCAAAGGCGGCCCACGCGCTTCCGGAACAGGCGCTCTTTGGCATCATTCAGGGGAGTGTCTTCCTCGATCTGAGGAAAGCCTGCCTGGAACAGCTCGAGGCTATCGGTTTCGACGGCTATGCCCTGGGCAGCCTCTCGGTGGGGGAACCCAAGGAAGAGATGCTGGCGGTCCTTGAAACCATGACGCCGCTCATGCCCGTTACCCGCCCCCGCTACCTCATGGGCGTGGGCACCCCCGAGGACCTTGTCGAGGGGGTGCGGCTGGGAGTGGACCTGTTTGACTGCGTCATGCCGACGCGCAATGCCCGCAACGGCATGCTCTTCACCTCGCGGGGCAGCATCCAGATCAAGAATAGCGCTTATGCCGATGATGGTCGGCCGATTGAGGAGGGATGCACCTGCTATACCTGCCGGCGGTTTTCCCGGGCCTATCTCCGCCACCTCTTCATGGCCCGCGAACTGCTGGCCTACCGGCTGAATACCCTCCACAACCTTCACTACTACCTGCAGCTCATGGCCGCCATCCGCGAGGCCATTGGCGAAGGGCGTTTCACTGTCTGGCGCCGAGCCTTCTACCAGGCGCGGGAACGTTGAGCAAGGAATCTTCTTGTTTCATTCCCCCAAAGCGCTTGACAGCGTAGCGTAGATCTCCCTATCCTGTCGGCGGGACATGGGGAAAACCTTTTGCAGACCGAACCGCATGCAGTGGCCATGACATCGATTCTTGCAAGCTTTGCGATAACCTTGTTCGGCTTCGTGGGTGTGCTCACGGTTGGCATGTTTCTCTTCCAGAACGCCCTGCTCTATCTTCCCGATCGCTATGAACTGACAACGCTCTTGCACCGGGCCCGAGCAGTGGGACTCGATCTCTGGCCCTCGGCAGATGCGAGCTATCGTGGGGTGATGGCTGCGTCTCGGGTGCCGGAAGAGCGCGGGACGGTCGTGGTTTTCCATGGCAATGCCGGTTCGGCGCTGGATCGCGTGCCTTATGTCAGCGCCCTGGCACCGCTCGGATACCGGGTGCTCCTTGCGGAATACCCCAGGTACGGGGCACGGGGCGGTGAGCTTGGCGAACGGAGTTTGGCAGCCGATGCGGCGGAGACCATCAAGGTCCTGAAGCAGCAGGTTAGCGGCCCGCTTTATGTATGGGGCGAATCCCTGGGGTGTGGGGTGGCCGCGGCGGCGGTGGCCGAACCATCGGTTGCAGTGGAGGGGCTGGTTTTGATCACCCCGTGGAAAAACCTACCGGACCTGGCCCAGGCCATCTACTGGTTTCTGCCGGCAAAGTGGCTCGTCCGTGACCAATACGACAACGTGAAAAATCTCGAAAAATTCTCCAAACCGGTGGCGGTGCTGGTGGCTGAAGACGATGAAATCATCCCGAACCATCAGACGATGGCTTTCTACGAAGCCATCCGCTCGCCAAAACGCCTGTGGATTTTCCGGAACGCCGGCCACAACTCGTGGCCGCTTGCTCCCGAGGAAAAATGGTGGCGGGAGGTGGTCGCATTCACCGGGGGTGGCAGTGGGTGACTGTCTCAGAATTCGCTTTCACTCCTCCCCCTCGACGAAGGACACCACTACTGCCGCAACCCGCAACCCGCAACCCGCAACCCGCAACCCGGAACCCGCAACCCGCAACCCGCAACCCGGAACTTTTCACAGCAGCTTGCCGATGCTGTCGGTGAGCTTGTCCCAGCTCAGGGGTTTGGAGAGCACGGCATCGACCCCTTCAGACGAGACGTCCTCCTCTTCATACTGGGTCCCCCATCCGGTCAGCAGCACGACGGGAAGGTTGGGGTCCTTGTTCTTCGCTTTTCTGGCAATATCCCAGCCGCTGATGCGGGGCATGCCGAGATCGGTCAGCACCAGGTCAAAGTGTTCCTTCTCGATGATGGCCAGCGCTTCTTCCCCATCGGCCAGGGCTACGACCTTATAGCCCTTAAACCGCAGCATGTCGTGAATGATCCAGAGCACATCTTCATCGTCGTCGACGACCAACAGTCGGTGATTGGTGGAGGCCTTGCAGGAGTCGTCCAGCGAGGAGAACCGGGGGGGTGGCTCCGCCTTGGGCAGCTTGATGGTGAAGACGGTCCCCTTGCCGGGCCTGCTCTTCACCTGGATTTCCCCGCCAATCCGAGCGATGAGACTCCAGGAGACGCTCAGCCCCAGACCCGAATTGCCGATGCCTTTGGTGGTGTAGAAGGGATCGAAGATCTTCGTCACCACCTCTTTGCTCATGCCAATCCCGGTGTCGGCCAGGTCGATGACCACCGTGTCGCGGGACAACCTGGTCCGGATGGTGATCGTACCCCCTTGCGGCATCGCTTCGACGGCATTGAAGACCAGGTTGGTCAGGACTTCGCGAAAGTCAGAAACATGGATCCTGGAAAAACACTGGGGGTCGAGCTCGAGATCAAACTGGATGATGTGGCCATGCTTTTCCATGGCATTCTTCCAGCGCGGTCGCGTCATCTCCACAACATCCCTGATGGCGTCGTTGATGTCAGCGGTCAAGGGGGTCAACTGACGCTGCACATCGCGTTCGGTGAACTTCTGCAGACGGCGGACGGTATTGGCCCCATCGTGGACGGCTTTCTCGATATTCTTCAGACGCCGCAGCATCTCCTCTTCCTGGACGTCGGGCAGGAGCAGCTGCAGGTTGCCAAGGATGGCCATGAGCAGGTTGTTGAAGTCGTGGGCCACGCCGCCGGCCATGGTGCCCAGCGCGGCGAGCTTTTCCGCCTGGAGCATCTTCTCGGCAAAGGCCTTTTTCTTGGTGACATCGTTGATGACCAGCAGGAAGCCTTTGGCGGCGCCGTGGTGATCCTTCATTTTCACCAGGTTGAGATCGGCGGTGTAGACCTCGCCGTCGGCGTTGACGAGCGGAACGTCCGGGAGTTCCTCCATTTGGGATTGGGCAACCCGCTGAAAAATTTCGTCAAAGACTCTGGGATCGTGAAAGATTACCGCAGGAGATTTGCCGATCAACTCCGATGGGTTACCGCCGTAACTCCTTTGGATACTGCTGTTGACCCTGGTTACCTGCCCCTGGACATCCAGCAGGCAGATCCCCTGCGGGATATACTCGAGCGCGTCTTCCGTCAGGAGCCTGGCTTCGGTGAGGGTTCCACTCCCATTGCCGTCGAAGACCTCGGGCCGGCCCAGAGCATTCGGCCCTATTTGCTGAACGTTCCCATCAGCAGTTTCCAGTGATATCCCATGCAAAAGATGGCCGATAATGCGGCCGATGATTTCCCAGTAGCGGCGCGCCTGGTTGGAGAAGCGATGAGGCTGGCCTGAGCTCACGTTGAGCACGCCCGCATCAAACAGCGGGATGCAGGCCAGCGAAGTGGGATGCACCAGCGCACCTTCTTTGAAAGGAATCGCCTGCCCTTCCGCATCCTCAACAAACAGTGAGCGCTTGCCGGCAAAAGCCCGGCCGGCCATCCCTTCGTTGGCGGCGAACATCAGATCGCGATTGTAGTGTGCCGCCGTCCCGCCCTCGATGAGGCTTGTCAGTCCGTCTGCAGCAGCCAGGGCAAGTGAGGCGCTCTGAGCATCCCAGAGTAGAATGGAACAGTTCTCGAAGGTCGTTTCCTCGATGATGATGCGGGCCAACTCCCGGCAGATACCCGCTACCCCCAGTTCCAGAGGAAGGAGATCGGCAATACGACCGATCATGACCAGGAACGGTCTGGTTTCCTCCTGCTGAGAGTGGGCCTCGAACAGACTGGCTTTCACAATCTCACTGGCTACCTGATCCATCTCCCCTCCCCCCCGACAGCTACTTCAGCATTGCCCAGAAAGCATCCACTTGGGGCCATACGCTGCTCGAACGTTCAATGCACTGCTCCCAGTCCTCGTCGCTCAAATGGAGTTGGTGGGCGCACGAAAGCGAGTACTGATCATTGATATATTCGGCATAATTGGCGGAATGTGCGAGAACATTCGCCAGAAAAATGAGGGTGACCTCGGATCGATGAGAAGGACTCTGATGCGGCTTGTGATGGTAGGCCATCACCCTGGTAAAGACTTCGGGAAGGGCCCACCTTGCGCTCATCCAGGCGCCGATTTCGGCATGGGTGATGCCGCATTCGGTTTCGACGAGCCATGGGGGGACCTTGCGCGTTTTGGCCAGATCGGTCACCAGCCGGTAGTAGTCGCTGAAGTGGACAGCCATGGTCAGCCATCCCAGGTCATGGAAGAGACCCAGTGTGTAGGCAAGCTCCCTGGTGAGCCAGGGTTTTTGCCGAGCAAGGTCGCTGGCAATACGGGAGGTGGCGAAAGCATGCTTCCAGAGTCGTTCTCGCTGCCCTGGACCCAGAGTCGGGGTGTCGGCGAAAAGCTGCATGAGCAGGACGCACAGGCAGACCGATTTCACCTGTTCGAACCCAATCAGCATGATGGCTTGAGCAATGGTCTGCACCTCTCCCCGCATGCCGTAGAAGGAAGAATTGGCCAGGCGCAGCACCTTGGCCGCCAGGGCCTGTTCATAGAGAATGATGCGTTCCAGTTCCCCGATGGAGGCGACCTCGCTGTATATCAGCTCCAGCAAACGCTGCAACGCGCCCGCAAGAGGGGGAAGATCCGTGATCTGGGTGACACGATGGAAGGCTTCCCGTCTATCCGGCACAGCCGATAAGGTGGCATCCATCTTTGCCTGGTCGCCTCCCTCTTTCCGGGCTCCGTCCCGGAAATACCTTGTCCTTTGCAGCTACTTGCCTCTCACGATGCGACTGACAGTCGCATAGTGAAGCCCAACATGCCTGCCAATTTCGGAAAAGGAATACCCATATTCCAGACTGGCCTTCTTCATCAAGGCATTCCGTTCCTCTTTTCCCGCATACTTTCCCGGAGCCAGGAGCTCTGCCAAAGAAGGCCGGAAAAGCATGCGTTGCAAGGGGGGGATATCCCGCAGGGCAGCCTTTCCCTTGAGGGCGGGGCGAATCTCGGCCAAAAAGCTGGCGCTCCCCAGAAGGCATTGAGACCTGAGGTCTTCCCAGATCGACTTCCTACCCAAGCCCTCCCTGACAAAGTCGTGATAATGCTGCTGCGCCTGGGCCCGGTCGGGACCAAACTGGGACAGCACCCAATGGGTGGTGAGCAGGTGCGGCGCCTCGTCCATTCCCGCAGTCGCCCGATGACTGCTCCAGGAGTAATCCTCCGGCCGCTCGGTGACGTGAGTGCGCACGGGGTTGAGCACCACATGGCGGCACACCTCCAGGAGATAATTATCCCGTTCAACCAGGATGGCTTTGTACCTGCCCTGGAAGAGATGCCCCTCGCGCTGATGTCTTCGGTTAAAATATTGCGTATACACCCCGTTAAGGTGCCGCATGCCTGTGGAGAGGTTGCCGGTGCTGATTTCCACCAGCAGATGGTAATGGTTCTCCATCAGACAATAGGCGTGGCAAGCCCACTTGAAGCGTACCACCACCTCTTCCAAAAGAGCGAGAAAACGCCTCCGGTCGGCATCATCAAGGAAAGTGGCCATCCGGGCGTTTCCACGGGCTGTCACGTGATAGACAGCCCCAGGATATTCAATGCGCAACGGTCTCGCCATGCCCCCTTCATACACCAATGTTTGTCATGTTGCAAGACTTGACCCTTACGAATTCAACACTTCCGAAATGAGTCTGGTGATGGTGCCGAGGGTAAAGGGCTTGAAGACAAATCCTTGAATCCCAAGGGCTTTTGCCTTTTCTGCCGTGATCAGGTCGCTGTGTCCGGTGCACAGGATGATGGGGAGATGCGGTCGAATTTTTAAGATTTCTTGTGAGAGGTCCGCGCCGGTCATGCCCGGCATGGTCATATCCGTGATCACCAGGTCAAAGTCATCGGGACGAGCCCGAAAGACCTCGATCGCCTGGGTGCTGTCCGTAATGGCCACGACGTGATAGCCGAAGTCCTGGAGCATATCCCGACCCATTTCGACCAGGACGGCTTCATCGTCCACCAGGAGGATCCGTTCGCATCTCCCGGGGGGAGCTGCCGTGGGTTGTGCTTCCGCTTCCGCATGCTCATGAATGGCCGGCAGGTAAACGGCAAACTCAGACCCGCCGCCGGGTTCGCTCTCAACGGCAATGGTTCCACCGTAGCGGCTGACGATGCCGTAGACGACCGACAGGCCGAGGCCGGTTCCTTCTCCTGGCTTTTTGGTTGTGAAAAAGGGATCAAAAATGCGATGGATAACGTCCGGGGTGATGCCGCACCCGGTATCGCTCACGGTCAGTTTCACATAGGGGCCCGGTCTAAATTCCCCTCCCCTGATCGCCATGTTCGGAGTAATCTCAGCATTTTCGAGGGATATTTCGAGCAGGCCGCCTTTCTCGCGCATGGCCTGGGCGCTGTTGGTGCAGAGGTTGATAAGCACCTGATGGATCTGGGTTGGGTCGGCAAGAACGGCATTCGCATCGGAGGCGATTTTGTGGTGAATGGTAATGGTCGAGGGGATGGTAGCCCGCAGCAGTTTGATGGTTTCGTGGGTGATGGGCGTGAGATCGATGGGTTTGATCCGTTGTTCGCCGCTGCGGCTGAAAGTCAGGATTTGGGCGACCAGGTCCCTGGCACGCTCGGACGCCTGGAGGACCCGTTCGAGGTAACCGTGCAGCTCCTGTTGGCGCAACCTGGACAGGGTTATTTCGGTATAGCCGATGATGGCGGCAAGAATGTTGTTGAAGTCATGGGCGATGCCGCCGGCCAGAGTCCCAATGGCTTCCATTTTCTGGGCCTGCAGGAGCCGCGTTTCCAGGGCTTTGCGGTCGGTGATGTCTTGGGCCGAGCCCTCGACATAGAGGATTTTCCCCGTACCGTTGCGGACGGCACGGGCATTCAAGGTCAACCAGGCGACGCTTCGGTCCTTGCGCTGGAACTGGACCTCGAAAGCGCGGGCTTCCCCGTGTTCGTGGAGGAGCTTCAGGAGCTCCTGGCGACGTTCGGGATGGACATACAGCTGCCGGGAAATGTCGGTGAGGCTGCTGCATAACTCTTCCGGCGAGTCATAGTGGAGGATGCGGGCAAATGCCGGGTTGGCACTGATGATATGCCCATCCAGGCTGGTTTGATAGATGCCGTCAATCGCATTCTCGAAGATGCTCCGATATTTTTGTTCGGCCCGCTTGCGGTCGGTGGTGTCCTGGATGGTGGTAATCGCCCCGACCACATGGCCCTGGGAATCCCGGATCACCGCCGCCGTAAGATGAAGCCATTTTCCGGTCTTTCCGAGGTCCGGGAAGAAGTCCGAAGCCTCGAAGGCCTCGTTGAGCAAGGCGGAGCCGCTGTATTTACCGGGGTACCAGCGAGCAATCCCAGTCAGATCGCCATCCACCAGGAGATCCGCCATGCAGGGGCGCTCGGCAGGGTAGAAAGCAGACCAATGCCGAGTGGTTCCCACGACCTTGGAAGCTCTGAGCTGGCTGAGTTCCTCGAGGGCTTTGTTCCAATAGATCACCCGGTGATCTTTCCCGATCACGAAGGTGGGAATGGGAGAGCCCTGGATCACGCTTTTCAGCCGCTGTTCGCTCTCCAGGAGGGCGTCTTCGGCGACCTTGCGTTCGGTGATGTTCCGAATGATGACGACGATCTGATTATCGAGAAGCGGCAGCAGACGCGCCTCGAAGCAGCGTTTCTCGTGCTGGAGCATGAGGCAATATTCGAGGCTGACCGTAGCCTGGGTGCCCACCACGTGACGAATGGCGTCCTTGAACTCGGCGCCGACCGCCTCGATCGGGACGTCCTGGATTTTCCTGCCCAGGAGCTGTTTGGGCTCAAGGACGAAATCACTGGTATTGCCGGCGGCATAATCGAGGATGGTCCCTTCGCTGTCCAGGCGCAGCATCAGGTCGGGAATGGCCTGAAAAATAGCCCGCAGTTCAGAATTGGTCTGTAAGAGCTCCTGGGAGCTGAGATCGAGGGAACGCTCCAACATGGCTCGATCGCTGTCGGATTGCCGATAGGCATCATTGATGGCGCTGACGAAGGGGCGCCACTCCTGAGGTATTGTGAATGAATCGCCAAAATATCGCTTTAATTGACGCTTCAACAGGCTGTGGATGACTTGCATCGAAGGTCTCTCCCGCAATGAACTCGTGCAATCGCCGCCAGGGGGTTCAAAAGAGCGCGGACAGGGTGATCGGGCATCACGACGAGCGTTCGGAAAACGCGGTGATGGTCATGGTCTGGTTGTGCAGCTCGCAGCTCTCGCCGGGCGTGAAGGGGCAAATCTCACCGTAAGAATAAAAGCCGGCCAGGATCGTACCCTCTCCCAGAACTTCGCGAACGCCCTCAACTTCTTCTTCAATTCGTTGCCTCAGGACCAGTTTGCGACCGACGCAGCTGATGAGGATGGCCAGTTCCGGAGAGATCTCACCAACGGCCTGGTAGCTGGTCCTGGCTGCCCCCACGGCACCGTCGATCAAGCGGTCAAAATTGGCTTTCATCAAACGGGCGTAGGAGCCCTCGGGAACGTCTCCGGCAAAAATCATGCTCTGTTCCTTCTCGTTGATTCCGAGAATGGTGCGGACGACTCCGCTTTCTCCGGTTCTCATGCGAATGCTCAATGGAAACAGTAGACCGGTTGCCGGCAAACCTCTGGCATGTTCGCCGAGATATCTCCGGTAGAGCTCCAGGGCGGAATGACCGTCCATCTCAAACAGCACATTCCCCCTGGAGCGCGTGATCAGGCGTTCCGGGCCGAAGGGGTCCCAACCACCGAGAGAACCGTAGCCGACCTTCAGTTGCGTCCCATAAAAGCCTAAAACGGCAACCGTGTCCCGAGCGGGGGGAGTGTCCCAAAATACCAGGGTCTCTTGAAAACGATCGCCGTCGCCGGCCAGTCCTCCGGTAACGGTGACCCATCCGGGCAGGTACTTCTTAAGCCCCCGCACCAGGTCGCTGCCATTCACGATCAATCCGTCCGAGAGGACCAGCACATGCACCAGACCCAGCGGGTCCAGCAGTCTCGCCAGGGATTCACCGGCACGAAAGCTGTCACGGACCGCCCCAATACGGATCTGGCAGCCGGCTATCCTGGTGTGCTCGAAGCAGATGGCGGTGACCACCAGGGAATCGTCCGTAACCTGCGTACCACAGATCTCCCCGGCAGTCGAGCAACCCAGCAGATGGGCATTGGGGTAGGCGGCTTTCAACGGTTCAAGGAGTTCCGCATTCCTGAGGACGGCCGTGGCGCCAAAGAGCAGGATCAGTTGGGCGGATTCAGACAGACTCCCGGGTGGCTGAGGGCTCCATCCTGTGACTCTGGTCCATATCGTCTGTTCGATGATCATGAACTGGTACCTCGGTGAAAAGAGACTCAGGCAACCCTGAGCGGGGGTAGCCGATCAGGGGACGCACCAAACTCATCAAAACACCTCTATTTTACCTATACGGCCGATGGAATTGAAGGGGCAATGCAACAGAGCTCCCACCCCAATCCGAGAAAGCAGTAGCTCATGTCCCTTCGGGACACCCGAAGACAAACCAAAAGGCTCGAGTTACACTGGGCACTCGGGACTCATTACTCGTAACTTTTCAGGCAGTGACTTCCAAAGAGGTCGTGAGCCGGGAAATGGATGGATGAGTACGCCAAGGCTGAGTTCATGGCATGCCCACCGCGCAGGGAGTTTCGCCAAAGGCGCCCGCGGAGGCACTCACCAGAAATCGTAGCTCAGGGTGAGCTGAATCTTGTTGCGCAGCTCCCTCCTTACGGCCAGGTTCCATTTCCTGGCGGCGTTGGCTGAGCCGTAAATGTTGCCGAAATAAAAGGGGAGGCCGACCCCGCCGACAATCCCCGCCACGGCGTAGTTTTCCTGGTAAGTCGCGGTGACGATGCCGGCAATGGCGAGGGCATTGATGAGGAAGGCGGTCATGCCGTCCCCGTAATGCTCGGCGTAGAAATAACCGCTTCCGGGCACCACGGCGGACATCACGCCCGCGAGGACTTCGGACTTCCGGGGCAGCTCCTCATACTGATCGAGCAGCTTCATGGCCTCCCCGGCCTTGGGCGAAAGGGGATAGTCGGGATAGGCCGCGATCAGGGTTTGGAGGCCGCTCCTGCTGGTAGTCACATGGTCCTGTTCGAGGGCGAGCATGGCCGAAGCCACCAGCGCCAGGGGGGCCGACTCGGAATCCGGATAGGTCCGGACGAGACCCTCAAAGGCTTTCCGGGCTTCCCCATATTGCTTGCTCTTCCAATAAGCCAGACCTTCAAAATAGTACGCCCGGGACGCGTAGCCGCTCAGCCGACAGCGTTCCCGAAGGGCGCTGAAGGACCTGACAGCGGCCTCGTATTCTTCCCCCTGGTAGCAGGCCAGGCCGGTCCTGAAAAGGGCATAGTCCGCGCGGTCCGAGTCGGGAAAGAGGATCAGAAACCTCTTGTACTCCGTGACCGCCCGGTAATACTCGCCTTCTTCCATGAAGGCGTCGGCTACCTTGAGCTGGACGCTTTCGGTCAGGAACACGCCGCTTTCGGCGCGGGAAGGCGAAACCGGTAGAGCGCCAAAAAAGGCGACTGCCAGGAACATGCTGAACAATGGCTTCATGGTTCGCACAGCAGGTTCCTGGAAGGCGGATCATAGAGCTTGCCGTTTGGGAGCAGAGGATAGTCGGCCCCCGGCTTTTTCCAGATATGACAGCGGATCAAGCGGTCGGCGGTCATCAGGAGGCCGACCAGTGGGCCCTCTTCCTTGATCGCCATGGTGCTGAAGGTGGAGCAGCTGGGGCGAAAACCGCATCGATCGGGGCCGCCGATGGGGGAAAGGCGCATCTGATATAGTCTGATGGCCCCGAGGAAGGCCGCTTCCACACTTGAGGTGGGACCTTCCTGGGGCGACGGCTGATGAGACTTGGTCCGGGGTCCTTTCATCCCTGTGTCCGAGGCCCTGACGACGTCTGATCCAGCCAAAACAGCCAGGACGATGAGCAGGCATAGTCCCACCCCGCTCTTGACAATCCGGCGGATTGGCCACAAGGGCGTTGAAACGGGCCGTTGTGAGGCGCTCACCACTCTTCCGACTATTTGGTTTCGGTTCGCTGCTTTATGAGCTTTTCTTTCGACGCATTATATTCGTGTTCGCTGATGATACCCTGATCATAGGCGTCCTTGAGGGCTTTCAGTTCGTCACCCAGGGTGGTCGTGGTGGTGGTGGATTCGGTCTTGACCGTTGAGCCTCCTCCGCAACAACCGCCAAGGCCAACCGCGAGGATGATCATCATGCCCACGAGACTTGCCCTAATGACTTTCACCATGCTCCTTCTCCTCTCAACGCGTGATTCCCCAGCCGATCGCCTGCAAGAAGATGCGAGATTCACGTATAATTGCCATGTTCCGGCCATCATCGCAAACGATGAAAAGCCCCCTCAGGAATACCGTCTTCACTGTCCCCCAGCCCCCCGCCCCCATCAATCAGCACCCGTACGGCTGCTCGGGACGGGAAGTGAAGCGCAGGTTGGGTTGAGTGACAACGAAACCCAACAAACAAAGCACGAGCAATAACGAAGATTTTCAACCTTCTCGAGCATAAATTGCCATTTTCCGGCAATCTGCGCAAACGATAAAAAGGCTCCTGAGGGATACCCTTTTCATTCCCTCAGCACTCAGCCCCCGCGAGGTTGCTCAGGACGGGAAGTCTTATAACAGTACTCCGCGGCTGGATCAAAGGTAAATGACAGGCGGCAGGTGCTGGCGGCGGCGGATGGCTTCAAGCAAGCCGACGGCCCCGGTCATCATGTTATCGCCCAGCGGCGAGCCCATGGTCAGGGGCAGGTTGGACCCTGTCAGCAGGCGCCGTTTCGGGCCGGTGGCGAGGATGAGTTCGAGGGAGGCAAACCCGAGGGTCTTGCGCAGGTATGCCCCATGACCCCCTTCGGCGAGGATTTGCTCATGCGCAAGCCTGCCCTCGGCCAGCTCTGCGACCAGGGTTTCCAACCGTTCGACGGTGACGTCCCGCGTGTGATATTCGAAGAAGCCGGCCAGTTCACCTTGTTCGAGGGCGGCGCCGACCGTGTGGGACGTGGCGATATCGAGGACCATGATGCGCTCCTTCCCATCCGCCTGGACATCCATGGACGCCCCGAGAATGGCGGCCATGCCGCTGTCCATGACGTAGATTTCCTGCGTGGGCAGCTGTCCGGCACTGCGCGCGAGCGAGCGCAGCCGATTGAACGTCTTCGGGATTTCATCCTTATGATAGAGCAGGGCGTGAGGGTAGGGGGCCTCATCCAGGCGAGCCTTGAAGAGGTTATGGCGATAGTCGAGATGAGAGACCCCGGCCGGCGGCATCCCGTGGTCCTGAGCGCACAGGCCCACCACCTCGAACGCAAAGGGAACACCCAATCCTTCCAGGATCTCCCGGAGGCGGTCGCACGGCAGGTCGCTCAACACCACGTGGTGGTAGGCAGGGTCCCGACGCATGGCCTCAGCCTCATCATCGGGAAGGACGGTGAGGCCCCACGCCGCAACTTTGTCCAGATCGTGGGAGAGGGTGCGGGCCGCAGCCTGCGAAATGAAGACTTCTTCGCGCTGCGCGCGGTCCTTGAGCACGCCGGTCACCGGCCCTCCGCCCATCTCGCCGCCAGTGACCAGCAGCTTGCCCGGGAGCGCGGCGATTTCCTCGGCGAGCAACGGTACCGGCGAGCGGGCCACCGCCTTGAAGTGCTGCCCGGATGCCAGATCAAACCACAGAATGTCCATGGTGCCGGCGCCAATATCGACCATCAGGTATTTGCTCATGGGGGTGAAGACCTCCTCAGTTCTCCGATCCGGATAAACACTGCATCCGTGCCTTGCCTCATCATGGCGAGACTACTCGAAAGGCATCGCTTTCTATCAATCATTCAGCTCTTTTACAAGTGCCCACTCGCGCAGGATGAGACAGGCTCCAAGTGTATGGGCATATCCTGGACTTTTGTGCCCGCAGTGTGCCGCAAACGAAATTATTTCCGACTTTTCCAGATTGAGTTAAACTGCTCTTGAACAGGTAAAACTGCACATGAGAGGTTAAACATTATGCCGGTGGTAAAGACATCGTCCAAGGGGCAGATTGTGATCCCAAAAGAGATTCGTGACCAACTGGGCATCAACCCGGGGAGAAGAGTCTTGTTGCGGGTCGTAGGCCAGCATGCGGAACTTGTACCGATGCCGGAGGAGCCGGTAAAGGCCTTGAGAGGGATGCTCAGGGCTGACACATCGCTCGCCGCGGAGCTCCTGGCGGAAAGAAAGGAGGATGACGTCATCGATGAGAAGCGTCGTGTTTGATTCCCACGCGGTCCTGAGGTTTGCCCAGGACGAAGCGGGGGCAGACAAGGTCGAGGAACTTCTCAAGGCTTCGGAAGAGGGAACCATTCAGTCCTACATCAACGAGGTCAATCTGGGCGAGATCTTCTATATCACCATCAGAAAACTGGGCCTTGAACCGGCCAGGCGTTTCCTCGAACAGTTCACGGCCCTGGCCATCGAGCGGGTCTTGCCCTCGTGGGAAATCATCGAGGTAGCCTCACAAATCAAGGCGGAGTTTGCCGTTTCGTACGCTGATTGTTTTGCGGCAGCGACCGCTGTCAAATACGACGGTGTCATCGTCACCGGCGATCCCGAGTTCAAAAAGATCGAACACAAGGTAAAGATCGACTGGATATGAATCAACGTGGCTTATCAGGCAGCTTGAAGATGATAAAAGTGGGATTGACCCTCGCGTTTTTGAGGGCTATAGTGCCGTCCGAAAGGTCTTCTGAGAGTCTCTTTCGGTGCCGGTTACTGCCGGGACCTGTCAAGATGGTCGGCCCACGAAGGATGTTCCCAGCCTTTGTGGGTTGTTTTTTTGCCTCACATGTTTCTTAGGAGCTCGATAATGAGAAGAAAATGGCTGATGGGTGTTGGTGGGATTTTGGTCCTGTTGCTTCTAGCCTCGTTTGAGGTCTCGGTTGGCGCTGCAGCTGGGGAGAAGGATGCGAAGAAAGAAAAGGTCCCCGCTGCCGCCGGCGCGGAATCGAAGAAGGAGAAGGCAACGATGGCCAACACGGGGGCGAGCAAGGAAAAAGTGGCAACGGTCAACGGTGCCGTGATCACTCGCGGGGAATATGATTCTGAAATGAGTCGGTTTGAACGGCAGATGGCCATGAGCGGGCAAGCGTCAAGCCCGGAAGACGCCTCGGAAATGAAGAAACGAGTCCTGGAGGGTCTCGTGGATCGTGAACTGCTCAAGCAGGAGAGCAAAAAGCAGGGGATCAGTGTTGACGACGCCGAAGTCACCCAGCAGATTGCCGGCTTGAGACAGAAATTTTCCACGGAGAAGGAGTTCACCGACACCCTGAGCAAGATGAATCTCACCGAGGCTGATCTCCAAACCCAACTGCGGCAGGACCTGGGCATCCGCAAGTTGATCGATCAGCAGGTGGCTGCCAAAGTGACCATCACTCCCGAGGAAGCCAAGGCCTTCTACGCCAGCCATCCGGAGCTCTTCAAGGCGCCGGAGAGCGTCCGCGCCAGCCACATACTGATCAAGGTCGAGCCCAATGCCAGCGCGGAAGACAAAGCCAAGGCGCGTGAACGGATCACCGCCATTCAGCAACGTGCGAAGAAGGGGGAGGATTTCGCAGCCCTGGCAAAAGAGACGTCGGAATGCCCCAGCAGTGCCAATGGGGGCGATCTCAACTTCTTCCAGCGAGGGCAGATGGTGGGACCTTTCGAGGAGGCGGCGTTCAGTCTCAAACCGGGGACCACGAGCGATGTGGTGGAGACTCAGTTCGGTTACCACCTGATCAAGGTCGCGGAAAAGAAGGAGGCCTCGACCATCTCCTACGACGAAATCAAAGGCAAGCTCGACGACTATTTGAAACAGCAAAAGGTGAACGAGCAGCTGGTCCAGTATATCGGCCAGCTGAAGGCGAGTGCCAAGATCGAGACCTTTATGAATTAGCCGCCACTTCCGCAAGCTCCCTCGGGGTATGCGAGCAATTTTCAGCAGTTCGACAGCCCTTTGGGGGCGGCATCAAAACCTGCCGTCATCACGTGTGACCGGTCGTATCACCGCAGGGACGGGCCGCCCAGCCCGTCCTTTTTTTGATTGCATTGAAAGGCACCAGAGGATAAAGCTTTTCCTTGCTGCAAGCCGGGCGAAATCTCGGCATTGCTCCTCGTGACAACCTGGCCGGATGGTTGAGATGGAAAAGTTGCGCTTCAAGGAAGCAGATCTCCAGCAGATGCACGCCTTGGAAATCGATGAGGCCCAAGTGCGGGCGCAGCTCGAACTGTTCCGGAGGAATTCCTCGCTTATCTGCCTGCAGCGGCCGTGCACGCCGGGCGATGGGATTCATCGGCTGGACGCCGCGGCGTGCGAAAGTTATCTCGCCTGCCACCAAAGAGCTGCGCAGCAGGGTCGGTTCCTGAAATTTGTGCCGGCCTCCGGGGCTGCCAGCAGAATGTTCCAGTCCCTCCTGCAAATCTATCAGCTGCCCCAGTACCTGGAGCCCCACGAGCTTCATCGGAAGGCAAAATACGGGGTGGCTGTGGCTTGCGATTTTCTGAAATTCCTCGACGGGTTAGAGCACTTTCCTTTCCGGGGAGACCTCGAAGCAGCCCTGGCCGCCGATGGTCTGGAGCTCTCGCGGCTCATCGTTGCCCATGAATACCGCACCCTTTTGGACTATCTCCTGAGCGATCTCGGTCTGAACTACGGGAGCCTGCCCAAAGGCCTGCTGAAGTTCCACTGCTATCCGGAAGGTTGTCGCACGGCCTTTGAGGAACACCTCGAAGAGGCGGTCCATTATGTGGCCAGTGGCGAGGGGACCTGCCGCATCCACTTTACCGTGCCCCCGGAGCATGAAGACCGTTTCGGGGAGCTCTTTGAGGAGGTCCGGCCCAGTTATGAGGCGCGTTATGGGGTGAGTTATCATGTGCAATTTTCCCATCAGCGGCCTTCCACCCACACCGTTGCGGCCGACATGCGCAATCGGCTCTTTCGGGACCGCTTCGGGCGGTTGCTGTTTCGACCCGGGGGCCATGGAGCGCTCCTCGACAACCTGGAAAACCTGAACGGGGACCTGGTCTACATCAAGAATGTCGATAACGTCATTCATGATCGCTTCAAGGATGTCCTCGGTTTCTGGAAGCGGGTGCTGGGGGGGTATCTGGTTTCGCTGGAAGAGGCCGTTCACTACTGGGTGCGGCTCTTGAAAGCGGGCATCTCCGAGGAGTCGGTGGAACGGGCGGAAGCTTTCGCGCGCGAGGAGCTCCTGGTGCAATTCCCCGCATCCTGTGGAGAGCAGTCCCTTGGTGAACGGCATGCCATTCTACTCAACCGGTTGGACCGACCTCTGAGGGTTTGCGGAGTGGTGCAGAACGTGGGTGAGCCGGGTGGGGCGCCCTTTTGGGTCAAGGAAGCAACAGGCGCTTGTTCGCTGCAGATTGTGGAGAAAGCCCAGGTGGATGTCAATTCCCCGGAGCAGTTCGGGATCTGGAATTCATCGACCCATTTCAATCCCGTGGACCTCGTTTGTGCGATTCGCAACCATGAAGGGGAGCCGTTTGCCCTCAAAGACTACGTTGATCCCCACGCCGTCTTCATTTCCAGGAAGTCCGTCGAGGGAAGAAGCATCAAGGCCCTCGAATTGCCGGGACTGTGGAACGGCGCGATGGCCGGGTGGCTGACCGTGATCGTGGAAGTTCCCAGGATTACCTTCAACCCCGTCAAGACGGTCTTTGATCTGCTCAAACCCGAGCACCAGCCGGGATAAAAAGGGCAGCTTCCTGACCTCTTATGATCTCGTTGCTCCACCAGTTCCACCGGACGGTTCTTCGCCCGCCCTTCCTTGGTCCGATTGGCGGCAGCGGGCGCCGTTGATGGATAACAACACCATCAAGCCTGCAAGCAATCCCTTCATGATCTTCTTCCTTGAAAACTAATTTCGTGACATTTTTGTTGTAATACGGTATCACCGCTGAGAATCGCAAACAGAGGTGAAGAGCTTGACTACCACGAGTGCACATTTTGGCTATCTGGAGTTGCGGGCGCTGCATGAAATTGCCCGGGTGCTGTCACGCCTGCACGAGCTGAAGGATCAGCTGCAGCAGACGCTCGACATCCTGAGCACCTGGCTGGGGATGGAACGCGGCATGATTTCCATCCTCGATCTGCAGACCGGCCAGGCCCTGCTGGACGTTGCCCGGGGGGTGGCTTTCGAGGCGGGGAAGATTTCTTATCAGCCCGGCGAGGGGATCACCGGGAAGGTGGCGCAAACGGGGCGTCCCATGGCCGTCGCCAACCTCGGTGATGAGACGCTGTTCCTGGATCGCACCGGCGCCCGCAAATCGCTCAATCGTGGGGAACTGGCGTTTCTCTGCGTGCCGATCTTTTATCAGGAACGAGTTGTTGGGGTGCTTTCGGCTGATAAGTTGGCTCATCAGGTGGATGATTTGGACCGGGAGGTCGAAATCCTCGGGGCCGTCGCCGAATTGCTCGGCAAGGTGGTGCATTTCCGGGTGGTCGAGGAGGAGAATCGCCGGTTGCGGCGCATGCTGGCGGAGGCCAGGCGGCCCAAGACCAGCATCATCGGTCGGTCGAAAGTGATTCAGGAAGTGCTGCGCCTGATCGATCAGGTGGCCGATACCAACACCACGGTTTTGATTCACGGCGAGACGGGGACCGGCAAGGAGCTGGTCGCACGAGCGATTCACGAAAACAGCCGCCGCCATCAAGGGCCTCTGGTTCAGGTCAATTGCGCGGCCATGCCCGACACGCTGCTCGAAAGCGAGCTCTTCGGCCATGAAAAAGGCGCCTTCACGGGGGCGATCACCCGGCGGCGCGGTCGCTTCGAAGAGGCTCAGGCGGGCAGCATCTTCCTGGACGAAGTGGGAGAATTGTCTCCCATCGCGCAGGCCAAACTCTTGCGCGTCCTCCAGGACCGTGAGTTTCAACCTCTTGGGTCATCACGCCTGGTCAAGGTTGATGTCCGGGTGATTGCCGCTACCAACAAGGACCTGGAAAAAGAAGTAGCGACGGCAACCTTTCGCTCCGACCTTTTCTATCGGCTCAACGTCTTCCCTATCTTCCTGCCGCCGCTTCGCGACCGCGGGCCCGATATCCTGATGCTCGCCGACTTCTTCGTTCTCAAGTACGCTCAGGAATTCGGCAAGGACGTGAAGCGGATTTCCACCAGCGCCATCGACCTGCTCATGTCCTACCACTGGCCGGGGAATGTGCGGGAGTTGGAAAACTGCATCGAACGGGCGGTGCTGCTCGCCGCGGGAGAAGCCATCGACGCCCGGCAACTGCCACCGACGCTGCAAATGAAGCCGGAAGAGATGCAAAATGTGAGTCGCGGGAAACTCGAGGCGCTGGTGGGGGCCTTTGAACGAGACCTCATCACCGATGCGCTCAAGGATGTTCGCGGCAATCAGTCTCAGGCGGCGCGGCTACTCGGCACTACCAAACGGATCATTCAGTACAAAGTTAGCAAATATGGCGTGGATCCGCGACGTTTTCGTGCCAAGACTCCGGGGTAGAGGAGGACGCGGAAGCAGAGTGACGCGGCGAGGCGGAGATGCGGAGATGCGGAAACAGGGTGATCCAGAGCTTCCGGCGAAGTAGATTGGGGGAGCTGGAATGGATCTTGCTCGGTGAATCACCATGCCAAATCATGCGCGAATAATATGGGGGTTGGACGCGGTGCCTCTGGGCGCGCCTCAACCATCGGTATGAATCAGGGATCATGATCGAAAAGTGATACGAGCCGGGCCTCGACCCGGCATTGGGGTTTGAAGAATGCGGGTAGCGCTGGTACAGACCGATCCCTTGATTGGGGATTTTTCAGGGAATGTGAAAAAGATCGAGGAATTCATTCAGCAAGCCAGGGGGGCCGGCTGTGACCTGGTGGTCTTCCCCGAAATGGCTCTGCTCGGTTATCCTCCGCGCGACTTGCTCGACAAACCGAGCTTCGTGCGCGCCAGTCTGAGGTCTTGGGCTCGGATTCAGGAGGCCAGCGCCGGCATGGGGGTCATCTGTGGGGCTGTGTCAGAGAATAGCGCGGCGCCCGGCAAGCCCTATCGCAACACGGCGCTCTTCTTCGCCGACGGCAAGCTGATTGCCCAGGCTCATAAACGGCTGTTGCCTTCCTACGACGTTTTCGACGAAGAGCGCTACTTTGAGCCGGGAATTTGCTCTGCTACCGTTGATTTCAAAGGCGAGCGCCTGGGGATTACCATCTGCGAAGACATCTGGAATGTCGCCGATTACCTGCCGCGGCCGCTCTATCATTGTGATCCCGTCTCAGAGATGCGGCAGGCCGGGGTTGACATCGTCATCAATATCTCCGCCTCCCCCTATCACGTGGGGAAGGCCTCCTGGGTCGGTGATCTCCTGCGAACCCACGCGCTGCGGTCAAATCAGCAGATCATCTATGTTAATCAGGTGGGGGGCAACGACGAGCTCATTTTTCAGGGCCACAGCATGGTCTGGGATCAGCAGGGAAGGCTCGCAGCGTGCGGCGCAGATTTTCGGGAGGACATGATTTGTTACGATACAAAAACGTACCGGGGTGATTTCCACCAGGGTACTCTGGGTCCTCCCGAGGAAGTGGTCGAAGCGCTGGTTTTGGGATTGCGGGACTATGCCCGCAAGACCGGCTTTCAGAGAGCGGTGGTGGGCTTGAGCGGAGGAGTTGATTCGGCTCTGGTGGCCTGCCTGGCAACGCTGGCGCTGGGGCGGGAGCATGTGCTGGGGGTGGGCATGCCGGGCCCCTACAACGCCCCGGAAAGCCTCGATGATGCTCGGGAATTGGCGGCTCGTCTGGGGATTGCCTTCGAGGTGGTCGCCATTGACAGCCTTTTTGCCACGGCCCTCGATACGCTGGCGCCGGCCTTTGCCGGCGTGCCGCCGGATGTAACGGAAGAAAACCTCCAGGCCCGGCTGCGCGGTCTCATTCTCATGTCCCTTTCCAATAAATTCAACCGCCTGCTCCTCAGCACCGGCAACAAGTCGGAGGTGTCCGTCGGCTACTGCACGCTCTATGGTGATATGAACGGTGGCTTGGCCGTGATCGGCGATGTTCCGAAGACCATGGTCTACGAGGTGTCCCGCAAGCTGAACGAACGGTATCGGTGGATTCCTGAGCGGACCTTGACCAGAGCGCCGTCCGCGGAACTGCGCCCCAATCAGACAGATCAGGATACCCTGCCCCCCTACGAAATCCTCGATGCCATCCTGGCAGCCTACGTGGAAAAGCGTCTGCCCGCTGAAGAAATTATGGCCCAGGGTTGGGACCCCGATCTGGTGCACTGGGTAATCAGACACGTCGACCGCAATGAATACAAACGCTGGCAGGCACCGCCGATCCTGCGGGTTACCACCAAAGCCTTCGGCATGGGCAGGCGCAACCCCATTGCTCATGGGTATCGGGAATGAGTGATGAGTGTCGAGTGATGAGAGATGAGGGGTGTTGTGAGGAGGGGACCAAAAGTCTGGAGCCAGCAGCCAACAGCTGAGGAGTCGTCCAAGGACAAGTGATCTCTTTACCACGAAGAGCACGAAGCACACGAAGTGATTTCTTCGTGTGCTTCGTGGTTTGAAAAAGGCTGAAATGAGTGTCAGTTAATTTTGGACAGCCTCTAAGAGC
>CAZDKX010000011.1:0-27246 GCA_964505935.1 uncultured Syntrophobacteraceae bacterium
TGCGGAAGCATTCGCCGATCACATAGAGCAGTTCCTGGGTCCGTTCCACGGCAAAAGCCGGAATGATCACCTTCTCCTTCAGGCGATAGCTGTGGTGGATGGCTTCGATGAGCTCCTCCCGGCTGGCTTCAAAGGATTTGTGGTTGCGATCGCCGTAGGTCGATTCAACGAAAAGCATGTCGGCGGTCAAGATGGTCTGGGGGTCCTGGAGGATCAACTGGTCCTTGCGTCCCAGATCGCCCGAAAAGACCACTTTGTGGGCTGCCGTCCCCGCACCGTTCCACATCTCCAGGATGGATGAGCCGAGGATATGGCCGGCATTGCGGAAGCTCACCTGGAGGGTGTCGTCAATACTGACCTGTTTGTCTTTGGGAATGACCTCGAAGAGCGGGAAACAGGCCTCGGCGTCAGCGGTGGTGTAAAGGGGTGGGATGTCGGAGTAGCCTCGCCGGCGGTTCTTACGGGACTGCAGGTCGGATTCCATCTCCTGGATATGGGCGGCGTCGAGCAGCAGGATCTTGGCGAGTTCGGCGGTGGGCGGCGTGGTATAGATCTTTCCCCGGAACCCGTCTTTTACCAGTTTTGGCAGGCGACCACAGTGATCGATATGAGCGTGGGTCAGAAAGAGTGCCGAAATCTCGCCGGGCTGGAATCCCCAGGTGTCGCGATTGCGCTGCTCCATCTCTTTCCCCCCCTGAAAGAGACCGCAATCCACCAGGTACTTCTTCTCTGCTTCGATCAGGAAACAGGACCCCGTCACGCACCGTGCCGCTCCCAGACATGTGATCTTCATAAGTTGCCCTTCCTTGGCTATTGAGGCATGAGACTCACCGGACAGACAAAACGAGTATCAAACATACAATCAAAATGCTATAATCAAAAGCAATTTGGTCCTTAACAGAGAGTACTCGTCTGGATTATTGCCTATCATCACGCGCGGGTGCGGCAGGAGGGAACAGGGATGAAACTGCTTGTCGATGAGCGGGATGTAAAATTTGTCCTTCATGAGCAGCTGCACATTGAAGAGCTCTGCAAATATCCGCTTTATGGCAACCTCTCTCAGGAGCTATTCGACATGGTGCTCCAGGAAGTCGAGAAGCTTGCGGAAAAGGATTTCCTCCCGGCCAATCGCGAGGGGGACCGGCAGGGATGCCGGTTCGAGGAAGGAGTGGTTCGGGTTCCGGACGCCTTTCATCAACCCTATCAGCGTTACTGTGAAGGCGGATGGCTGGCCATCAGCGATCCCCCGGAAGTGGGAGGGCAGGGATTTCCCGTGGTCCTGGGTCACTCCTGCATCGAATTTCTCGGGGCCGCCAACTGGTCCTTGCTGATGTTCCCCGGCCTGACGCACGGCGCCGGTCGCCTGCTCCAGGAATATGGGGCGCCGGAGCTCCAGGAACGCTATATGTTCAAGCTGTTCGCCGGAGAGTGGGCGGGCACCATGTGTCTGACGGAACCTCAGGCCGGGAGCGACGTCGGCAATCTCCGTACCCGTGCCACCCGCCTCGATGACGGCACCTACCGGATCTCGGGCCAGAAGATCTTCATCTCGGCGGGCATGCACGATCTTACGGAGAATATCGTCCACATGGTGCTGGCCCGCATTGACGGCGCGCCGAAAGGAGTACGGGGGATTTCCATCTTTGTGGTGCCCCGCCTGCGCTATGCCGAGAATGACCGCCTTGTGGACAATGACGTTGCCTGTACCGGTATTGAGCGCAAAATGGGCATCCACGGCTCGCCGACCTGCACCCTCAATTTCGGGGAAAACGGCGGCTGTATCGGTTACCTGCTGGGCCGGGAACATGCCGGCATGCGGATCATGTTTGCCATGATGAATGAAGCCCGGCTTTTTGTGGGCATGCAGGGTCTGGCCCACGCCAGCACCGCCTATCTGCACGCGCTGCAGTATGCCAAGGAACGGCACCAGGGCGCTCCCGTGGAACGGATGAAAGACCCCAACGCTCCTCGGGTGCCCATCATCCATCATCCTGATGTCCGCCGGATGCTCATGTTCATGAAAAGCAGCACCGAAGGCCTGCGCGCGCTCCTCTATCTCGCCGCCTACTGCCTCGATCGGGTCCGGGTTGCCCCCTCGGATGAAGAAAGAGAGCGCTTTCAAGGTTACGTGGATATGTTGATTCCCATCTGCAAGGCCGTGGGCAGTGACCTGGGGTTCCGCGTGTGTGAAACGGCCATCCAGGTCTACGGGGGATATGGCTATATCGCGGACTACCCCGTGGAACAGTTGCTGAGGGACTGCAAGATTGCCTCGATCTATGAAGGCACCAACGGGATCCAGGCCCTGGACCTGGTGGGCCGCAAGCTGGCCCTGAAGCGCGGGCAGCTTTTCAAGAATGCGCTGGCGGCACTCACCGACATTCTCGAAAAGATCCGCGGCAACTACCATCTGCGCGAGCTGGTCCCGATCTATGAAGAGGCGCAGGAAAGCGTCATCCAGGTGACCAAGTTCTTCGCCCTGAAAGGGATGACCGACGAGTTTCACGTGCCGCTCCTCTATGCCAAGCCTTATCTCGATCTGTGCGGCGATGTGGTGATGGGTTTTTTGCTGCTGTGGCAGGCCTGCCTGGCCGACCGGAGACTCCAGGAAATCTACCGGGACCACCGTGCCCAGGATGCCAAAGCCCGGCAGGATATCCTGGAAAACAACCGCAGTGCGGCCTTCTATTTTGGGAAAATCGCCTCCGCCCGCTTTTTCATCAACCAGGTGCTGACTCAGGCGCACGGACGGGCCCGCGCCATCATGAACAGCGACAAGACGCCATTGGAAATGCCCGAGCACGGCTTCGCCCTGGGGTAGGTGAGGGGTGAAGAGTGAAGAGTGAAAAGTGAAAAGTGAAGGGCTAGGGCTGGTGGGGGGTAATGGGTGATTAGGGGTTGCAGGGGAGATGCCAGCCAAGAACCAAGAACCAAGAACCAAGAACCAAGAGCCAAGTGCCAAGAGCCATACAGCCATTCAGGAGTGTGCATGAAAGTCAGGGATGTAGTCGTGGTAGATGGAGTGCGTACGGCTTTCGGGAGGGCCGGGGAAAAGGGCTTCTTCTGGTTGACGCGGGCGGACGACATGGTGGTGAAAGTGATTCGCGAACTGCTGCGGCGCAACCCGGAGGTTAAGCCGGAAATGGTCGAAGAAAATGTCTGGGGAGCCACCTTTCAGGAGGGGGACCAGGGGCTCACCATGGGGCGGACCACCGCCCTCCTGGCCGGGTTGCCCGAGAGCTGCGCCGGTTTTTCCATTGACCGGATGTGTGCGAGCGGCCTGACGGCGGTGACGACGGCCGCCTCCGAGATTGCTCTCGGGGCCTGCGATGTTGCCATTGCCGGGGGGGTGGAGCACTTGAGCCATCATCCCATCGGTGTCACTGCCGACCCCAATCCTCGTTTTTTGGCTGAGCGGATTGCCTCGGAAGATGCCCTGGCCATGGGCAAGACAGCGGAAAACCTGCACGACCTGTTTCCCGAAATAACCAAGGACCTCGCCGATGGCTACGCCTTGCGGTCACAGCAAAAGGCTGCCGGAGCCTGGGAGGACGGGGCGATCCGCAAGATGATCGTCCCCATGACCGTATATAGCAGGGCCGGGTGGGTGGTGGCCGACCGGGACCAACAGCCCCGCCCCGAGACCAGCATGAAGGGTCTGCGAGAGCTCAAGACGCCCTTTCGCGCGCAGGGCCGGGTAACGGCGGGCAACGCCTCGGGGTTGAACGACGGCGCGTGCGGGCTCTTGCTCATGAGTGAAGAACGGGCCACGGATTTGGGCCTGGTGCCCAGGATGCGCCTGGTGGGCTATGCTTACGCCGGAGTCAAACCGGAAATCATGGGCTATGGTCCCGTGCCCGCGACCAGGAAGCTTTTTGCCAGAACGGGGCTCTCCATGGCAGACATCGGCCTGATCGAAATCAACGAAGCCTTTGCCGTGCAATGCCTGGTATTCATGAAGGAATTCGGCTTGCAGATGCCCGATGACGAACGCCTCAATCGGCTGGGCGGGGCTATTGCTTTCGGTCATCCCCTGGCAGCGTCGGGGCCGCGCCTGGTGCTGCACCTGCTGCATCTGTTCGCGGCGCATCCCGAAGTCCGCTACGGCCTGTCCACCCTCTGTGTGGGCCTGGGCCAGGGAGGCTCAGCCATCTGGGAAAACCTGGGTAGCTCATAGCTCATGGCTCATAGCTGTCAGCCCTTGGTTCTTGGCGGTCGGCTGGTGGCCGCTTGGTGCGCAGTCGGTGCTCGGGACCCAGCACTCAGGACTCAGCACTCAGCACTCAGCACTCAGCACTTTCTAAGAGGGAGATGCCATGGCGGAACCGACAACCCTTTTTTTCAATCGCTTCTATGACTCGCCGGTGGGAAAAATTGCCATTGTGACCATGGACAATGGGCAGGACTACCGACGCCCCAATACCTTCAATGAAGCTGCCCTGCACTCGCTCAGCGAGACCCTGGATGGGATCGCCGAAGAGAAGGAGGTGCGCGGACTCCTCCTGACCGGCAAGCCCTACATTTTTGCCGCGGGGGCCGATCTCACCGAAGTGCCCTTCATCACCACCTTCGAGCAGGGCTACCAAGTGGGACGGCTGGGCCACATGGTGATGAAAAGGATTCTGGATTTGCCCTTGCCGACGGTGGCGGCCATCAACGGCGTGGCCCTGGGTGGGGGGCTCGAAATTGCGCTCTACTGCCGGTATCGAACGGTGCATCAGAGTGCACAGGCCATCGGTTTCCCCGAGTGCTTCCTCGGACTCATCCCCGGCTGGGGGGGCTGTACGCTGACGACCAGGCTGCTGGGTCCGGAGAAGGCGCTGCAGCTGATCATTTTCAATGCCCTGAACCAGAACCGGATGATCAACGGCCCGACGGCATTCCAGTTGGGCCTGGCGGACCGGCTGTACGACGGGGCGGAATTCCTTGATGAATCCCTGCAGTTCCTGCAGGATGTCATTGCCGGCAAGGTGGTCGTGGAGCGTGCGCCCCTGCCGGTAGAGGGGCTCAAAGGCCTCATGGAGCAAGCCAGGGCCTTCGTGGACGGGCGGGTCCACGGGGCGGCCCCGGCTCCCTACCGGGCGTTGGAGCTGATTGCCGGGGCCTGCGAATGGGACCTCGAACGGGGTTTCGAAGAGGAGAACAAGGCCCTCGGTGATCTGATCAAATCCCGCCAGTGCAAAGCGGCCATCTACTCCTTCGATCTGGTCAATCGCTATGCCAAAAAGCTGAATGTGGTGCCGGAGGTGAAGCCCAAGGCCGTCAATAAAGTGGGGATCATCGGCGCCGGCCTCATGGCCTCTCAACTTGCCCATCTTTTCGTCTATCGGCTGAGCGTGCCCGTGGTAATGAAAGATATCAGCCAGGAATTGGTCGATAAGGGCTGTGCCTTCGTCCACCAGGAATTGCGGAGACTGGTGGAAAAAGGGAGAGTCGGCGAGGGAAAGGCCCGTTATCTGGCCAGCCTCCTTAAGGGAACGCTGGACTACCGGGATTTTTCGGAGTGCGACCTGATCATCGAGGCGGTGTTCGAGCGCATGGACGTCAAACAGCAGGTGTTTGGCGAGGCAGAGCCATTGCTCAAGCCCGATGCTGTGCTCGCCACCAACACTTCATCGCTGAGTGTCACAGAAATGGCAAAGGACCTCCAGCGCCCGGAGCGGGTGGTGGGGCTGCATTTCTTTAATCCCGTGGCCGTCATGCCCCTCGTGGAAATCGTCCGGGCGGAACAGACCAATGAGCTGACGCTGGCGACGGCGTTCGACCTGGCAGCCAAACTACGCAAGACCGGGGTCCCGGTCAAAGACGCTCCGGCGTTTCTGGTAAATCGGCTGCTGGTTCGCATGCTGGTGGACTGCCTCAGTCTGGTGGATGAAGGCGCAAGCTTCCAGCAAGTGGATGAGGCGCTCCAGGCCCTGGGACTGCCCATGGCGCCCTTCGAATTGCTGGATCTCGTGGGGCTGCCCGTAGCCTGCCATGTTACCGAAACCCTCCACCACGCCTTCGGTCCCGAGCGCTTTCCGTTGAATGCCAACCTTAAGAGACTGGTGGAAGCGAAAAAGGCGGCATTCTACCTCAGGGATGGCAAAGACAAGCGGCTGGACCCTGAAGTGGAGGGGGCCTGGGTGAGGAGCAGTCAGAAGGATTTCCACCTTGAAGAGATTCAGGAACTCGTCTTGAGCCATCTGGCCCGGGAAACGGACCTCATCCTGCGGGAAAAGGTGGTGGGCAGTTCCCGGGATGTCGACCTGGCCATGATTCTGGGGGCAGGTTGGCCGTTCTTCATGGGAGGCCTTACCATGTACCTCGACCTGGTCGGGATCACCCCCAGGGTCTTGCAAAAGGTCTTCTTCAGCTTCTAGGGTGGGTTGAGAGAATGACATTCCTGGCCATTTATGGGAGTCCGCGGCGGCAGGGCAATACCTCGCTGTTGCTGAAACAGGCGGTGGCGGGGGCTCGTCAGGCGGGGGCCGAAGTCGAGGAGATCGTGCTGCGCGATCTCAAGATGTCACCCTGTCTCGAGCTCTATGGCTGCAAAAAGGATGGTCGGTGCATCATCCGGGATGACTTCCAGCGGGTTCACGATCAGCTCCTGGCCTGCCAGGGCCTGATGCTCGCCTCACCGATTTTCTTCTATGCAGTAAGCGCTCATACCAAAATCCTCATGGATCGCTGCCAGTCCCTGTGGGTCAAGAAATACTGGATAGACAAGGTCCCTTTTGGTCAGGGTGAAATCAAACGTCGGGGTTTGTTTCTCTCCGTCGGCGCGACCGGCGGGAAGCGCCTCTTTGACGGAGCCCTCCTCAGCGTCCGTTACTTCTTCGATGTGCTCGATATGGAGGTTTGGCGAACTCTCCTTTACCGTAGATTGGACCGGGAAGGGGAGGTCCTGGAGCACCCGGATTACCTTGAGGAGGCCTTCCTGGCGGGAAAGGATTTGGCTCTTGGCTCTTAGCTCTTAGCTGCCGGCTCGTGATCCTGGATTCAGTGCTGGTCACTCGTTGTTCATCACTTTCCCCGGAAGGAGGGTAGCGCAAATCCAGTCAAATCGTTCATGGGGCTCGATTCGCCTCATTTCCCCCTATTTTAAACGCTATGTCTGGAAGGTGTCGGTCGGCTTTCTGGCCCTGGTGGCGGTGGATTTCCTGCAGCTCGTCATTCCGCGGGTGATCAAGAGTGCGGTTGATGGCCTCCAGTTCGGCACGGCCACTTCCCGCAGTTTGCTGGCGGCCGGCGCCGTCATCATCGCGCTGGCGCTGCTCATCGCCGCCCTGCGGTTGCTCTGGCGCAACATGCTGCTGGGTTTCTCCCGCCTGGTCGAAACGGATCTCCGCAGCCGTCTCTTTGCCCACTTGCTGACCCTTGACCGCACCTTCTTTCAACGCCGCACGGCGGGTGAAATCATGGCCCTGGCCACCAACGATCTCTCCTCGGTACAGCTGGCGACCGGCATGGGGCTGGTGGCCTTTGTGGACGCGGCCTTCATGGGCGTTGCCGCCATGGCCTTCATGGCCTATATCCATCCGTGGCTGACCCTCATCGCCATCGCTCCCATGCCCTTCCTGGCGATCATCACCCGTTATCTCTCCGCGCGGTTGCATCGGCGGTTTAAGAAGGTTCAGGAACAGTTCGCCGAGCTCACCGAGTTTGTCCGGTCAACCTTTTCCGGCGTCCGGCTGATCAAGGCCTACAATCAGGAGGAGGGGCAGAGCGAGCGTTTTGAGGCGGCGAGCAGGACCTATATCCACGACAATCTGCGGCTTTCGTATATCTATGGGGCCCTTTTCCCCGTTTCCGGCCTGCTCGCCAATGCCAGTTTGCTGCTGGTCCTCGTTTACGGCGGGCGCATGGCCATCGCGGGGACGCTCACGGCGGGTGATTTCGTCGCCTTCATCAATTACCTCCTGCTCATGACCTGGCCGATGATGGCCGTTGGTTGGGTGGCCGACCTGTTTCAACGGGGGATGACCTCGCTCGGCAGGATTCAGGGCCTCTTTGACGAGCGCCCCTGCCTGGTGGATCGCGCGCCCTCGGCAATTACGCCTGATTTGACCGGCGGCATTCAGCTTCGACACCTTTCCTTCAGTTACCCCCATCAGTCCCAGCCCGTGCTTCGCGATCTCAACCTGGAGGTGCGCCCGGGCCAGTTCATTGGCCTGGTGGGACGGACCGGCTCGGGCAAAACTACCCTGTGCCACCTTCTTACCAGGCTCTACCCGGTCGCCGACGGCACGGTCTTTTTCGATGGCCTGGATGTGAATGAGTTGCCTCTTGGCACGGTGCGGGAAGCGATTGCCTATGTGCCCCAGGAAGTGGTCCTGTTCTCCGATACCATTGCTTTCAATATCAGTATGGGGAAACCCGAAGCATCGCCGGAGGAAATTGAAGCCGCGGCGCGGGCGGCAGCCATCCACGATGAGATCCTGGCGATGAAGGACGGTTATCAGACGAGGATTGGGGAACGGGGCATAAAGCTTTCCGGCGGCCAGCGGCAGCGCGTGGCCATTGCCCGGGCACTGCTGCTCGAGCGGCCCATCATCATCATCGATGACGCGCTGTCCGCCGTGGACACGGAAACGGAACATGCCATCATCCATGCTATTGCCGGCTACTTGAAAGGGCATACCTGCATCATTGTCTCCCACAGGATTGCCCCTCTTGCCGATGCCGATGAAATTCTGGTGATGGAGCGCGGGCGGATCGTCGCCTGCGGCAATCATGACGAACTCCTCACGGCGAGCCCTTTCTACGCCACCATCTACCGCCAGCAGAGGATGACAGGTGAGATCATTCCATGATGCATGATTACGGTTACTTTGAAGACGATCATATCGGCCAGATCGGCGATGTCAGGCTCTGGCGGCGCCTGGTGGGGTTCGTTCTGCCCCAGTGGCGCTGGGTGATCGTGGCGGTGCTCCTCTCCTTCCTGGTGACGGCAGCGAGCCTTGCCGTACCGCGCCTGATCCAGGTCGGCATGGACCGTTATCTCCTCGGTACCGCTCTGGAATTTGACCAACGCCTGACCGGGCTCACTCGGCTTGGCCTGATCTTCCTGGCGGTGATTGTCATCGGTTTCATCGCCAACTTCTGCCAGGTGATCGCCCTCGAATGGACCGGGCAGAACATCATGCACGCCATCCGCCAACGTCTTTTCAATCATATGATCAACCTGAATCTCGCATTCTTTAACGCTCATCCCGTGGGGAGGCTGGTCACGCGCCTGACCAACGACATTCAGAATATGTATGAAATGTTCACTTCGGTCATCATCACCCTTTTCAACGACAGCATCCGCCTTCTGGGCATTCTGGGCATCCTCTTGTGGATGAACTGGCGCCTGACGCTGCTGCTCTGCCTGACCTTCCCGATCATGCTCCTCATGACCGCCTGGTTTGGCCGCTTGAGTCGGGATGCTTTCAGGCAACTGCGTACGCACCTGGCGGCGATCAATGCTTTTCTGCAGGAAGCCGTCTCAGGCATTGCGGTCATTCAGCTGTTCCTGAGAGAAAAGGATACGCATGGCAAATTCTCGGAGCTGAACGACCGATACTACCGCTCGGCTTTTTATCAGATCTGGATCTTCGGGATCTTCATGCCTCTCATCGAGGTGATGAGCTCCGTGGCCCTTGCCCTGATCATCTGGTACGGGGGCCGGGAAATCCTGCAGGAGCACATGACCATCGGGATTTTGACCGCCTTCATCGCCTACATGCGGCTTTTTTTTCAACCGGTGCGGGAGCTTTCCCAGAAGTATTCCATTGTGCAATCCGCCATGGCTTCCGCGGAGAGGATCTTTCATCTGCTTGAACTGCGGGATACCCTGCCGACTCCCGGTGAGCCGGCGGTCCCCGATGATGTGCGGGGTGAAATTGCCTTCAACGGGGTGGATTTCGGCTATGAACCGGAGCGGTTGGTCATCAAGGATTTGACGGTGACCATCCGTTCCGGGGAGACGCTCGCGATCGTAGGCGCCACCGGTTCCGGGAAGACTACCCTCATCAACCTTCTCGAACGCTTCTATGATCCCTGCCGCGGCGTCGTCAGTCTGGATGGAACCGATTTGCGCCGGTTTGATCCTCATTGGCTGCGGGAACAGATTGGGCTGGTCATGCAGGAGGTGTTCATCGTGCCTGCGAGCGTGAGGGAGAACATCCTGCTGGGGCGGCATGTTTCGGACGAAGCTCTGGAGCGAAGCGTGGGGCTTGCGCAACTATCCGGGGTGGTCCGGCGGCTGCCCCAGGGACTCGACACCCGCATCGGCGAGGGCGGGGTGGATCTCTCTGCGGGCCAGAAACAGCTCCTTGCGCTGGCTCGGGTGTTTGCCCGCAATCCCCGCATCCTGGTGTTGGATGAAGCGACCGCCAGCGTGGATTCGGAAACGGAGATGCTGGTGGAACAGGCCATTCAGGCCGCTCTGACCGACCGAACGAGCATCGTGATTGCCCATCGGCTGTCCACGATTCGGCGGGCCGATCGGGTCCTGGTCATGGATCACGGCCGCATCGTCGAGCAGGGGACCCACGATGTCCTGATGCAACAGCGTGGTCTCTACTACCACCTGCAGACCCTTGGGAACGGCAACCCCTTAGTCTCATAAAGCGAAACGCGAATATCGAATATCCAACAAGAAACCGCAGAATGGACATTGGCGCGCTACTCCAACATTCGACATTCCTCGTTCGATGTTGGACATTCGCCTTCTTCCGCGCTTTTCCATTCGAGATACGATCTTTGCTTCCTGCAAAAGGGTCTTGGGTATTCGACCCGATCGTCCGATAATAGTAAAGTATGGCCAAGACGGAGAAACCATGGGTATCCTGGGAAAACTGCTGCTTTCTTTTCTGATCATCTCGAGCGTGCCTCTGCTCATGCTGGGGTACATCGCCAGCCAGAACCTGGACAGAACGGGCTCGCTCGCTGCTCTCAGGGCTGAAGAGATGGGAGCCAGGAACCTGGCTGCCGCGGAAGAGATCGGCCGGCAGGCCATCGAAGACAGCGTAGCAGCGCTCGACGCAAAATCCACGGAGGCGATTGAACTGAGGACCGTGGAGCTGGCCCAGCAAATTGCCGATTTCCTCTATGAACGAGACCATGATGTTCTGCTGGTGAGTGCTCTTGAGCCCCACCCGGACAACTATCTTGAGGTCTATCGATGGTCCCGCCGAGACGTCGTCCTGCCGGGTGCCGGGTCTTCCGCATCGGCCAGCGAGGCCCCTGATGAGAGATTAAGCAGCAACCCGGAAAATCAGCATTCCTGGAGACACAAACCACCCAGTTACTTCAAGAAAGTCTCTCTGCCTCTGTATAAGGAAATCACGTTCATCGATTTACAGGGTCAGGAACTGATCAAGGTGAGTGACGGCTGGATTGCGACGAACTTGATCAACGTCAGCAGGCGGGAGGAAACCTATTGCCGGGCGGAAGACTACTTTGAGCAGCTGGGGAGCCTGCAAAAGGGTGAGATCTATGTCTCGCGAGTCATCGGACCCTATGTGAAAGGCTGGCTTTATGAGACGCCCGAAGGCATCAAGGTGAAACCGGAGAGTGCCTACGCGGGGGAGGAGAACCCTGCCGGGCGAAGGTTCGAGGGGATCATCCGCTGGGCAACGCCGGTTTTCGACAAGGAGGGCAGCAAGGTAGGCTACGTAACGCTGGCTTTGGACCACACCCATTTGATGGAAATCACCGACCATGTAATGCCCACCGAGGAAAGGTTCTGTGAAATGCCGGACGCCGGTGCCGGCAACTACGCCTTTGTGTGGGATGTGCGCGACCGGAGCATCTGCCATCCGCGCCATTTCTTCATTTGTGGCTATGATCCGGAAACGGGCACCGAGGTGCCGGGGTGGGTGAGCGGCGAAACCTATGCGGAATACCAGCGCAGTGGCTTGGCCTTGAACCAGTTTGTGCAGACCCTTCCGCCCTTCAGAGCTTTCACGCAGAAGAAAAGCGGCTCCATCGATCAGATCCGGGAAGGCAGCGTCGGCCTGGACTGCCGCATCCTCGACCATGCCCCCCAGTGCCAGGGGTGGCATGAAGGGACGCAAGACGGTGGTTCCGGTTCCTTTGTGATTTTCTGGAGTGGTTTCTGGAAGCTTACCACCTACGCTGCCATTCCCTACTACACCGGGCCGTACCGGAATTCCCCGAGGGGATTTGGGTATGTGACGATCGGGGCCAACGTGGACGAATTCCACAAGGCCGCTAATGCGACCAGGGCTACCATCGAGGAAAGCATTCGCCAGCAGGGCAGCGATATTGAGGCGACCACTGTTCAAACCAGGAAGTTGATCGAGGAATCTTTGTCTCGCAATCGCACGATGATTGCCCTCATCACCGTCGCTTCAGTCCTGGCCATCATTCTGGTTTCGGTGGTGATCAGCATGGGTATTACCAGACCCTTGAGGCGTCTCACCGAAGGGGCCGTGGCCATGAGTCGCGGTGACTTGAATCAGTCCATCGAGGTGCATTCACGGGACGAAATCGGTCAATTGGCGCGGTCGTTCAACGAAATGGCGGCATCGGTGGCGGAAGTGGACAAGATGAAATCCGAGTTTGTCACCATCGCCTCTCACGAACTGAGGACTCCCATCCAAGCGATGCTGCTTGGCGTATCCGGCATCCTGGAGGGCTATTCGGGCAAGATCGACGACGAGACGCGCGAGGATCTCGTCCTGGTGCGGGGCGGGGTTGAACGGCTCACCCGGCTGGTTCAGGATCTCCTTGACCTCTCTCGCATCGAGGCTCGCAAAATGGATTTCAACTTCGCTCCGGTTTCATTCGCTGAACTCATCGACCGGGCGGTCGAGGCGGTATCGGAGCTGGCCACTGCCCGCCACCACACCATCAAGCAGGAGCCTCACGTCGATCTTCCCCGGATAACGGTTGACAAGGACCGGATCATTCAGGTCCTGGTGAACCTCCTGAGCAACTCGATCAAATATTCCCCGGACGGCAGCCGGATTCTGATCGACGTGCGATCAGACGCGAGAGAGCTCGTGTTTTCAATTGCCGACAATGGGTATGGCATCCCCGACTGGGCTCAGGAGGAGGTCTTCAAGAAGTTCTTTCAAGCTGACAGCGTGATGTCTCAAAAGGTTGGCGGCTGTGGTCTTGGGTTGACCATCAGCAAAGGCATCGTCGAGGAGCACGGTGGCAGCATTCACTGTGAAAGTCCCCTGTCGCGGGAGCAATTCCCTGATCTTCCGCTCGGGAGAGAACGGCAGGGCACGGTCTTTGTCGTACGGCTGCCCATAAGGTAACAGTTTTAGGATTTGCAGATTTCTCTGCCTGGAGTTGCGACATGTCAATAAGCAAGATCCTGGTAGTTGACGATGAAAAGCCCATCTATTCATACTTGCAGAAGAAGTTTACCAAGCTCGGCTATACGGCCTTGACTGCCGAGGATGGTGAGGAGGCCGTCGCTTCGGCCCTCGCCAACCTGCCCGATCTCATCATCCTGGATGTCAAGCTGCCGAAATTGAATGGAATTGAAGTCTGCCGGCGCCTGAAGGCGGATGCGCACACAAAGAATATTCCCATCCTGATGCTGTCGGCCAAGGCGCAATCCAGCGAAATCAGGGAAGGTCTTGAAGCCGGTGCGGACAAATACCTGTGCAAACCGATCAGCTTTCCGGAACTGCTGCGGGAAGTCAGAGCCTACGATGGCCTCCCTGCCCGGGAACAATGATGGTGGGGAGGCTTGTCGTTATCGGGAAGAAGCCGTTGCTCATGCCCCCTTCGAGACACCCGGAAACACACAAAAAGGCTTCGGGCACAACACGGCACTCGGAACTCATCACTCGTGACTCTAGAGAGTAGCGTAAAGACCGTCAGGGTAGCATGATGGATGAAACCAAACTGGCATTAGACGAGCAGCAGCGGCGTGGTCTGCAGGAATATATTTTTGATCTCGAAGAGATCAAGGAACAGGCGGAAGAGCTTTCTCTCGCCCATGAGAAGCTCAAGAGCTCCCAGGACCTGCTGCTTGCGGTCCTCGGCTGCACCGTCCATGGCCTGTGCCTGATGAAACACCAGCAGCTCGTCTGGTGCAATCACGCCTTGGTGGACATTTTGGGATGGGAAGTCGACGAGCTGGTCGGCCAGAATCTTGAGTTCCTGTGTTCCGAGCCGGCATATTGCGCGCAGCTTTTCGGGATGACGGGTGGTCGAGCCGAGAGTGCCGGCGCCGTGGCTCAGGTCCATGAACTCATCCACAGGAATGGTGGCAGGGTGCCGTGTTTCATCTCGGGAAGAGCCTTCGACGAACATGATATCAACCGGGGGGTAGTCTACTCCATCACCGATGTCACCGACCAGGTGCGTTCTCAGGAAGCCCTGCAGCAGGCCTATGATGAACTTGAAAAACGCAGTACGGAACTGGCGCGAACCAATGAACAGCTGAACCGGGAGATCGAAGAGCGCAAGCGCGCGGAACAGGAGCTCCGCACATATCGTGAGCAGCTCGAGGACCTGGTGGAGGTCAGAACCAGCCAGCTGCGGAGCAGCAATGAGCAACTTCGACAGGAGGTCCTGGAGCGGCGCCGGGCGGAAGACGAGCTCAAAAAGGCCAATGACTATCTCGAGAGTATCTTCCAGGACTCGCCCGACGCGATTGTGATTGTCGACGAACACGGCAGGCTGGTCAAATGGAGCAACATGGCTGCCGCGCTCTATGGGGCGGGGATCAAGAAGTATCAAGACAGAAAGGTTTTCGATCTCTACGCCGATCCGCAAGAGTGCGACCGCATGCTGGCGCAGTTGCGCCGGGACGGGTTTGTCAACAAACATGAAATCCATATCAGAAGGGAGAATGGAGGGAGTCTTCCCGTTGAGCTTTCCGTCAGCATATTGAAGGATCATCAGCAAAGAACCATCGGCAGCGTGGCCATATCGAGAGACCTGAGCCCCATTAAGCAGATGATGGAGAAGCTCACTCAAACCAACGAGCGGCTGACCCGGGAAATCGCTGCCCGGCAGGAGGTGGAGGTCTCCCTGAGAAAGTCCGAGAACGCTTACCGGGCCATCTTTGAAAACACCGGCACGGCAACGGTTATTATTGAGGCAGACACCACCATCTCACTTGCCAATGCCGAATACGAAAAGCTTTCGGGTTTTTCCAGGGAAGAGCTCGAAGGGAAAAAGCAATGGACCGAATTCGTGGTGGAGGAAGACCTGGAAAGGATGAAACAGCATCATATCCAGCGGCGCATTGATCCAGAGGCTGCCAGCCACCACTATGAATTCCGGTTCCGGGACCGGAACGGGAACGTACGGCATATTTTTCTCACCATCGAGCTGATTCCGGGGACCTCCAGAAGCCTGGCCTCGCTGCTGGACATCACTGAGCGCAAGGAGATGGAAGAATGCCTCAAGGAATCGCAGCAGCGACTGGCTGACATCATCGATTTCCTGCCTGATGCGACTTTTGTGATTGATACCAATGGCCGGGTCATTGCCTGGAACCGGGCCATGGAAGACATGACGGGCATCACCGCGGCGGAGATGCTGGGCAAGGGTGATTACGAATACGCCCTGCCCTTCTACGGGGAACGCCGCCCCATCCTCATCGATCTGGCCTTGAAGCCGCAGGAGGCAATTGAAAAGCAATACCTGTACGTAACGAAAAGGGACCGCATTCTTCATGGAGAGGTCCATACTTCGATCCTTCGGCAGCAGGGCGCCTACCTCTCCGGCAAAGCCAGCGTGCTGCATGACTCCAAGGGTTGCATGATCGGTGCCATCGAATCGATTCGCGACATCACGGAACGGAAACGGGTGGAACAGGCCCTCGCGCGGGCGGAGGAGAAATATCGGAGTATTTTCGAGAACGCGGTGATGGGCCTCTTCCAGACCACTCCGGAGGGCCGCGTGATCAGTGCCAACCTGGCACTGGCCCGAATCCTTGGCTATGACTCTCCCGATGAGGTCCTGGCGAAATTCGCCGATATCACCCATCAACTCTATGTCCAATCGGAACGTCGCACCGAACTGCTCCGCCAGGTGGCCGAAAGTGGGATTGCGCGGGAGTTTGAAGTCCAGTTCTACCGCAAAGATGGCAGTATCGCCTGGGTCACCCTGAACGTGCGCGCCGTGCGAAACGGGACGGGTGACATCCAATACCTTGAGGGGTCGGTGCAGGACATCAGCGAGCGCCATGCCCTTGAAGCCCGCCTCCGGCAGGCCCAAAAAATGGAAGCCATGGGGACCCTGGCGGGCGGGATCGCACATGACTTCAACAACATTCTCGCCGCTATCATGGGTTATACCGAAATGACCAAAACCCGGTTGCAGGACCCGCAACTCACCGGCTACCTGGAACGGGTCCTCAAATCAAGCGACCGTGCCAAAAACCTGGTGCGGCAGATCCTGACTTTCAGCCGCGGGGTGGAACAGGAGAAGATGCCGGTTGATGGGAAATTGCTCATCAAGGAGACGCTCAAGCTGCTTCGCGCCACGTTGCCGGTGACGATCGAAATCCGTCAAGAAATCTCCAATGAAGTGAGCCTGGTGCTGGCAGACCCCACTCAGGTCCACCAGATCCTCGTCAATCTATGCACGAATGCCGCTTATGCCATGCGCGAGCGCGGGGGATTAATGGAAATCAGCCTGAAGGATGAGTGGCTGACGCCAGACAAGATGTCCTGTGATAAGGACTTGCCTGAGGGGCGTTATGTGCATCTGCGGGTCAGCGATAGCGGGACCGGCATACCGCCGGAAGTCATTCATCGCATCTTTGATCCGTTTTTCACGACGAAAAAACAGGGAGAAGGTACGGGTCTTGGCCTTTCAATGGTCTACGGGATTGTGAAGGCTTACGGGGGAATGGTCCGCGTGCAGAGTCAGCCCAACGCGGGAGCCGTCTTCTCCGTTTATTTGCCTGCTATCGACCAGAATTCGGCACCAAAAGCCGACCCGGTAGCGGTCGTCCCCCGGGGGCGGGAACAGATCCTCTTTGTCGAAGACGAGGACATCTTGATGGAAATGGCGCAGGACATCCTGGAGGAGCTGGGCTATGCGATTACCGCTGTCAGCAACGGTGCCAAGGCGCTCGAGGTCTTCAGCCGCCAGAGCGATCGCTTCGATCTGGTCATCACCGACATGACCATGCCCGGGATGACGGGCGCCGAGCTTGCCAGAGAAATCCTGAAACTCCGTCCCGAGATCCCGATTATTCTTTATACCGGTCACAGCGACCTGATTACAGAAGAGGAGGCAATCAACCTGGGGATCCGGGAATATATGATGAAACCCTTCAGTATCAGGGGCATTGCCGAGGTGATCCGCCGGGTCCTCGAACCGAAAAGCCACGAATGAAAAGCGAATATCCAATATCGAACAAGAAACCGCAGAAGGCCGAAGGCGAATGAAAAGCGAATATCCAATATCGAACAAGAAACCGCAGAAGGCCGAAGGATTCAGACTCAGTAAGATGATGACGGTCATTCCATGTCAATCCCTGAGGCAAGAGAACGTATCATCCAGGAGGCACAAAACCGACCTTCATGATTGGAAATTTCTTGTTGGACATTGGATATTCGCTTTCATCCGACCTTCATGATTGGAAATTTCTTGTTGGACATTGGATATTCGCCCTTTTCTCAGCTGAAAAGTGTCAGGAGCGCCACGATAAGAGGGGCAATGACCAGGGCGGGCAAAAAACTGGCCAGCCGGACATCTTTCAGGTCCAGGAGCCTGAGGCTGATGCCCACAATGAGCAGTCCGCCGGTGGCGGTCATTTCCACAATCATGGGTTCGGTGAGTATTCTGGCCAACGTGGCGGCAAAGAGGGTTATGCCGCCCTGGTAGAGGAGAATGCTCAAGGCCGAGAGGGACACTCCCCAACCCAGACTGGCTGAGAAGGCGATGGCGGCGAAACCGTCGAGGACCGACTTGACAGCCAGGAGACGATAGTCCCCGGCCATGCCGTCCTGAATCGAACCGAGAATGGCCATGGGACCGATGCAAAAAACCAGGCTCGCGGTCACAAAACCCTCCCCGAAGAGCGGATTCCGACCTTTGGCGAGCACGGATTGGAGGAAGGCCCCCAACCGTTCGAGGCCATCGTGCAGGCCCAAACTCTCACCCAGGACGCCGCCCAGAAGGATCGACCCCAGGACGATCATGACGTTCTGGGTGCCGAGAGCCATCTGCAGTCCCACCAGGAGGGTCAGCAAGCCCAGGCCGTTGAGCACAATATGGCGCACCCGCTCGGGCAAACGCGAGCCCACGGCCACTCCCATCAAGCTGCCCGCAACAATACTGCCGACATTGATCATGGTTCCCAGCATGACACTGAATCCTGTGACGACTTGGGCCGGCCGTCTTGTTTGTCTTTGCGGCCAAGGGGATGCTCCGCCCGCACCCTGCAGAAGAGGGGTGGCCGTAATCGGAGGAGGGCTGCCAATTGCCCCTCGTTGGCCGGACGGGGGTAAGATAATAGACCGAAGGGTTATTGCCTAGAAGAAAGATGGAGGCGTCTGCAGATGGCACAACCCGCGCTACTGTGAGTTGATTCCTGAAAGGGGCGTTGTTATATTGCGTCCAGTTCTGATATTTCAGAAATCTGGCTTAAAGCGCTTTCATTTGATGGTGACGACATTACTTACAGGGAGGAAGGAAATGGCGGTTTTTAAATGCAACAAATGCGGAAATACCATCGATGTGGTGACACCACCCGAAAAGTGCCCCTCGTGCAAGCAGAGCTGTGAGTTTGTGGATGTCAGCTGCTATATTCCCGAATGCGGAGGGGCCGGTTCGGGCAACATCAACCCGCAGGTCTTCCAGGAAAGCTACAAGTCGGATAAGAAGTAATCGCTGCCGTTGTTTCTGCTGAAGGCGGCAAAACTTTTCATCGCACGGTCAACTCATTCCTTCATACTCGCCTGTTGATTCTCTTCGTCGGTCAGACTCAAGCTTTTCTCGGCCTTATCAGAGCATGCTCTGAAGGGCGCGGGAAAGGCTTCAGTCTGGCGAGGATGTTGCGACTTGCGTCGATGCCGTTGCTTTTTTTAGCTCCCCCAGAATATGATCCAGCACCCCGTTGATGAAGGCCCCTGAATCCTCGCTTCCAAATTTCTTGCCGATGTCGATGGCTTCGTTGATGGAAACCTTCGGGGGAACATCGGGGCAATGGAGCATTTCGAAGAGGGCCAGACGGAGAATATTCCGGTCGACAACCGACATGCGTTCGAGCTTCCAATGTTCGGAAGCGGCCACAAGCGCCTGATCAATTTCAGAGCGATGCAAATAAACCCCGCGAACCAGACGTTCGGTAAAAGGACGGACCAGCAGCAACCCTGAGGCTTCCTTTTCGTCGCTGCCGGTCATGCCTTCATAATAGGAGCAAATGGCATCATCCGGTGAGCTGTCGGCTATTTCCATGCCATAGAGGATCTGCAGTGCTGCTTCTCGAGCGCGTCTACGTTGGCCCATGGTTGCTTTCTCGAATTGCCTAGGGGAGCTGTTTGATGAGATTCGCCATCTCGACTGCGGCCATGGCGGCATCCCACCCCTTGTTCCCGGCTTTGGAGCCGGCCCGCTCGATGGCCTGTTCGATAGTGTCGGTGGTCAGCACGCCAAAAGCGATAGGAGTTCCCGTTTCCAGGCTCACATTGGCAATCCCCTTGGAAACTTCGCTGGCGACGTAGTCAAAATGAGGGGTGGCGCCCCGGATTACGGCCCCCAGACAGATCACCGCGTCGTAGCGTCCTAAAGCCGCCACCTTCTTCGCGATCAGGGGGACCTCGAAGGCTCCCGGCACCTTGTAAACATCAATGGCATCTTCGCTCGCGCCGTTGCGCCTGAGCGCATCCAGCGCCCCGCCCAGCAGTCGATCGCAGATAAAATCGTTGAAACGGCTGACAATGATGCCGAAGCGAAGATCCTGTGCCAGCAGCTTGCCTTCGTAAACCTTCATAAACTCCCCCCCTGGAGTGAAACTAAAACCTCGAAATTGGAGACTCGTAACCAGCAACTTAAAGAGACCGGACCCGGAACCTGTGCCGCCCATCCGGCATCCCCCCTCCCAGACCCGAAATCCGCCATCCGAAATCCGAAATCGCTAAACACAGCTCAGCAGGTGCCCCATCTTGGTGCACTTGGCGGTCAGATAGTCAATGTTGCACACATTGGGCGGAATTTCGAGCGGTACGCGCTCGACAATGCTGATCCCGTAGCCCTGCAGCCCGACGATCTTGGTGGGGTTATTGGTCATGAGCCGCATTTTCCTGACCCCGAGATCCACCAGCATCTGAGCCCCGATGCCGTAGTCGCGGAGGTCTTCCTGCAGCCCGAGGGCTAGATTGGCTTCTACGGTATCCAACCCCTGTTCCTGCAGGTGATAGGCTTTGATCTTGTTCAGGAGCCCGATGCCACGGCCTTCATGGTTGCGCATATAGAGGATGACCCCTTTTTCCTCTCTGCCGATGCGCATCATTGCTGCGCGCAGTTGCCCCCCACAATCACATCTGAGCGAGCCGAACACATCCCCGGTCAGGCATTCCGAATGGACCCGCACGAGCACTTCTTCATCCGGCCGAATTTCGCCCTTGACCAGGGCGAGATGGGTATGGTCGTCAATATCATTGGTGTAGGCAATCACCTGGAATTCCCCACCGGTGGCGGTTGGCAGTTTGGCCGTGGCGCCGCGATGGACGAAAATCTCGTTTTGCATGCGGTACTGGATGACGTCGGCGATGGTGACGATCTTGAGTCCATGTTGGTCCGAAAACTTTTCCAAATCCGGCATGCGCGCCATGGTGCCGTCGTCTTTCATGACTTCACAGATGACCCCCGTCGGTTTCAACCCGGCGAGTCTGGCGAGATCGACGGACCCTTCCGTCTGCCCGGTGCGGACCAGCACGCCGCCCTTCTTGGCGCGAATGGGGAAGACATGCCCCGGACTCACCACATCTTCCGATTTGGCGTTGTCGGCGATAGCCGTGAGAATCGTTCGCGCCCGGTCTGCGGCACTGATTCCCGTGGTGACTCCTAGGCGTGCCTCAATCGAAACCGTGAAGGCGGTCTCAAACTTGGAGCGGTTCTGCGAAACCATCATGGGCAACCGCAGGCGCTCGACCCACTCCTGGGTAAGGGTGAGGCAGATGAGTCCCCGGCCGTATTTGGCCATGAAGTTGATGGCTTCGGGGGTCGCCTTTTCGGCGGCCATGCAGAGGTCGCCCTCATTTTCCCGGTCTTCATCATCCACCAATATGACCATCTTGCCCTGGCGAATGTCGTCCAATGCTTCGGGAATGGTTGCCAAAGGCATATCCTGGTACTCCTTTGCGAAATCAATCAATAATCACCACGGCAACATGTGCTGATGGCTTCATGCTATCAAAATTCCTATAACATGATCCAGATGCTTACTCAAGGTGGGTGATGGGTGATGGGTAGTGGGTGGTGGAGATTATGCTGGTCTGGCCCCATCACGCTACAGGAAGCCGTGTTTCTGGAGGAACGTGACATCGATGGGGCTCTGCCGGAGGGACGTCTCCTGCCGGGACAGGAATCCCTGGAGCATCTTCTCCACATATTTGCCCAGGAGGTCGGTTTCAATATTTACGGCTTCACCTGGTTTCATTTCCCCCAGGGTGGTTTCAGCCAACGTGTGTGGTACGATGTTCACCTCGAAGGTGCCTTCCCCACAGCGGTTGACCGTGAGGCTGATGCCATTGACGGCGATGGAGCCCTTTTCTATGACATAACGGTCCAGCTCGGGCGGCAACTCGAACCAAAGGCGCCAGGACCGTCCTTCCTGATGCCGCTCGCGGAGCGTTCCCAGGCCGTCCACGTGGCCGGTTACCAGGTGGCCCCCCAGCCGATCCCCCATCTGCAGCGCCCGTTCCAGGTTGAACTGGCTTCCCGGAAGCTTCCGACCCAGCGTCGTGCGGCTCAGGGTTTCCGCCGAGACGTCCGCGGTAAAATGGCTTCCCTGAAAAGCAATCACTGTGAGACAAGCGCCGTCGACGGCGATGCTTTCCCCCAGGGTGAGCCCTTTCATGGGAAAGTGGGCCTGGATAACCAGGCTGGCATCGGGTCCGTGACGTTCGGTCCTGAGCAGCGTTCCCTTGCCCTGAATCAATCCCGTAAACATGATGGTTTCCATTCAATAGACGGCTTCGCGAAGTCTGCCCGAGAACATCACGTCATCCCCGAGTCGTCGGACCCGCAGATCGTAAACCGGCAGCGCTTCTGAAACAGCGCTTCTGGGCCACCCCCGGAGCATGGGAACGGCTTCAGGATCTCCCAGGATCTTGGGGGCGTGGAAAAAATGGAAGTCGTCGGCCAGCCCGTTTTCCAGAAAATCCCCCAGGACCCGGCTGCCGCCTTCCACGAGCAGGCTTGTCAGGTGACGTTTTCCACATTCGTGGAGAAGAGCTGCAAGGTCGATATGCCCCTTTGCGGAAGGCAGTCGCAGCACTTCCACGCCGGCTCCGATCAGTTCGTCTTCCTTCCGGCGCGGGGCGGCTTCGCTGCAAGCTACCCAAACCGGGACCTTATGGGCGGTCCGCGCAAGGTGGCTGGCGGCACTGAGCCGGAGCCCACTGTCCAGCACGATGCGGACCGGCTGGCGGCATCGTTGCCGCAGGCGCGCGGTAAGCTGAGGATCGTCGGCAAGGGCCGTTTCGATGCCTACCAAAATGCCGTCCGCGTAGGAGCGCAGGCGATGGACAAGCCTCCTGGAGCGGTCATTGCTAATCCAGCGCGAGTCGCCGGTGCGGGTGGCGATGCGGCCGTCCAGGGTGGCTGCGACCTTGAGCGTTACCAGGGGAAGTCCGGTCGTAATGTATTTGATAAAAGCCTGATTGAGCAGGCGGCATTCCCGCTCGAGGATGCCCACATCCACGGGGATTCCCCGACCGCGGAGGTAATCGGCGCCGCCCCCCCGCACCCGAGGGTTGGGATCAGCCATGCCGACCACCACGCGCGAGATCCCGCTGTCGGCCACAGCGAGCGCGCACGGTGGGGTTCGCCCATAATGGTTGCAGGGTTCGAGCGTCACATAAAGCGTGCCGCCGGCGGCCCTGTCGCCGGCGTCCCGGAGCGCGTTCACCTCGGCATGAGCTTCCCCGACCTTTTCATGGTAGCCCTTTCCCACGATCATCTCCCCAACCACGACGACGGCGCCCACCATCGGATTGGGACTGGTCCAGCCACGGCCTCTAATTGCCAGCCGCAGGGCTTCCTTCATGAAAAACTGATCAGCTGGTATTCCGCTCATGAAGCAACCATTAGCCGGGAAGCGGGAATGAGGCACAGAAGGCTGAAACCTCCGCCTTGAGGGCAGCCAGGAACGCTTCATTGCCTGCCGCCTGCAATCCCCGGTGAATGAGCTGAGCCACCGTTGCCATATCATCGGGCCCCATCCCTCGGGTGGTCATGGCTTGGGTGCCAAGGCGAATGCCGCTGGTGATACTCGGCTTTTGCGGGTCGTAGGGAATAGTGTTCTTGTTGACCGTAATGCCGCCCCGGTCCAGAGCCTCTTCGGCGATCTTTCCGGTCAGCCCCTGGGGAGTGAGGTCTACCAGCATGAGGTGGTTGTCGGTTCCTCCTGAAACCAGCCGATAGCCCAGCCGGATCAATTCAGCGGCAAGACGCTGACTATTCATAAGCGTTCGCTTCTGGTATTCGTGGAATGCCGGCTGCAGGGCCTCCTGGAAAGCGACGGCCTTCGCGGCAATGACATGCATGAGTGGTCCCCCCTGGATGCCTGGAAAAATCTGGCTGTCCAGTACTCTTGCATACCTGGCGTGGGAAAGGATCAGCCCGCCGCGAGGACCGCGAAGGGTCTTATGGGTGGTGGAGGTGACAAAATCGGCGTGAGGGAGAGGACTGGGATGAATGCCTGCCGCCACCATCCCGGCGATGTGGGCCATGTCGACGGTCAGGTAGGCGCCGACGGTTTCGGCGATCCCCCGGAACCGCTCGAAGTCGATGAGGCGGGGATAGGCGCTGGCGCCGGCAATGATCATTCTGGGCCGGTGATTGCGGGCCAGATCAGCCACCTGTTCGTAATCGATGGTTTCGGTATCCCGCTTCACCCCATAGGAGACCACCTTGAAGAACTTGCCGGAAAAGCTTGCCGGACTCCCGTGAGTCAAATGACCGCCGTGGCGGAGATTCATTCCCAGGATCGTGTCGCCGGGTTGGAGCACGGAAAAGTACACGGCCATATTGGCTTGGGAACCGGAGTGAGGCTGTACGTTGGCATATTCCGCGTGGAAGAGCTTGCAGGCCCTTTCCTGAGCCAGCCTTTCGGCAATGTCCACAAATTCGCAGCCACCATAGTATCTTCTGCCCGGGTAACCCTCGGCATATTTATTGGTCAGCACGGAACCCTGCGCCTCAAGCACCGCCCTGCTGACGAAATTCTCGGAAGCAATGAGCTCGAGCTTTCCCTGCTGACGTTTCTCTTCGTCACGGATTACCCTGGCAATTTCCGGATCAACAATTTCGAGTTGCGACATCCATTCCCTTTCACTGATACCCGGCAAGAGTCCTGCCCTGCGAGCGGCTGCGCTGGCGGCCGTCAGGAAGAAGACCCGGCAGGAGCCCGCAGGTCAATCGCCGGTTTGGGGGGAAGGCCCCTTTTGTGTCAGACGCTCAATCAATTCCAGCCGCCGCTGATGACGTCCTCCTTCGAAGGTTTCGTTCAGCCATACCGTTACGATTTCCAGGGCCAGATCGCGGCCGATAAAACGGCCGGCGAGGCAGAGCACATTGCTGTCATTATGGCGGCGGCTCATTTTGGCAGCATAGGGTTCGCAGACATTCACCGCCCGAACGCCGGGGACTCTGTTGGCCACCATGCACATGCCCAGGCCGCTCCCACACACCAGGATGCCCCGCTCCGCCCTCCCTTCGGCCACAGCCTGCGCCACACGCACGCCGTAATGGGGGTAATCGACGGACTCCGGACCATGGGTGCCGATGTCTTCCACCTCATGGTGCAGTGTCTGTAAATGAGGAGTGAGGAGCTCTTTCAGCTCCCACCCGGCGTGGTCACATCCAATCATGATCTTCATGAGGCTCCTCTACGTTGGTCCAGACCACTGTTTGAAAAGCAAGGAGCCGTTCGTTCCGCCGAACCCGAAGGAGTTCGAGAGGGCCACCCGGATGGCGGCGGGACGCGGCTGATTGGGCACATAATCGAGATCACAATCCGGATCCGGATGTTCATAGTTGATGGTGGGAGGCAGGATCTGCCGGTGGAGGGCAAGCACCGTATAGGCTCCTTCAACGCCACCGGCAGCGCCCAGCAGATGGCCCGTCATCGACTTGGTGGAACTGATTGCCAGGCGATAGGCGTGATCGCCAAAAATCGCCTTGATCGCCTGAGTCTCATACTTGTCGTTGAGATCGGTGGAGGTCCCGTGAGCATTGATGTAATCCACTTCGGTCGGCGCGATGCCGGCATCCTGCAGGGCATTGGCCATGCACCGGGCCGCCCCCTTGCCATCCGGTGCGGGGGCGGCCATATGAAAGGCATCTCCCGAAGCGCCGAAGCCAATCACCTCGGCGTAGATACGGGCTCCGCGTTCGAGCGCCAGGTCCAGCTCCTCAAGTACCAGAATCGCACTGCCTTCGCCTATGATGAAGCCATCCCGCTCCCGGTCGAACGGGCGGGAAGCCCTTTCCGGTTCATCATTCCGGGTGGAAAGGGCGCGCATGGCATTGAAGCCGGCGACGGCCAAAGCGCTGATGGTGGCTTCCACGCCTCCACAGTACATGAGATCGGCGGTGCCCTCCCGAATCATGTGATAGGCCTGGCCAATGGCATGGGTCCCGGCGGCACAGGCGGTCTGCACGGAAAGGTTCGGTCCCTTCAGGCCGTGATAGATGGAAATGAGGCCTGGCGCCATGTTGCTGATGATCATGGGGATGAAAAACGGGCTTACTTTCTTGGGCCCATTGTCGAGGAGCGCTTTGTGGGTTTCCTCGATGGTGGCGATTCCTCCCAGCCCGCAACCCGTGATGACCCCCGCGCGGTTGGAAAGCTCGGAAGTCATCTGCAGGCGACTGTCGTCCAACGCCAGACGGGCCGCCGCCAGAGCGTATTGCAGAAAAGGGTCCATCTTGCGCAACTCTTTCTTGGCGATAAAATCCTCGGGATGGAAGCCCCTCACCTCACCGGCAATGCGCGTCGCGAATCCGCTTGTGTCGAAACGGGTAATAGGACCAATGCCGGATTTCCCCTGCATGAGGCAATCCCAGTTCTCTTCAATGCCCACCCCCAGCGGCGAAACAATCCCGATCCCCGTAACCACGGCGCGACGCCGCTTGATCAATTCCATAGAATTTGCCTCCAAATTGGCTGATGGCTGATGGCTGATGGTTTGTGGTTCATGGAGATGCACTCATCCACAAGGCTTGGCCGGCATGACCCCCAGGAGCTATGAACCATGAGCTGACGGCCGTCTTATCCCATGAACATGCCGCCGTTCACATGGATGATCTGCCCGGTGATGTACCCGGCCTCGTCGGAAGCCAGAAACTTTACGGCTGCGGCCACATCCTCCGGAGTGCCATAGCGCCCCGCCGGGATCTGGGTCAGCAGCTCCCCTCTTACCTTTTCAGGCAGCCGGAGGGTCATGTCGGTTTCGATGAAACCCGGCGCCACGGCATTCACGGTGATGTTTCGTGAAATCAGTTCCCGGGCCAGGGAGCGAGTGAGGCCCAGAAGCCCGGCTTTGGCCGCTGAATAGTTGCACTGTCCCGGATTGCCAATCACGCCGACTACGGAGGTCACGTTGATAATGCGGCCGCACTTCTGCCGCATCATCATCTTCACGACGGCCTGCGAACAGAGAAAAGCGCCTTTCAGGTTGGTGTCGATGACCGCGTCCCACTCGCCGGCCTTCATCAAAGCGAGCAGGTTGTCCCGGGTGATGCCGGCGTTATTCACCAACACGTCCACCCGGCTATACCGCTTGCCGAGCTCCTTGAAAGCTTCCTTAACGGCCTCCGGGTCGGAGATGTCGAAGCGGCACAGGTGGGCGCTCGCGCCTTTGGCTTCCACGGCGGCAGCGGTTTCCTGGGCCGCGTCCGCGTTCGAACTGTAGTTGATCACCACCACGCAACCCGGCTCCGCCAGCGTAACCGCAATCCCTCTCCCGATGCCGCGACTCGCTCCGGTAACCACTATTACCCGATTTTCGCTCATGGTCTCTTTTCGCTTTCCTCAGTCTCCGCGTTCCTGCTTGATTCGTCTGACAAACGCGGGAATGAATTCGAACAGAT
>CAZDKX010000011.1:27346-36456 GCA_964505935.1 uncultured Syntrophobacteraceae bacterium
TCTCCGCGTTCCTGCTTGATTCGTCTGACAAACGCGGGAATGAATTCGAACAGATCGGCGACGACGCCGTAGGTGGCGACATCAAAGATGGGTGCCATGGGGTCCTTGTTCACGGCCACAATGACATTGGAGCTCTGCATCCCGACCAGATGCTGAATCGCCCCGGCGATCCCGACCGCCATATAGAGCGCCGGGGAGACCGTGCGGCCGGTCTGCCCGACCTGATGGGAAGGAGCGATCCACCCTTCCTCGACGGCGCCGCGGGAAGCGCCCACGGCGGCCTTGAGCAAATGGGCCACTTCCTCGATGAGTGCGAAGTTTTCCGGTTTCTGCAGTCCCCGGCCTCCCGAGACAATGGCATCGGCTTCCGTGAGCTTGGCCGTTTGATCCTTCTCGGGGATCACTTCGAGGACCTCGATGCGACTCTCCAGGCACGCTTCGGAAACCGCCACGGGGACAATCTCGCCTCGGTGGCCGGGGCGCTTGGCAGGTTTCATTACCTTCGGGCGCACCGTGGCCATCTGCGGTCGCCTGTTGGGGCAGATGATGGTGGCCATGACATTGCCGCCAAAGGCCGGGCGGGTTTGCAGCAGCAGGCCTTCGTCGTTGATATCGAGCTCGGTACAGTCGGCGGTCAGGCCGGTGCCGAGGGAGGCCGCTACCCGCGGAATGAAGGAGCGGCCGATGGTGGTGGCGCCGGCGAGCAGGATCTCAGGCTTGTTCCGGTGGATCAGTTCCACCACAGCCTTGGCATAAGCGTCGTCGCGGAAGTGGGCGAGTGCGGGGTGGTCCACCACATAAACCGTGTCGGCGCCGTAGGCAATGAGCTCCTTGATGACCATGTCACTCAGCTCGTATCCCAGCAGCACTGCTGCCAGGGGGACGGCAAGCTTGTCCGCCAGAATGCGGCCGGTGCTCAGGAGTTCGTGGGTCACTTTGTGGACCGCTCCTTCGCGCCACTCGGCAAACACCCAGACGCCCTTATAGCTTGCCAGGTCCGCCGCCGGCCCCGTCCCCACTTCGGGCAGGGAAAGGGCCCCAAACTCGCAGGTATCCACGCACATCCCGCAAAGTGTGCACTCATCCGAGATTTGGATGGTTGTCTCGGTGACGGAGATGGCGGCGAAGGGGCAGACATCGACACAAACGCTGCACAGCGTGCACTTCTTGCGATCGACCAGCACTTTCATATTCCGGGCACCTTGGCTTCCTTGAGATAACGATAAAGCTGATCAGCCTGCTCTTCGATGGTTCCCTGCAGGAGCACGCGATCGCCCCGGCGCGGCGGGCTGAAGACCCGCACGACCTGGGTGAAGGACCCGGCGAGCCCGACCGCGCTGGCGTCGAGTCCCAGATCGGCGGCCTTCCACAGCGGGACCTGGGCCTTTTTGGCCCGCATCTTATGGCGCAGGGAAGGCATGCGGGGCTCGCCGATCTCCTTGATGACGGTCACCAGCGCCGGCAAAGGGAGCTTCCAGATTTCTACCCCTTCGTCGGTTTGGCGGATGACTTTCAAATGGTGTTCATCAAGCAGTTCGAGGTTCTTGACAAACGTGGCATAGGGAAGATCAAGGAGAGTTGCCATTTCTGGGCCCACCTGGGCGGTGTCCCCGTCGATGGCCTGTTTGCCGCAGAGGATCAGATCAACATTGCCCAGTTTGCGGATGGCGCCGGCCAGCGTGGTGGAAGTGGCCCAGGTGTCGGAGCCGGCAAAGGCGCGATCGCTCAAGAGAACGGCTTCGTCCACGCCCCGCGAGAGCGCTTCCCGGAGCGCTTCGTCGGCCTGAGGCGGTCCCATGGTGAGCACCGTTATGCGCGCGCCCAGGGCATCCTTGATCTTCAATGCGGCCTCCACGGCAAAAAGATCGAAGGGATTGACGATGGATTCCACCCCCTGCCGGACCAGGGTGTGGGTGTCCGGGTCAATCCGAACGTTCTTGGCATCGGGCACCTGTTTGATACAAACCGCGATGTGCATGGGACCTTCCTGTCGTTCCTCCGACCTCATTCCCCCTTTCGCAAAGGGCGGCCAGGGGGGGATTTTGGGAAACTAGAAAAAGGTTTGTTTCAGTCGGCCGTATTCCTTATTGAGCTCCTGGCCGATAATGTTTCGCTGGATTTCGTTGGTTCCCTCGTAAATCTGCAAAATCTTGGCATCGCGCATCATCTTTTCCACCGGGTAGTCCTGCATATAGCCGTACCCGCCAAGGACCTGCACCGCTTCGATGGTCACTTCCATGGCCACATCGGCGGGAAACACCTTGGCCATGGCGGCGTACTTGCTGACGTCCGGGGGCTCGCTGTCCATATAACGGGCGATCGCATAAACCAGGGCGCGAGCGGCTTCCGTCTTGATCGCCATGTTGGCCAGCTTGTGCTGAACCGCCTGGAAATTGATGATGGGCTTGCCGAACTGCTCGCGGGTGCGCGCGTACTCGATGGCCAGCTCCATGGCCCCCTGGGCCAGGCCTACTCCCAGAGCGCCGATGCCGGGGCGGGATTTATCGAAGGTTTTCATGGCGATGATGAAGCCCGTACCCTCGCGGGAGATCAAGCGATCGGCCGGAATGCGGCAGTCCTGAAAAAGGAGCTCGCGAGTGGCCGAAGCGCGGATGCCCAGCTTCTTTTCCTTCTTGCCGAAAGCAAAGCCCGGATCGCCTTTCTCCACGATGAAAAAACTGGCTCCCCGCGGTCCCTTGGCGCGATCGGTGATGGCCAGCACGGTATAGATCTCCGCTTCGCCGCCGTTGGTGATCCACTGCTTGGTGCCGTTCAGGATGTAGTGGTCCCCGTCGCGCACGGCGGTGGTCTTGACCCCCGAAACATCACTGCCCGCCCCCGGTTCGGTCAGGGCGAAGGCGGCCAGCCTTTTACCGGCGGCGATATCAGTGAGGTACCGCTGCTTCTGGTCTTCGCTGCCAAAGAGGAGAATGGGATAAGCCCCCAGGCCGCTTGCGGCGAACGAGGTGGCAACGCCGACGCAGGCCCTGGCCAGCTGTTCGACGGCGAGGCAGTTCTCGAGAATGCCCCCGCCCATGCCGCCATAGGCTTCGGGGATGTAGAGGCCGTAAAGGTCGGACTGGGCGAGCACTTTCAGGATCTCCCAGGGAAACTCGTCCTTCTGGTCCAGTTCGGCGCGCACCGGGCGAATCTTCTCCCTGGCGATCTGCTCGGCCAGCTCCTGGATCATTTTCTGTTCTTCCGTCAAAAAATAGTCCACGGGTGTTTTCTCCTCGTATGCCGGCCTTCCTGCTTCCCCAATGCCTTTGCCTTTTGCACGGAGCAACCAGCAGCGTCCGGGCGGCGGGATAGACCCAATGCTGTTGAAATAAGCTCCTCCCCCCTGATGAGGGAGGCTGGGTGGGGGTGTTGTTCATGGTCTGTTTTCACCCTCCCCCAGCCCCTCCCATCGAGAGAGGGGGGTATTGTGTCCCCAATGCAACAGCCTTGCAGGATAGACCTGGCTGTTGATCAGGCTTGCGACTGCTACTTCCTGTCTCCCGAGGGCGGCCTCGGGGAAAAACCCCATTTGACCCGCAAGAGGTCGAGCATGAGCGTGGTATTCTGATGTTTCAAGTCAATCAGTATGCCATCCTCCTCCAATCCCGCGGCGAACCGGTCATAGACCTTTTCGCCGACCAGCCTGGAAGCAAGGAGAATAGCGCTGCTCATGGCCTCCCCGTGAGAACGTCCGTGTGCCGCGATGACCGGTTTTTGCACCCCCAACAGGGGAGCCCCGCCGACATGGCGGTAGTCGTGCCGATCCTGGAGCTGCTGAACGACCTTTCCCAGGGCCATGCCGACTTCTTCCGGCTCACCGTCAGGCAGTTGGGCGGTGAGGCACTGCAAGAGCGTTTCCATCAGCCCTTCGTACATTTTCAGCACAATGTTCCCGACAAACCCGTCGCAAATCACCGCATCGGTGCGGTTTGAAAAAAGCTCCTGTGGCTCGATGTTGCCGATGAAATGAAGAGGGGAGCGTTCCAGCAGCGCGAAAGCCCGCTGGATGACTCTCCTGCCTTTCACGGGCTCCTGACCGATATTGAGCAGCCCAACGCGTGGATGGTCCAGGCCTTGCGTGACCTTGAGAAAGGTATGGGCGAGCGCTGCAGATTGTGTCAGATGAACGGTGTTCGCCTCGGTTTGGGCCCCGGCGTCAACCAGAAGCACCCTGCCCGCCGGGGTCGGCAGCGGGACCGCGAGAGCCGGGCGGCGGAGGCCGGGAATGAGTCCTACCAGATGGGTGCCGGCGGCGACAAGGGCCGCACTGTTCCCGGCGCTGACGACCGCATCGACTTCGCCTTCCGCGAGCATCCGCATGGCCACCATCAACGATGCCCCACGCTTCTTGCGGATGGCGGCGGCACCGGCTTCGCCCATGCCGATCACCTCGGGCGCCGGTACGGTCCGAAGCGACGAGCTTGCCGGAGCGTCTCCCAGGAGCTCACGAAGCCGTTTCTCCTGTCCGACCAGGAGCAGTTCGGCGGAAGTCTGGGGAATTGCCTGGAGAGACCCGAGAACCGGCGCTTCCGGAGCGTGGTCTCCCCCCATGGCGTCCACCGCGATCTTCATAGCCAAAGACCCTCTGCCTCAGGGGCGGAGCACTTATTCTTCGTCGAGCTCCAGCACCAGCCGGTCACGGTAATAGCCGCAGCCCGGACAAACCCGGTGGGGAAGGCGTTGCTCGTTGCACTGCGGGCAGCGCGACAGGGACGGTGCGGCGAGGCCTCGATGCGCATTGCGCTTGTCCCGTCGCGCCTTGGATGTCTTCCTTTTTGGTACTCCCATTTGCGAATCTCCTTAAACGAACCAGAACCCTATTGGGCATCTTCCGAGGAGCCGGGCAGACGGGCCTTGATCGCTGCGAGAGCGGCGAAGGGTGATTTGGCCGTCTCCTTTTCGCAGTCGCAGGACTCTTCGTTGCGGTTGGCTCCACAGTGCGGGCAAAGCCCGCGGCAATGATCAGAGCAGAGGATCTTGACGGGCAAGGCCAGAAAGAGCTGTTCGACCACCAGGGCATCGACGTCGATGACCATGCCGTCAAAAAACTCGTAATCCAGGTCCTTGGCTTCGAGTTCAATTTCCTCCGAGGACGCCAGTGCCTCTTCTTCGACCAGAAAAGCGTCGACTTTCTCATCCAGCGGCCACGGGACCGGTTGCAGGCACCGGTGGCAGTTCACCTGGAGGGTGCCCTTGATGGTTCCCACAACGCGGATGTGATCCGTGCGCTTCTGAATCTCGAGATCCACATTGAGCGGCCGGATCAACCGAAACTCAAAAGGATCATCCTCGGGCAGGAACCGCCGCAAGCGGGCATCGTCCCAGTGAAAATGCAGGAACCGTCCAGCATCCGGTATTTCGTCCACCCGTATGAGCATGACACCCCTTCGTCCTTTTACGAAAGCTTCTAACTATAAAGATCTACCATGCAGTGTCAAGCGCTTTTCCACCCCGCCACGGTGTTCGGGTAGAGCGGCCCGCCCGCGAGTCTCTGGAAATATCGACGATTGGCCCGGCATCGTAAGCTGCATCCATCAGCTCATACAGGATTGGGAGGATCCTACAACCAGGCAGGAAGTTTGTCTGCGGGCTCTCCATCACCTTTGGGAAAGACCGGTCACCAATCGGAGTCGTCCGGCACCAATCCTCGCATTGACAGGCTTTGGGCTTTCCGTTAGCATTTGCAGTATGGCTGCTAAAGGCCATGATTTTTCTTAAGAACTTCCTGCCCCACAGGGTTGATGGTGAGGGTCGGCGGGATGCGTCGGGCTTAAATGAGCGCGCGGGAGATGAGGAATGCGTTCTCATGGAGAGAGGAGAGTCATGATCATCGGGCTTGATGTGGGTGGTACGAATACAGATGTGGTGCTCATTGGCAAAGAGGGTGTCCTGCGCCAGACCAAAGTTCCTACGGATCAATCCAATTTGTTCGAAAGTGTTACCGCCGGGCTGGAAGCGGTCACGCATGAGGTTCCCGCCGAGAGCATCGAGCGGGCCGTGCTGAGCACGACGCTCACCACCAATGCCATCGTCGAGAAGAAGCTTGCCGATACGGGGATGATCGTCTGTGGGGGGCCGGGGATTGATCCGGAGCTGTTCCGCACCAATGACCAGTATTTCCCGGTTGCCGGCTCGATTGATCATCGGGGGCGGGAGGTTCAACCCATCGACCACAAGGAAATCCGAACCATCGCCTCGCGGTGGCGGGCAGAGGGCCTCAAGCAGGTGGGCGTGGTGGGCAAGTTCTCGGTGCGCAATCCACAACACGAGCTGGAGATTCAGGAACTGCTGGACGGTGGTTTTGACTTCACCGTGCTGGGCCATCGCCTGTCGGGCCATCTCAGTTTCCCGCGGCGGATCGCCACGGCCTATCTGAACGCCTCGGTATACCCCATCCACCGGAAATTCTTCGAGGCGGTGCGGGATTCCCTGGACAAGAAGGGCCTGCGGGTGCCGATCTACATCCTCAAGGCCGATGGCGGGACGATGAATCTCGAAGCCTCCATGAACTACCCGGGTCAGACCATCCTCTCCGGTCCTGCCGCCAGTGTCATGGGTTCGCTCCCCTTTGCAGCGCCGGACCAGGAAACGCTGGTCCTGGATATTGGGGGGACGAGCACGGACATGGCGATCCTCATCCGTGGCGCTCCACTGCTCGACCCGGTTGGCATTGAGCTCAGCGGCCACAAGACGCTGATCCGCTCGCTCAAGACCCGCTCCATTGGGTTGGGCGGCGACAGCGCCGTGCGGATCGCCGATGGCGGGATCACCATCGGCCCGGATCGGCAGGGGCTTCCCATGGCTTGCGGTGGTCCGCTGCCGACGCCCACCGATGCGCTGGTGGTGCTGGGGAAGTTTGCCGGGGGCGATCCCCGGGCGTCGTCGAGCGGTCTCAAGCCGCTGGCGGACCAACTCGGAATGCCGGTGGAAAAAGCTGCCGACCGGATTTTCGAGCAGGCCTGCCGCCAGATCCTGGCGGCGGCGGAGCAAATGATCGCGGAGATCAACCGCAAACCGGTTTATACCGTGCACGAGATCCTCGAGGACTATCAGGTCAAACCCCGGGAAATCCTGGTGCTGGGAGGACCGGCACCGGCGGTTGCCGCGCGCCTGGCAACACTCACGGACCTCGAGGTGCGGGTGGTGCCGCAATGGCAGGTGGCCAATGCCATCGGGGCGGCCCTGGCCAAAAACACCTGCGAGGTGACGCTCTTCGCCGACACGGAACGCGGGGTGGCCGTTGCCCCGGAGGAGGACTTTTCCCAGTCCGTGAAGCGGGATTTTGACCGGAAAGGAGCGCTGAAGCTGGCCTTCGACCTGCTGCGCAAGAAGGGGATGCGGCAGGGGGCTTCCGAGCAGGAAGTGGAAATGGAAGTCCTGGAAGAGCTGCAGTTCAATATGGTCCGAGGATTCTATACCTCAGGCCGCAATATCAGGGTCAAGGTGCAGGTCAAGCCGGGTCTGATTCCTGAATATCGGGAAATTGCCGGGTCGCTGTTCGGTGCCGGCGGCACTCCCTGAGAGGAGGAACCAAATCATGCTCCATACCAACGTGAAGACGGGGCTGGTCTTCTTCCCGGCCTTTGACTGGGCGATCAGCGATACCCATCCGGAGCGGGAAGAACGGCTGCTTTATACCCAGGATCAGGTTCTCGAGGAAGGGCTGCTCGATATCGAAGGTCTTGTTGAATACAAGCCCGATTTGATCACGACCGAAGACATCCAGCGCGTGCATTTCTGTTATCCCAATGAGCGGCGCGTCATCACGGAATCCCATCTCATCAGCGCCGGCGGTGCCAAGAAGATCGGGATCGAAGTGATGGAAAAGCGCATCGAGCGGGGGTTTGCCCTGGTGCGCCCGCCGGGGCATCACGCCATGCGGGTGGTTCACGGGGCCCGCGGCTTCTGCAATATCAATATCGAGGCCATCATGATCGAGTACCTGCGTCAGCGGTACGGCGTCGACCGGGTGGCCATTGTGGATACCGACTGCCACCATGGCGACGGCACGCAGGACATCTACTGGCATGACCTGGATACCCTCTTCATCTCGGTGCACCAGGACGGGCGGACGCTCTATCCCGGTTCAGGGTTTCACAATGAAACGGGGGGGCCGACGGCGGTGGGAAGTACGGTTAACATTCCCCTGCCGCCCCGCACCTCGGAGGAAGGGTTTCTGTTTGTCCTGGATGAGCTGATTCTCCCCATGCTCGAGCAATTCAAACCCGACCTCATCGTCAATTCCGCGGGGCAGGACAACCACTACACCGACCCCATCACCAACATGTGTTTTTCGGCCCAGGGCTATGCGCAGCTCACCAGTCGCTTGAAGCCTGACATTGCGGTGCTGGAGGGGGGGTATTCCATCGAAGGGGCGTTGCCCTACGTCAATGTGGGCATCATCATGGCCCTTGCGGGCATGGATTACAGCAAGGTCAAGGAACCCGACTATCAGCCCGACAAGATTCGTCAGTCCGGGGATACGACCCGCTACATCAGCAAGCTGACGGAGGTCATCAGGGAAAATTGGGGAAAAAGCGCCGAAATGCGGGAGAAGCATCGGGCCGGCGCGAAGTTTGCCAAACGCGAGCGCAACATCTTCTACGATACGGATCAGATTCATGAAAGTCAGCGTGAGCATCTACGGGTCTGTCCCGACTGCAGCGGGGTCCTGGCCATCGATTCCGATACCGACCGGGGAAGGCAGATCTATGCCGTACACATCCCGAGGAAGGCGTGCAAAGTCTGCCAGCAACTGGGATACGAATGGTACGAGGCCTGTCGCGACAGGCGCTATGACGCCGTTTTCCTGCAAGACCGTACCAAAGATCAGTACCTGGTGAAGGGGGTGAAACACTGAACTGCAGCAAAAGCGAATGTCCAATATCGAATAGAGAACCGCAGAAGGTCGAAGGTGAGGGCGGGGAGCCTCTTGTCGCCTTGCTGCTGCCAAGAGCCAATGAAAAGCGAATATCGAATATCGAACAAGAAACCGCAGAAGGTCGAAGGTGAGAGCGGGGAGCCTGTTGTCCTGACAGGGTTACCAAGAGCCAACAGCCAAGAGCCAACAGCCAACAGCGAAATGGTTTTCATCAAGAACTTCACCCTGC
>CAZDKX010000012.1:0-34955 GCA_964505935.1 uncultured Syntrophobacteraceae bacterium
CGGCCTCTGACGCGCAGGTCCTGGCGGTGCGGCCGATTCGGCTCGAGGGAGCGACGTCCTTCGAGCTGGTGGGGATCGGCACCGTCAGCGGCAGCGTGGTCACCGTGGGGCAGGCTGCCAATGGGCTTTCCCTGCCCGGCCTCCTCGATGGGGGAAGCCTCTACCTGGTGCAAATGGTGGAACCGGTGGGGTACGTCACCGGGTCTGTGCAGTCCGGCGGCATCCCTCTGGCAAGCGGCGTGGTGCGGCAGGACTCTCTGCCCCTGGTGAGCATCCCCTGGGGCGCCCAGGCTCAATACGTGCTGGCCTCTCCCCTGGGGCTGGTCACCGTCACGGCCAAAAGCCTCACCGATGGCAGCAAAGCGACAGACACGGCCACCCTCACCACCCGTGACCAGATTGTGCCGCTCGACCTGGCGCTCGCCGCTTCCAGACCCACCGTGGTCTCGGTCTCCCCTCCGGCGGGGGCAACCGGGGTCGCGATAGCCACCACGGTATCCGTGCGCTTCTCTCAGGCTATGGACCCTTCGACCTTTAGCGCCAGCTCCTTCAGTCTCCGTCATGGCTCAACCATGGTGCCGGGTTCCGTCACCCTGCTTGGTGATAAAACCACCGCGCTCTTTCAGCCCGGTGCCCCTTTCGAGGATAACACCCTCTTCCAGGTCGCCCTCGCCGGCATCATCAAGGATTCGTTCGGGCAGCCCCTTTCCGGCAACCAGGCGGATGGTTCGTTTGTCTCCACTTTCACGACCATGGATATGACGCCGCCGGCGAAGCCGGAGGCCGGGCAGATCAGCATGAGCATGCCCGACGACAGCGGGATCGTCACCATCCGGGCCACGCAGGGGACTGTTGAGCCGGGACTGGTGGTGTGGGCCACTAATCTGACCACCGGAGCCATTACCACGGTGATTGCCGGTGATGACGGATCATTCAGCCTGCAGCTCACCGCGGGGATCGCCGACAAGGTACAACTCTCCATCCAGGATAAGGCGGGCAATACGACGTCCTTTTCTCCGGGCCTCTTCGACAGCGGTGACGGCAATGCTGCGGTGAGCGCCGAAGGCGGCACGGTTCATCTGCCCGATGGGTCGAGTTTCACCTTCGCCCCGGGTTCGTTCGCGAAGCCCGCTTCAGTCAGCATTCAGCGTATTGAGGAAGCGCAGAGCGCGGTGCCGATTCCGAAGGAATTCGCCATGGAATTCGCTGCGGGACTCATCATCGACACGGGCCAGAGCGAATTGCTGCAGCCCCTCAAATTTCGCATCCCGACCACCAAGACCTATCCAGCCGATGCCAAGTTTTTGATCTGCAAGGTGGAGGAGGTCGAGGGGCAGAAGTACCTGGTTGCGGTTGAGACCGCCAGCTACAAAGACAGAGCCATTGAGGTGAACTCTCCTCCATGGCCGGGGATCTTGGGCTATTTCAACTGGAGCCAGATCTTGCTCTGTTATCTCCAGCAGAGCCTGGCGTTCGTAAAGGGTGAGGTCTATACAGCACCTCCTATAGGGGTGTTGACGGCTGCGGTGCAGAGGAAATCGGCGTCGGGGGAGGACACAACGGTAACGGTGGTTGCAAACGCCACGCCCCTGGCCCCTGGGGTTGAGGTACAGACCATCAGGATCCTCGATCCCCCGTCGTGGTCCGACCTGCCCGACGAGAGCCACGTGCTTGCCGAGAACCACTGGGAACAAAGTCTCTCCTATTCCACACACATCAATGCGTCCGACAGCGAGCTCGTCGGGAGCTGGGAAAATTACCAGTTCCTGGGCCAGAATGAGAAGCGTTGGAATGCGGAGGCCGTGTTTAAGTTCGGAGGGCTGAATCAGACAGCTGAGACCAGTACGGCCACAGAGATCGTTCCTGAGCTTGGTTCGGGCGACAACGAATTGCGTGTCAGCACGAAACACGTGTTCGGCAGCTACGACAACCCCGGAGCCATGAACGGCGGCAAACCCGTTCAGGGCGCATGGGTTGAAATCTTCAACGGCCTGGGGACCGGGTACCCCAGTGTGGCCCGAACTAGCAAAGAAGGGCGTTTTGTGCTCGCTGGAAGCGCAGGCGCCATCTGGGACCCCAACGGCCCGACAACCTATGTCCCTAATTACATTCGTGTTTTCGATCCTCTCACGGGGCAGGGACAGCAAATCAGGGTCACGCTTCCTACCAGTGCCTTTGACTACCTGAACATGGGCAGGATTTACATCCCCGATTCCTTGGCCGATGGGCAGCCACCCACTCTTGATGTCCAATTCAGCGGTGAAATGGTTCGTTACAGTCCAGTCAATATCACGGTCACGGCGACGGATAAATCAGGCAGGATCAAATGGCTGACCATCGAGATGCTCAGTCAAAAACCAACACTCAATGAAACCTTCTCGTGCTCAAGCCCCTGTACGCAGAACCTCGTATATACCCCCAACTATCCCGGCGTCCTGGAATTTCACGCTACGGCTGAGGACGAGAACGGCAATCGTGCCTCCCGCACGACCCAGGTCAGGATCAAGGACATCTATTCGAGCGAAAACGAGATCACGGGTGTTTCCGATATATCGCTGCGCGACGGCGCCGCGGATGTGGACCTGGATGCCGCCATCTATGCGAAGCTGGAAACCCCGCCATCGCAGCCCCCTTTCCCTGGCGGGACGGACCTCAGCTCACTGGCCGGCTTCAGTGCCTATTTCGAAGACGCATCCGGCAAGCGGATCAAGGCGGTGGGAGGGACAGCCTGCGGCGACAATCACATCCGTATCCGCCCCGGAAACCTCATGCCCCCGGCATCGGACATGACCCTTGTGCTCGCCACAGGAGAGGGAGCCGGCGGCACGTATATCGACGTCGTCAAGTTGCCATTTTACACGCGAGGACTCGATAAGGGTGGGCTTCTCAGCGGCTTCAATGACATTCGAGGGCTGGCCGCCTACGGCAATTACGTGTATGTGGCGGATTTTGCCGACGAAACCAACGGGATCAAGATCGTCGACGTGGCCGATCCAGCAACCCCACGTCTCGTGGGAGGATTTCCCTGTATGGGCGCGCGCGCGGTCGCAACGGATTTGCATAGGCTGGTGGTAGTGGGCGGAGGCGTAAACTATACGCTGCCGGTTCTGCGTCTTTACAGCCTGGAGAATCCTCTCAGCCCGACCAAGATCGGAAACGCCATTCTCTTTTCCATAGCCGGTCAGGTCATCCCGAACAGCGTGCGACTGAACGGCAACCTGGCTTATGTGAGCACCGTCGGGGCGGGCCTCCAGACCGTGGATCTTGACACCCTTAAGGTCATCGGCGGCTTTCGACTTCCCGAACCCCAGTTCGATCCGCCCCTGACCGGCGAGAGCTTCGATTCCGCCCTTGCTTTTCCGGGCCTGGCGGTGACGGGCGGAGTCGATAACTCACTTTTCGTCCTTTCAGCGACCGAAGGAGGGTACCTGGGTCTGCTTCCCCAGGAGGATGGCCAGCCTTATTTCAAGCTGTCTCATGGCCTTGGGATCAAGCGCCTCGCAGCCGCCAGCCATTTCGTGATCCAAAAGGACCTCAACGGAAATGGCTCAACCGGATACCAGAACATCAATCTGCTGGCCGTATCGCATGGCGCCGGCGGGGTCTCCCTGGTCGACTTCTCTCAACCCATGCGAGGAGAACTGCTTAGCCTGACATCCACCGGCTCACGCGTATTCGGCATGGAGATCATCGACGGCTATCTCTTCACCGGCGACAGAATCATTACCATGTACGATCCGTCCAATCCATCCATATCCAACCCGCTTACCTACACCCTGGCCAACGGCTCTGAATACACGCTCGATACCGGCGGGAGCGTTGCCGTCACCTCCACCGTCCTGCCGTCTGAAAACAAAAGAGCCGTAATTATGGCCAGCTCCGATACCACCTTCAAGAATCTGCAGGTGGGTCAGCTTAAGCTCCCCCTTCCCGGTCCTGACTGGGACATTATCAGAACCACCAGTTTCGAAACGTACATCAACCATCCGATGGAAGAGGATTATCTCTATCACGCAGACCCGGTCAATCTCTATACGGGGGAGTTCACCCAGACCGAAACCGACCTGGCAGTCCCCGGTCGGGGATTGAGCTTCAGTTTTGCCCGAACTTACCGGTCGAAAAACGAGTTTGACGGTCCCATGGGCTTCGGATGGGACCATAACTACAATACCCGCGTCACGGTGCTCCCCCGCGACAGTGCCTCTTCGCCCGCCAAGAAGCCCGGGGATGTGATCTGGTACGATGGGGGAGGTCGCGCCGACCGTTTCGCCCACAAGGTTGCATCAGACGGCGGGCTCAGCTACACCTCTCCCAAAGGGGTCTTCAGCGAGCTCACCAAGGACGGCGACCGCTTCTATCTGACGCAAAGCGACGGTACCGTCTTTTGCTATCGGCCTTCCGGGAGAGTCCCCGATTCCCGGTATGTACTGGAATCGATAACTGACCGTTTCGGCAACGCCATGACCTTCGAGCACGACGCCCTGGACCAGCTGCGGAAGGTGCGCGACAGCATGGGTCGCTATTACTACCTTGGCTATAACGACGAGGGTCGGCTGATCTCCCTGACTGACTTTACGGGACGAGTCATTTCCTACGGGTACGATCTGGAGCACAATCTCACTTCCGTCACCTCTCCGGCCACCGCCGATTTTCCCGACGGGAAGAAAACGCAGTACCACTATCACTGCGGCTCTCCCGAAACAGACTGGCAGGGACAGCCCCTATCCGAACGACAGCTCAACCATAATCTGCTGACCATCACCGATCCCAAGGGACAGACCTACCTGGAAAACACCTACTATATGGATCCGAACGACATCCGGTTCGACCGGGTCGCGACCCAGAGACTCGGAGTGGCCCCGGACGGCGGCACATTCCTCTATGATTACTCGGGGTCAAACAACGTGGTGACCTCTGCCTCGGCCACCAATCGGAGCGGGCACACGGCCACGTATGCATACGACACGGCCGGAAATCTGCTGACAGTGGTGAAGCAGGGAATCCTGGACGGAGACGACAGGGTGAAGGAGATTACTTCCACCTTCGAGTATACCGACGAAGGTCTGATCAGGAGCGTCACTTCCCCGTACCCGAACGGTATCAAGACAGAGTACACGTACAATTCAGAAGAAAAAAGCCGCCTCCGCCAGGGGGACATGCTGACGAGGACTGTCACTCCCCGGGATGGTGGCGTAGCCCGCGAATACAAGTACACTCCGGGGCCATTCGGGGTCCTTACGGAGTCGACGGTCCCGGCGGGGAACAATATGGATTTTGTCACCACATATGATGTGGACGACAAAGGATTGGTTAAATCCATTCAATACCCGATCGTCACGCTGTCGGACGGCAAGGTCAAGCGAATAACGGAGAGCTTCACCTACGGCTCGCGAGGTGAGTTGTTGTCGGTGACGAGCGGCGACGGGGTCGTCACCCGCTACGAGTACCTCGACGGTTTTGATGGGCCGGGCTATCAAAAGGCGGTCATTCAGGATTCAGCAGTCGGGGGGACCGGGGCTTCACGCGAAGTCGAAGGAGACGCCTTCAACCTCAAGAATTCCATTACCTACGACCAGTTCGGTAACGTCGAAACCATCACCGACGCGCGTGGCAAGGTCACCATGCTCCAGACAAACGAGCAGAACCAGATCGTTTCCATCGACGACGGGCGAGGAAAGCGCACCTTTGCCTACGATGCCAACGACAATTTGGAGGTGACCAGTGAACTGGGCGGTCTGAAGATAGAGCACACTTATAACAGTCTGGATCTTACCGCTCAAATCAGGAGGTCTTATAACAAGTCTTCAGGTGAACAGGTAATCTGTACCAATACCTTTGAATACGATGCGAGCGAGCACCCTTCCGTCAACCGCACCCATTACCAACACGAGACCCGCACCACATACGATCCCCGCGGCCTGCCGGCAGAGCTCAGCACAGCCGGAGGAGAAGCGGAAGTTAAAGGGTCGCTGCAAAAGATGACTTACGACGACCTGGGGAATATCAGAACTTCCACCGATGGTGAAGAGAACTCGACATCCTACGAGTATAACGGCTTCGGTGAGCTCAGCGCCGTCGTTGACCCCAACGGATCCCGAACCGCTTATGAGCGCGACCCGCGCGGTCTCATAACGGCTGAGCGCGCATACGACAAGAGTGGGAATCTTCTCAAGGAGACTACCTGTGAACTGGATGAGCTCGGCCGACAGCGGGTGGTTCGCGAGACGATATTCGGCGGCCTGGATAGTTCCAGCCCGAATGACAAACCGGTGGCTGAAACGAGGCTTCTTTATGATTCAGCCGGCCGCGTTCTCCAGGTAACCGACCCGCTCGGCCGTATCCATACCTTCAAGTATGACGGACTCGGCCGGACCGTGGTTGAAACCGATCCCGTGGGCAACTGGCAGCAAACCGTATACCAGGGTCTCGATCCCATCACGGTTATCAGGCACGATGTGCAGCCGGACGGCGCGCAATCCGAGACCACCACCGTCGCCAAGTTCGATAAATACGGACGGCTGACCGAGAAGACCACCGCTCTGGGAACTCAGGATGCACGTACTGAGAGGTTTGAATACGATGAAAGGGATAACCTCACCAGGAGCGAGACGGTGGGAGCAGATATTACCTTCCGGGAATACGACCCCTTGAATCGGCTGGTCAAAATCTGGACGGGTACGGAGGAAACAAACTTCGAGTATGACCTGGAAGACCGTGTCATACGGCAAACCGATGCTCTGGGTCGACAAATTCAAATGGAGTATGACGGGCGCGGCCGCCTAATAACCGAAACCTACCCCGACGGCACCACCAGCAGAAGGACCTTCAACCTGAACAATGCCTTGAAGACCCTTACGGACCGCGCCGGCAACACTTTCAACTACACCTACGATCCCGGAAATCGATTGACCCGGATTGACGTAAGCAACGTGCCGGGGTTTGAGGGAACAACCAGCCGGACGTTCAGCTACGATGGTCTGAATCGGGTGGTCCAGGCACAGGCCACCGCCGGATCGAACACCTTTGCATCAGGCTTTGTCTATAACTCCCAGGGAGATCTCCTCAAGAGCACCCAGGGGATTTCAGAGATACATGGCTCTTACAATCTGGCCGGCGAACGCAGCTTCCTCACTTATCCCGGCGGGTCACAACTGGATACGGCGATGGACCCGCTCGGCCGCGTGAAAAGCCTCGCCTCATCCGGTAAGACCTTTGCCGGTTATCGATTCAGCGGCCGTGACCGCGTTGCGGACGGGGTCTTCGGCAATGGCGTCACAGCGAAGATCGGCCTCAGCCCGGCACGCGAGGAAAAGACGCGAACGTACTCTTTACCCGGCGGTCAGACCCAAACCGGTTTCACCTTGGACCGCGACGGGGCGGGGCGTTTGAGCGCGGTCGCCTATGCGCACGCCGGCGGCAGGGGCGACCGTTACGCTTACAGCGGTGAAGGCCGGCTGGCATCAGTGAGTTACGGTCTGCAGGATCCCCTCGATCAGGGAAGCAGCGATTCATCTGCCCAAACGGCCTCCTACGAATACGATAAGGCCGGCAACCGGCTAACGTTCACGCGCGATGGAACCGCCCTGAGTTACACGTCCAATTTACTGAATCAATATGAGACCGTTGGGACCGAAGACCTCGAGTACAACGCCAAAGGCAACCTGCACAAGGATAGTCAGCACACCTATGCTTACGACGCCTTGGGCCAGCTGGTGCGGGTGAGGGATGCAGCCGACACTCACGACCTTGTGAGCTATTCGTACGATGCGGCCGGACGGCGGGTGAACAGGACCACGTCGGCCGGAAAAGAAACCTAATTCTACGACGACGATCAGATCGCAGCGGTTGTCCTTGATGATGGTACGACGCTCAGGGAATACCTCTACGGCCCGGTCAACGATGGTCCTGCCTTGATGCGCCGCAACGGTTCCGAGTTCTACTACCAGGTTGACCACATCGGGTCCGTGGTTGCGATCACGGATGCGAGTGGGGCCGTCCTGGAGCGCTATTTCTATGACGTGGACGGGACCGTCAAGATCACCGACGCCAACGGCAACGAGCGCTCTTCAAGCTCAATCGATAACGATTTTACCTTTATCGGCGGGCTGTGGGACCCCGTGACGGGGCTAATCAACCTGGGCGAACGGGATTATTCGCCGAGGCTGGGTCGCTTTCTCCAGCCCGACCCCGCGGGAACCATGGATGGACTCAACCTGTATGCCTACTCGGGGAATGACCCGCTCAATTACAGCGATCCTACCGGGCTTTATCGCCAGGCGAGCGCCGAGAACATGCGCATCGGCTCGATGAGCTGGAGAGGTGTGTCGATACAGCGTGGAGTTGAAATCGCTAGTATGGTCACGGGAGCAATCGTTGACCTGCCCAAGGTTGGGGCAAGTCTAGGGAAGGGTCTCAGTAGTCTGGTACTCAAATACCTCGACTCGGGAGGTCTTAGAGGACTCGCTACGCGGGTATTTTCAAAAGTGTCGCAATGGATGCAATGGAGCAAATCCATGCCGATGAGACTAAAACTGATGGGGCACATGGAGATTACATTCCAAGATACCTTGTTATTACTGCAAAGTCTAAAAAGAGCAAACGTTGTGGCTAATGCACTGACCGGGGAAGGGTTGGGAACTACGTATTTAACGGGAGTTAAGCATGCGGGCAAAGGATTCGGGAAATTCGCCGCTGCTAAACTGTTCGCGAAGAATCTTTGGCGAAGTGTTAACCCGTTGCAGAGGTATGCATGGAGGCCCGGTCTCAAGATCGGTAGTATTGAGAAACGCTTGGCGTATTTAAGTGGTGACATCGATATTATTTCAGGTAATCGATTTCTGCAAGCCCAGGACTCAGCAACAGACGCTTTTCGTTGGTGGATTGCACACGTAGCAAACGCAAGCGGTCCAGTTGACTGGATCGATGAATGGTCCCCAAGACATGGCATACTAAATAAAACGTTTAAGAATGCGTATTACGACACAGAAGCAAAGAAGTGGGTAGACCTCAATACCCATTGGTTATTCACACGTGGGGGTGACATCACCAAAGCAGCAAAGGGAGGAAAAGTACCCGTGGGGGCACGGGAACTCGTTCGTATTGATGCCTCAGAGCTCTCAGCACTCGGTCTCTGAACTTGAACTAACAGAGGCTGCTCCGGGAGCCCGGCACGGAGCCGGCATCAGCACCGGCTTCTCCTGATTCTCAATGAGCAGCCTCTGTTAGGCGTGATAGGAAGTGCACGGAATTGGGCAGATAGAGGGTTGAAGATGGATAAGCTTTTGCAGAGACTCGGGTATGTCACGGCTCGACTGGGCTTTGCCCTGCTGGCCACCACATTGGTTCTATGCACTCTCAGCGGAGCCCTCTTCGCCCAAGTGCTCGGCACGGCCGACATCCGCGTGCTGGGGATGCGGGTCGATGTGGACACGCGTCCCGATATTGCCGGGATCCAATACACCATGACCGCGGTGAAGGACATCCCGACGGGGGTGATGACGGTGGTCGGCACGCCGGGTACGGGCGATCTTCCTTCTCTTCCCGCCGGGTATGCAGTCAAGGCTGAGCTCTACGGCCCGTCGTTCGGCAACGGTTCCGTCACCGTCACGGGGCTCCCCAACCAGCTCATGGAGGTCCCCGTTTTCAAGGTCGCCGGCGATCACACCCTCACCAACATCCGCCTCGTAGACGGTCAGGGCAAGGTGATTCTTTATCGCGACCCCTCCCTCGATGCTGTCGTGATCAACGTGATCGACAAGCTGCTTGTAACCCAGGTGACCTCAAGGCCGCTCACCCTTGATGAGATCAGGGAAAAGGGCATCGTGATCGACCAGGAGAACTTCACCGCCATGAACTTTGCGGTGGGACTCACCCTGGGGAGCGAGAAGGTGGTGATCGATCTGCCGGTGCTGATTCCCACTTCCAATCAGACTGACCAATTTAAGACTCAGGTTCAGCAGACTCCTCTACTGTGGAAGCAGCCCACCGTTTTCGAACCGGCACGCTTCGCCCCGGTCGGCATTCCCAACCTCACTCTGGCCGGATTCTCGCTCTCGCCACCACCGGAGGTCGATGACAAAAAGATCTCCATCCCCCCCATCAACGGGGTGATCATTATCCCGGGGAACATCGCGTTTCTCCACCAGTTCTTCAGCGTCATCCTCCAGGCGAGCAACGTGGCACCGGAAAGCTCCGGCCTGGTGCTCGAAAACGCCAGTGCCACCATCGTCCTGCCTTTGGGTGGAGACGGGATCGAAGATACGGGCGACGACCCGCTGCGGGTGGCCGAAACCCAGAGCGGCGGCGTGCAGGAGGTGCTGCCCCTCCTCGATGCGTCCGGCAGTGACCTCATTATCCCCCAGGGAACGAACAACGCCGAGTTCCTGGTCGAGGGGCTCAAGGAAGGGACCCACCAGGTCAACTTCGATATCAAGGGGGACCTGTACGTTCCATCCCTCGGCAAGACCGTCCAGATGACGGGCAAGGCCGCCGGGGTGGTCCAGGTGAAGAACCCTACTTTCAGCATCGTTCTCGCCCACCCGGATGTGGTGCGCGAGGGCGAGGCGTACTCGATCTTCGCCACGGTAACCAACACCTCATCGTCACCAGCCAATCTCTTTCAGCTGCGGCTCCTTTCCAGGAGCCTCTCCGGGGCGCGGCTGGCCGACGGCGAAACCGGCCTCAAGACGCTGGACGGCCTCGCCCCCGGCCAGGCCGCAAGCTTCGAATTCCATCTCGTGGCACGGACCACGGGCGAGGTGACCGGTACCGTGTTCCTGGCCGATGAAGGGATCAACGGCAGTTTTGTGCTGACCACCGGGGTTGGCGACACGGGGATTCCCCTTTCCCCCGACACCCTCGTGCTGCCGCAGACGGTAGCCTACCTGCCGCACGAGCCGGACCTGGTCTTTGCCGCGGTGCGGCTCCTGGGGCAGGCCTACAGCGTGGCCACGGCTCCAAACGGGGCGCTCCCGCCGGATATCTCCCGTATCAGCAGAACCTACGTCTTCGAGCGGGGAGTGAAACTGGCTCAGGCGGGGCTTCATGTCGCTTTCGGCGAGCAACCGACGGCCACCGTCGAAGACATCTTGATGGATTACCTGGGGAGCGACCTGGGGAGACTGGCAACCTTCTACCCCGACACCACAGAGCGAAGGTCGGTTGAGCGCGACCTGTATGCCTTCGACATCCTGCGGCGCGCCGCCGACGCCGGCCACGACTTCTCCGCTGTGCTGGGCACCCTGATCGGCGCCTCACTGGCAGACCGGTCTCTTGCCGAGCTCCAACAGCAATGGGCGGAGCTTTTCTCCTCACGGCCGGCACACCTTTCCTTTGGTGCGAGCAGCGACGGTGCTCCGGCCTGCCTGCGGATGAAGGACGGCGACCAGAACCTCCTCGGACGCCTGAAAGGAACCGACGAGGTTTCCCGGGACATTCCCTTCGGCGATCGCTTCCTGCTCTCACAGACCGATACGGCCTCGGATGAGCTCCTGTTCATCAGCTCACCCGTCTCCCAGTTGTATCTTTTCGAATTCACCGTCCCGGCAGGGCCGTCCAATGTGGAGCTGTCCCTGGTCGTCCCCGACGGGTCCGGCATGGTCCGGATCACCTATCCCCCCATCACTGTTGCCCAGGGCGGCTACGGCAAGATGCTCTGGAACCGGGATGGGCTGAATGCTTACGAGTTCCAGGTCGACACCACCGGGGACGGAGTTTTTGACCAGACCCTCGCTCCCGCCTCGGTCGTCCCCATCGAGGACCGGCCGTGCTCCGTCGTTCAGGTCAGGCAGTGGGCCAAGGGGGATAAGCCGGAAGGCAGTCCCTCCTTTACCAGTGGCGATCCCCTGGGAAGACTGGTCGGCGTCCTGTTCGATGAAGAGGTTGAAAAGGCTTCCGCCGAAGACCTCGCCCATTACCAGATGCCCGCCCACCATTTCCAGCGCGCCTTAATGCAGCCCGACCGGCGCCTGGTCTTCCTGTTGCTGACCGAACCGGTGGGCCCCTTTGTGAGCCGGCAGTTGACGGTTTCCGGCGTGCAGGACCTCAATGGTTTGGCGATGACCTCAGTACCGCTGGCGGTTGTGCCCGACCCGGACCGAGGGCCCGGCGGCGTGGTCGCCGGCACCGTGGTGGGGCCGAGCGGCAGCGCCATTCCCTTTGCCGAAATCAAATACCTGCAGCCAGTGACGGGGTTCAGGGTAAATGACTTCCAGATCTGCAACTTCACCGCCGATGAGAAGGGCCGCTACCAGATCGATTATGTATTGATGGACGGTCTTACCGCCGAGAACCCCGACATCTGGCTCAACGACCTGCATGCCGGCGGCACCAACCACTTCAAGATCGAGGCCACCGATCCCGAGAGCGGCGAAGTGGGCCGGGCTTCCACCCGGGTCGCCTACGACGGGCAAAGGATGAACGTCAACGTGATCATCCGGGGCTACGGCGGCATCCAGGGAACGGTTTACGACGACGAGGGCAGAGTGGTCAGCGGCGGTGCCCCCGATTCCCCGGATGCTCTGCTCGTCTACGCCAAGAGTGCCAGCACCGGAGAAAGCTACACCTCATGGGTGGATGCCCAGGGTCGGTACGCCTTCCCACGGTCCTTCGTGGGGGCGGACGGAGAGGACCATGACGCCCCCCGCGTGGCGGTCGGGAATGTGATCCTGAGGGTCGTACGGCTGGCGGACCGCCTGACGGGAGTGGTGACGGCCAACATCCCGGCCGCCGGCGTGACCGTCACCCAGGATATCGTGATGGTTTCACCCAACCGCTATGGGGCGGTCTCCGGGCGCGTTCTGGAAGGGGACGGAACAACGGGTGCCCCCAACGTCCTCATACAGATCAGAGGCCAGGTGCTCTACAGGTTCGACCTTTACTCGAGAACGTACGAGATGGGGCTCGTCGGTTCCACAGTTAGCGATGCCAACGGTAACTTCAGCTTCGACAATGTCCCTGCGGGGGATATCGAAATCCAGGCTTTTCGGCAGGCAACCTTCGAGCAGGCCACGGCGAAATCGTATCTTGAAGAGGGGGAGACCAAAACGCTCACCCTGGTTTTTCCGGGAGGAGGAGCTGGAGGGGCCGGAGGCAGCGGGACGGTACGCGGATATGTCCGGGACGCCCTCGGCAGCCCGGTGGCCGGGGGCAGGGTTGCGGGAGGCCCCACGCTTACGGAAACCGATCAGACCGGGTGCTTCGAAATCACGGGATTGCCCCTCGGGACCTACATCATTTACGGGCAGGCCCCGGATTCCCCGGCCCTGGCTACGGCCTCCATCGCGCTGGTCTCAGCCGGGGATGTGGTGGATATCGTCCTCACCCTGGAGCCGGTCGGCACCATTGGGGGCACGGTCTACGAGGCGGACGGCAAGACGCCGGTTGCGGCGCAGAAGGTCCAGCTGTGGCAGGAAGGCGGCATAAGCGGGGTCATGGCTCAAGCCTACACCGATGCCAATGGCCGCTACCAGTTTGCCAATTACCCGGTGAATTCCTATTCGGTCCGGGCGGTGCGCTCCGATTACGGGGACGGCGGCGCGGCGGTCACCGCCATTCGCTATGCGGGAGACACGCGCGATGCCGACATCCTCTTTCGCGGACTCGGGGAGATCAAGGGCCGCGTGATCCAGAGCAACGGCACGCCGGTCCTCTCGGATGTCATAATCGTGCGCAAAGTCTGGAGGATCCTCAAGCAAGAGAGCAATAACGCTGATAATTATTATCTACAATACGCCGCCCAGGCGAAGGCGATCTTGAGCCAATACGGCATTGCCATGCCCTCGGAAACCCAGCCGGAGCCCGAATGGTACGTGCTCCGTGACGAGCCGGTCCACCTTTCCAGCAATATCCTCGGGCCCGGCGGCGAGGTCACCGGTCAATTCCAGTTCAAAGGCCCGGCTACGGCGGGACCGTTTACGGTGTCGGCTTTTGGCCCTTTTCTTGCCCCGACGTCAAAGAAGGGGGAAATCCCGAGGGTCACGAGCGAGGCGCTGCGCGTGACCGATATCGGCGACATCGTGTTGAACCCGACGACCGGTCAGGTGCGCGGCACCGTTTTCCTGCCGGACGGCACCACCCCGGTGGGTGAAAACGTCAAGGTAAAGATCCGCTGCCTGGACAATTCAGGGGGCATTCCGGTCCCGGGAATGGACGGCTCGGTCACTCAGCCGGTCTTGCCGGAATACGATGTGGTTACCGATGAGAGCGGCCAATTTTACTTCCCGCTCGTCATGAGGGGGAACTTTATCCTCACGGCGGATACGGGAGTACCCGATCCCGCCATCGCCGCGCAGTCGGTGGCGCAGATGCAGACGGAGCGCTTCCTGGACGACCAGGGCAAGAGAGCGCTCAATGTTCGGCTCTACGGCCAGACCAACGGGGTGGTGCCGGCTTATGAAACCCTGACCGCCAACATCCGCCTTCAGGATGTGGCCGGCATCCTGGTGAGTGTGGTCGAGCACGACGGAGTTACCCCGGTCCCCTACGCCGAGGTGACCGTCAAGACGAGCTCCACGCTGGATGCTGCGGAAGAGCCGACCTTCAGCCGGCAGATCGCGGACAATCAGGGCCTCATCGATTTCTTCCCGATCATCGAGGGGCAATTCTCGGTTGCCGCCAAAGACCCCGACTCGCCGGCTACCGGACAGGCCACGGGACAGGTCCCCGTGAACCCGCCGAATGGCTTCCAGGTCCCGGTAAAGGTAACCCTTGGCGCCGTGACGACATCTTCCGGGCAGGTGGTGACATCTCAAATCTTCGGGAAAGTCGAGGGAACTGTCTATAAGGCGGACGGCACCGTTTTGGAAAACCCCGCCCAGGTGACGGTCAAGGCCTCGGGCGCCAGCCTTCTCACCACGAGTGACGCCGACGGCCGCTACCGGTTGGAACCGGTGCCGGGTGGGGCCTTCCAGGTGGAGGTCCTGGAGCCCTTCACCGCCCGCCGTGGGACGGCGACCGGCCGCATTGCCTATGACAACGAGACCGTGGAAGTGCCCGTTACCCTGGGCGGGTTGGGAACGGTCTCGGGACAGGTTACCAATGACAGCGGGAATCGGCTCATCTCCGCTGCAGACGTGATTCTCTATCCTTCCGGCCAATTCACGGACAAACTCATCAGCCGAACGGATGCCCAGGGCGTCTACTGGCTCCCCGGGGTGCCGATGGGCAGCTACACGGTCAAAGCCACCGATTACGTGAGCAGCCTCACCGGGGAAGCCACCGGCAAGATGCTCCAGGACGGTGACACCAACACCACCGACATTCGCCTGCAGCCCAGCGGTTCGATCACCGGCGTGGTTTATGCCGCCGGGGTGACCCTGGACAGTGAGGGGAATCCGCTGGATGCCAACGGCAATCCCTGGCCCGGGGCTCCCGTGGTGGCCAACGCCGGTATCACGATTGTGGGGCCGGGCGCCCTGCAGAGTGCGCAAACCGGTCCGGATGGTAATTTCGCCTCCGGCGAATATCTCAAAATGGGGACCTACACCGTCACGGCAAAACCTCCGCAGGGGAATGACGGCGCCAAGGCAACCACCAGTCTGACCTACGACGGCCAGGTGGCCAGGGTCGCCATGGCCATGGGCGGACGCGGCACGGTGGAAGGTTATGTGCTGGATTCTTTCGGTGCCGCTCCGGTCAACGCTGCCCGCGTTACCCTCAATAGCGGGAGTCGATACACGTCGGGCCCTGTTACCCGGATGACCGGCGCCGACGGCAAGTTCTCGTTTTCGGACATTCCCGTGGGAAGCTTCTCCATCAGTGCCGTCACCACCTTCGAGACGGTTCCGTTGGGTTCGTCCGCCACCGGTACACTGGAACGCCACGGGCAGGTCATCGTCTACGCCGACAACGATCAGGATACGGTGCACAATGCTTTGTGGCTGCAGCAATCGGGTGAAGTGAAAGGCACGGTGCTCCTCTCGGACGGGACGACCCTTGCGGAAGGCGCCTTCGTCCAGCTCACCGGCCCCGGTGTTTCCCTGTCGCAGCAGGCAAACAGCAGCGGTGCTTTCTCCTTCGAAGGGCTGCCGCTTGCGACTTACCAGGTTGCCATTATTGATCCCAACACCAACGGTATTGCCAAACGAACGGTCCTGCTCAACACCAACGGCCAGGTCCTCGATCTCGCCGATATCATCCTGGACGATAAAGCCCCCACCGTTATCTCCGTCTATCCGGAGGAGGATGCCCCGGACGTGCTTCCCGGCTCGCAGATCGAAGCCACTTTCAGCGAGTTCGTCGACCCGAAATCCGTAACCGCCCAGACCTTCAAGGTGATGATTGACGGCGTGGCGGTTGCCGGCAAATTCACTTTCCTGGCGGATGAGCCGACGGTTGCCTTCACGCCCACCAACCCGCTGCCCGACCTCAAACGGATCACCGTGCAGATCAAGGGCAACAAGATCGGGCTGGACGGCCAGGTGCTCGAACGCGGCATCTCGGACCCCAGCGGGTTCGGGATGGTCGGCGACTATCTGTTCTCCTTCTCCACCAAGGACAATACCCCGCCCGCCATCGTCAGCATCAGCCCGGCCAACGGAGCGATCGAAGTTGCTCCGACGAGCGTCGTGAGAGTCGAGTTCTCCGAACCGGTGGATCGCGGCTCCATCCAGTCTTTCACGCTGATGCAGGGCAGCGACACGGTTGCCGGAAGCATGAACAGCCTGCCGATCATGGGTGATCGGGTGTTCGTCTTTACCCCGGCGGCCTCGCTTCTGCCCAACGCGAGCTACACGGCGACGATTACCGGGCCGGTCACCGACCTGGCCGGAAATGCCATGAAGCAGAGCACGATTGCTGCCACTTTTGCCACCATCGACACCTTTGCCCCGGATATCTCGTCGATCAGCTACCCCGAGGGGACCACCCTCATCCAGGGCAAGACCGTACCGTTCACGGTCGATGTCGGGTCGCAGACCGACATTGCCCGGGTCGAGTTCACCATCGACAACCAGTTGGTGGGCACGGCTTTGCAGCCGCCCTACACCTGCAACCTCTATCTGGCCCCGGAGATGGGAACCGGCGTCATCCTTACCGCCGTCGCCGTCGACAAGGCCGGAAACCGCAGCACGCCGGTCCTCTTCGGGATACCCATCACCGCCAACCAGCCGCCGGAGGTAGCCATCACCAGCCCGGCCAACATCGTCGTCAGTCAGGGACAGTCGGTCACGCTTCAGGTGAACGCCAGCGACGATCTCGGCCTCAAGCGGGTTTCCTTCATCGCCAACGGGGGAACGCTGGCTGGTGGGTCTGCTGTTTTAACCGGCGTCACGTCAGCTCAGAGGACGTTCAGCTTCACGGTCCCCGCGAATTATGCCGCGGGCACCACCCTGGCGCTGCAAGCCGGGGCGACGGATAACCTCGGCCTCGCCTCCTTGTCCAGTGAGGTCACCCTGACGGTGGTCGACAATCTGAAGCCTACACTCAGCATCGGCAGCCCGGCGAACAATGCCGTTTTCGATCCGGGTGCAGCGGTCGCGGTGTTCGTGAGTGCCGAAGACAGCAGCGGCATCCAGGAGATCAACCTGAGCACCAGCGGGCCTTACACCTTCAACCAGACCCAGACCATCGCTCCGGCTGCCTCTCCGGCCTCGGCCACCTTCAATTTCACCATCCCGGCGGGGGCGGCGGGGAATCAGCCGCTGGTCATCACGGCCAAGGCGAAGGACAGCGCCGGCAATGTTCAGACTAAATCCATCTCCGTCAAGGTGAATGACCGTCTCGCCCCGCAGGTCGGCCTGGTGGCAGCCACGGTGAAGGTCGAGCCGGGCAGGCAGGTGAGCGTTCAGGTGGTCGCCACGGATGAGGTCGGGGTGACGGGGGTCACCCTGCAGCCGGCGGGACTATCTTCGCAGACGAGGCAGATCGCCTCCACCACCCAAACCAGCCAGTTGTTCACCTTCACTATGCCTGCCGTGGCCCTGGGAACACAAGTGGCCGTAAACGCCACCGCCCGGGACCAGGCCGGCAACATCGGCAACGCCGTGCCGCTGATCCTTACGGCAACCGATCTTACCGATCCTGCGGTGAGCATCACGGCCCCGGCCTGCGGCGGGAAGGTGACGCCCGGCGAGACCCTGAACGTTCAACTGACGGGGACGGATAACTTCGGCGTGGCCGACCTCTCCCTGGAAGTGGCGGAACTCGGATATTCGGATCAGGTGGCGATCGCCCCTGCCGTTACTTCTGCGACGCACACTTTTACCGTCGCGGTGCCCGAGACGTTCAACGCGGCAGGGCTCACGCTGGTGGCCCGCGCGGTGGATCAAAGTGCTCGCACGGGCTCGAGCCAGTGCCAGCTCTATACCTGGAAATTCCAGATTCAGGCGACGGCCGCGCGCGGGCTTGCGCTGGATTCGGCTTCACCCTCGGCCAACGTGGGGCAAACCCTTCGCATCGCCGGCCAGGGCTTCAGCGATGCGCTCCGTATGCGCTTCACCACGGTCGACGACGACGGCGTCTTCGGCTCGGCGGTTGCGCCGCTCTTTTCCGTGGCGGTTGACGGCAGCGCCGCTTCGGTGGTGGTGCCCTCGATGGCCGTCACCGGCCCGATCATGCTCGAAACCGCCCAGGGCGGCGCGCTTTCCGACCCTGTGCCGCTGCAGATTGTGCCCACCCTGGATGCTTTCACTGTGCCCGAAGGCAGTCAGGTCAGGCCTGGGGTCGTTGCCACCCTGACCGGGAGCGGCTTCCACGAGGGGGCCACCGATGTCGAATTCCCGGCTGCCGGCAGCGTCCCGGCACCTGATGTCACCGGCGGCAATACCCGGCTCACCGTGACCATCCCCGACGGGGTGGATACGGGCGAGGTTAAGATCACAACCGAGGGCGGCACCAGCAACGGCTTCCCGATTCTGGGACTGTTCGGCCTCGTCGGGTCAGCGGCGGATGGCGTCGCCGCCGATCCCATGGTCCCCTCGGCCAATACCGGCCAGACCATCACGGTCACCGGTGAAGACCTCACCACCTCGATGGCGGTGGTTTTCAGCGCGCAAGACAACACCGGGAAGCCGATCACGGTTGAAGCACCACTCTTCAATCTCAATGAGAATGGCTCGCAGGCCTCGGTCGTGGTCCCCGCCAGTGCGGTGACGGGCAACGCATGGCTGAAGGTAAAGGGTGGAAGCGCCTATCCGGGGACGGCCCTGCTGCAGATCGTTCCCACCCTCACCAGGCTGACCGTGGCCGGAGGAGACACCCTGCGGCCGGGCGTCACGGCCACGCTTACCGGGTCCGGCTTCGAGGCCGGCGGCAGCGAGGTGCTCTTCTCCGGAGCCCAGCCGGCCGTTCCCTCGTCGATCACGAACAGCACCCTCGCCGTGACCGTCCCCGAGGGGATGACGGCGGGGTCGGTACGGGTCAGGACCGAGGGTGGCTCGAGCCGCGAAATGCCGCTTCCGGGCGCCTTCGGCCTGGTCGGCACGGCGGCTCAGGGGACCCCGGCCAACGCCGGCGAACCTTCCGCCAATATCGGCCAGACGATCACGGTTACCGGCCAGATGTTATCGAGCGATTTGCGTGTGCTCTTCAGCGGCGCGAACGACCAGGGAGGCGCGCTCACGCTAAGCGCCGCCCTATCCAATGTCGCCGCGGACGGGACCAGCGCATCGGTTACCGTGCCAACGCAGGTGGTTTCGGGGCCGGTTCGGCTCACCTACAAAGACGGCGTGCCGGTTGAGACGAGCGTCTTCCTGCAGGTGGTGCCGACCTTGACCAGCCTCCAGGTCCCGAGCGGCTCGAAGATTGCCCCTGGCGTGGTGGCGACGCTTGTGGGAAGCGGATTTGTGGAAAACGCCACCCAGGCCAACTTCCCCGGCGCCGGGCCTGTTGTCGCCTCCGATGTCGCCGGCCAGGGATCTCACCTGACGGTGACGATCCCCGACGGCATCACTTCCGGCTCGGTCACCGTGGTCACCTCCGGGGGGACCAGCCCGGGTGTTTCCTTTACCTACAATGCCGACGTGAAACCGCCCGAGGTCTCCTCCGTCACCCCGGCCTCGAATTCGGTCAACGTTTTGGTCAATACCACCATAACGGTCCGTTTCAGCGAAGCCGTGAAGGTGGACACGCTCCGGGCGGATACGCTCGCGCTGAGCGGCCCGGAGGGTGCGGTGGCAGCCACCGTCGCGCCGTTCAGCAACGGGATGGGCCTGGTCTTGAGACCACTGGTGAACCTCCAGATTTCTTCAACCTACACCCTGACGATCCTGGGAGTCGAGGACCTGGCGGGGAACCCCATCACCACGCCGTTTGTGACGACCTTTACGACGAGCTCCCAATCCGATCTGATAAAACCCACCGTGGTCCATATAAACCCACCATCCAATAGTTCCGGGGTGGCTTTGAACAGCACCGTGGAACTGGAATTCAGCGAACCCATCAACCCCTCGACGATCACCAGCGAGACGGTTCGCCTGTCCAACACAAAGACCTCCCAGTACGTCCCGGGCACGCTCAACGTCGATGCCACGGGGCGTATTGTGACGTTTGTTCCCTCGGCCCTGCTGGCGGTGGCGACCCCATACCGCATCTACTGGACCAGCGGGGTAATGGACGTGGCCGGCAATTCGCTGGCGAGCTCCGGCAACAGTAACTTCACCACATCCTTGACCGAGGACGGCCTGCCGCCCCAGGTCGTGGCGGTGAACCCGGCGGATGGAGCCGTGGGAGTGCCGACTAATGCCGTGATCTCCGTCCAGATGAGCGAAGCCCTTGATCCGATCAGCGTGACTGCCGATACGGTTGTACTGGAAAGTGGGGCAGCCGCCGTCCCGGGCACGCTCAGCGTGGTCAATGGCAACTTGATAAAATTCACCCCGCTGGCGCCTCTCCTGCCGGACGCCACTTACAATCTGACGCTCACCGCAGTTCAAGACATCGCGGGCAACAGTATGGCGGCTCCCGTAACGATCGGCTTCACCACGGGCGGGGGAACCGATACCGTGAAGCCTCAGATTTCCGGCATCAACCCGTTCCCCAACGCCACCGGAGTGGCATGCAATGTGGCGATTCAGATCCGGTTCAGTGAGGTGCTCGATCCCACGACGGTCACTGAAAACTCGATCCGGCTCCTCACCTCGGGCGCACAGGTGGTATCCGCGTCGGTTGCCCTGGACGCTGCCGGCACGACCGTGATCCTCACGCCGCGGGGATCACTTCCCGCCAACTCGCCTTATAGTGTGTACGTTTACCCCACAGTTAAGGATGTTGCCGGCAACTTCCTGGCCAACACCTATTCGTCGGGCTTCACCACGGGCGAGAGTGCACAGGATACGACAGCGCCCCACGTGGTCGGAGTGAGTCCTCCTGACGGGACTGTGGGCGTCCCGGTCAACAGCCGCATCGTCGTTTCCATGAGCGAGCCCGTGGCCTCCCTTTCCATCGGCGCGGCGACCGTGCAGCTCGCAAGCGCCTCTGGTTTGACCGCAGCTTCACTCGCCCTCAGCAACGGCAACCAGATGTTGACCCTCACCCCCTCGCAGGACCTGGCGATATCAACCGACTACACCCTGGTGCTGGATGGGGTGGAAGATCTCGCCGGCAACGACCTCCCGAGATTCAGCTCTTCGTTCCAAACCGGGGCGGTTGCAACCCGCGACACGACGGCGCCTGCCGTTACGGCAGTCGATCCTGACCATATGGCAACCGGTGTTTCGGTGACTCCCGTGATTCGAGTGACCTTCAGCGAACCGGTCAATCCCGTTACGGTCAATGCCACCACCCTCCGACTCGCCAGATATAATGTCAATGAGCAGGTCCCGGCGACGGTCACCCTGCTTTCCGGAGGGACTGTTGCCACCCTCACCCCGACGGTCGCTTTGCTGCCTCAGCAGGCTTATTCCCTGACCAGGTCCGGCGTGCAGGACTTTGCCGGCAATCAGATCAGCTCCTATTACACCAACTTCACCACCGGCCAGGCTGGGCCGGAAGTGACACCGCCCGAGGTGGTCCTGATCAGCCCGGCAAACGGAGCGGTGGCGGTTCCCGTCAATGCCTCCGTCGTTCTGACCTTCTCCGAACCGCTGGATGCCGCGACCGTCACCTCGGATGCTTTCCTGGTGTATGCCAACGGCGCCAGACAAAACATTACCCTATCCCGGTCCGCGGACAACACGGTGGTGACGCTCGATCCCAGCAGTGCCCTGCCCAACAGCGCCGCAGTCGAGGTGGTGGTGGCGGATACGGTGCGTGATCTTTCGGGCAATCGTCTGGCTCTTTTCACCAGCGAATTTGCGGTTGAGCCCGCATGGGATAGAGCAGCGCCCCAAGTCGCCGCCGTGCGCCCGGGGAATGGTGCAACCGGCGTTCCGGACAACATCGGGGTGGTGCTCTTCTTCAACGAGTCCATAAACCCGGCTGCGGCGGGCAGCGCGATCTTTGTGGCTGAAAGCGGGGTGCGGGTTAACGGCAGCATCACGATAAGCGGCGACAACCAGGTCGCGACCTTTGTTCCCGAGCGGTCGTTCGCCGCAGGGGCCCTCATCGAGGTGTTTGTCACCTCCGCCCTCTGTGACACCTCGGGCAACCCGCTCCCCAGTATGTTCCAGTCCAGCTTCCGCATTGCGCCGGATCCCGCGACGCAGACTCTGACCGTCGTTGGCTTCAGTCCGCCCAATGGCAGTTCGGGTATGCCGAATAATACGATGCTGACCGTTCGCTTCAACAAAGCCATCGATCCGTCCACCATCGATGCGACAACGTTCAGAATGGTCGATGCGTCAAACGATTCAAACGTTCTGGATATTGCGGGGACCAGGAGCCTGGATGCCACGGGCACCTTGTTACGCTTCGTTCCCACCGGCGATTTACCCTACAAAGTTTCGGCCACTCTTACCGATGGGATTGCCGACACGACGGGCACCCATCTGATTTTGTCTGAGTATTCGTTTTCGAGTTTTTTCAGGACCGTCGGCTCGGCAGACAACGCAGCCCCGGTCGTCACCTCCATTTCACCAGCCGACGGAGCTGTCGGTGTCGCCATAAACGCGGCGCTCAGGTTGCGCTTCAACGAAGCCATCAATCCCTTCACGGTGGATGGGATAACGGTTAGTCTGAGCGGCAGCGACGGGGTGGCGGTTCCCGGCTCAATCAGCTTCGGGGAGGGGAATACCCTGGTCACCATCGTCCCACAGGCGCCACTGGCTGCGGATCAGACGTATACGGTCAGCATCATCGAGGTAACGGACTCGGCCGGCAATGAAGTGGTTTCAAAGACCACCACGTTCCAGACGGGCAGTGGGCCGGATGTGCAAAAGCCCGGTATCGTCATGGCAACGCCGGCTGCCTCGCAATCGGTCCCGGTCAACGGCCTGGTGGAAGTGGAGTTCGATGAGCCGATCGCTCTGACAACGCTCAGCTCCGCCACCTTCTATCTTAGCAATTGCAGCACCGGAGAGCGCGTTTCCGGCAGCTTCATGGTTGACGGTAGCGGGCGGTTGGTCACCTTTGTGCCCTCCGCCCCCCTGACCCAGGGGACCGACTACTGCCTCCGTGTCACCACCGGCTTGCAGGACGTGGCGGGTAACCCGCTGGCAGGCGAAATCGATTCTCGTTTCGCCATAACCTCCGCCGAGGATACTGTCACACCCGAGGTGGTTATGATCAGCCCCGCCGACGATGCTGCCGGCGTTCCGATCAACGCGCGGGTGAGGATCCTGATGAGTGAAGCTGTCGACCCGATCAGCGTGACGGAGGAAACGGTCGTTGTCGAGGAGGCCGGGGTCCCGGTTCCCGGCGTTCTGAGCGTCACGGACGGGAATCGGGTGATCACCTTCGTGCCCATGCTTCCCTTCTCGCCCGCGACTCTGCACAATCTCAATCTTGAAGGGGTCCGTGACATGGCGGGCAATGAGATGGCCTTCCTGGTCGATTCCAGCTTCACGACGGCGACGGCGGTCGATTTCATGAAGCCGAGCGTGCTCGCGACCAACCCCTTCAGCGGCGCCACCAACGTGGCGTGCAATCAGACGAGCACCATCCGGTTCGGCGAGGTCGTCGATCCGGCAACGGTTAATGAGTCAACGGTCAGCCTTTACAATCCCAAGACCAATTCCTTTTTATCGGTGGCGGTGGCCCTGGATGCCACCCGCACGATGGTGACGATCACCCCGAGATCGCCTATCCCGGCCAACAACCAGGTGGAGATGCATGTTTCATCGGCGGTGGCTGATGTCGCCGGAAACACTTTCCAGTCTGCCACCGTCGCCTCCTTTACCACCGGCAGTGTGGTCGATGATACGACCCCGCCCCAGGCGACGGTCATGAACCCTGCCGACGGAGCGACGGGCATGCCCGTAAACACCCACGTCGTGGTCTCTTTGAGCGAGTCTCCCGACTTGTCTTCGGTCAACACGACGACGGTGCAGCTGCAGAGCCCCGGGGGTCCGGTCCCGGTATCCATTGCGCTGGCCAACAGCAACACGTTGATGACGATCACCCCGACGCAGGATCTGGTGGTATCTACCGACTACACCCTGGTCCTGAACGGCATCAGGGATATGGCCGGCAACGAGCTCCCGCTGTTCAGCTCAACTTTTCAAACCTCGAGTGTCTCCACGCGCGACACGACCAGACCAACCGTGACCATGACCAACCCCTTCAACGGGGCTACCAGTGTACAGTACAATCAGACGATCACCATGCGGTTCAGCGAGGTCCTCGACCCGGCGACGGTAAACGAATCGACGGTCCGTCCTTACAACGCCAGTGCCAATTCCTACCTTTCGGCGGCAGTCGCCCTGGATGACACCCGCACGGTGGTGACCATCACCCCGAGGTCCCCCCTCCCGGCCAACAGTCAGGTGCAGATGTATGTGCTGTCGGGAGTGGCTGATGTCGCGGGAAACTCTTTTTATGCAGCCAACGTCGCTACCTTCACCACCGGGAACGTGGCTGACGATACGACCCCGCCTCAGGCGACGGTTATGAACCCTGCCGACGGAGCGACAGGCATGCCCGTCAACAGCCACGTCGTGGTCTCTTTGAGTGAGTCTCCCGACTTGTTTTCGGTCAACACGACGACGGTGCAACTACAGAGCGCCGCGGGTCCGGTTCCGGTATCCATTACTCTGGCCAACAGCAACACGTTGATGACGATCACCCCGACCCAGGATCTGGCGGTGTCTACCGACTACACCCTGGTTTTGAACGGCATCAGGGATATCGCCGGGAATGCGCTTCCGGTGTCTAGCTCAACGTTTCAAACCTCAAGTGTCTCAACGCGAGACACGAAGAGTCCGTCAGTGCTGGGAACCAACCCCTTCTCTGGAGCCACCAATGTACAGTGCAATCAGACAACCACTATCCTGTTCAGCGAGATCCTCGATCCTGTGACTGTTAATGAATCGACAGTCCGCCTTTACAACATGAATACCAATTCCTACCTTTCGGCGGCGGTGGCCCTGGATGATACCCGCACCGTGGTGACCCTCACCCCGAGATCGCCTATCCCGACCAACAACAAAATTCAACTGAGTTTAGCGGGAGTGGCTGATGTAGCCGGAAACAAGATTACGGTGGCCGCCGCCACCTTCACTACCGGGACCGCGGCAGATGACACGACCCCGCCTGAGGTGACCGGCATAAGCCCTCCCGACGGCGCAACAGCCATGCCCGTAAACACTCGCGTCGTGATCTCCTTCAGCGAAGCCGTGGATTCGCTTTCCATCAACACGGCGACAGTGCAACTGCAAAATTCCGGCGCACCGAATGCAGCCTCCCTTTCACTCACCAACGGCAACAAGACATTAACGATCACCCCGGCCTATGATCTGGCTGTGTCTACCGACTACACCCTGGTGCTGGACGGCGTCCGGGATGTGGCCGGCAATGCCCTCCCGGGGTTCACCTCAACTTTTCAAACATCGAGTGTCGCCACGCGCGACACGACCGGACCGACCGTGACCATGACCAACCCCTCCAACGGGGCCACCGGGGTATTGGGCAGTGTGACGCCCACCATCCAGTTCAGCGAGATCCTGGATCCGGTGACGGTGAATGAATCGACGGTTAAGCTTCACAACCCCTATTCCCCGGTCACGCTGCCTTCTGCGGCGGTAACCCTGGATGCCACCCGCACGATGGTGACGATCACCCCGCGCTCGCCCCTCCCGGCCAACACCAAGGTGTACCTGTATCTCGTGGGATCGGCTGATGTCTCCGGAAACACCACAAACAACTGGAATAGCATTTCTTTCACCACGGGGGCGCAATAGGGAAGGAGGTTAGTGATTGCCTTTCCATCAACAATAGGGTACCTGTGACCCAACATGGTTTGAAAAGGTTATGAAGAACAAGGTCCTATAGCCGAAGGGGTGCTCTTGTCATAAGGGCTGAGATCATACCCTTGGGACCTGGTCCAGTTAAACCTGGGTATTCTACTACTGGTCTTGAAGGGTTCTTCAACCTGTGGAGTTTGGCAGGCGAGTTATTGGCCCTGCCTTTCCGAGGGTCGCTTTGTTGTACCGGCCAAGTCCCCTGTTTCACCTCATCTGCAGAAAATATTTTGGGCACTCTGCCCGCTTTCCGGGAGTAAAGTAATGTGGCCATTTTAGACTTGCAGGCGAAATCAGAGCGGCGTGAATTATTAAAGAGACAGAGCTATATCCCGGTATATACTCCGGCTGAGTTTGAATGTCTCTCTCGTGAGCGTGCCTTCGTACGGGATCAGATGGTGGGGAAGGGTCAAGTGCTTCATGAAGGTTTGACTGATGAAGATTCGTTTCTACATTGACCCAGAGACGGATTTGCCCCACATTTATAGGCATGATGTATATGAGGACGAGGTCGAAGATGTCATAATCCGCCCGGGCGAAGACCGTCCGGGCAAGGATGGTTCTCGTGTTGCTACAGGACAGACTCGAGCCGGTCGATACCTTCGTGTGATATATGTTGAAGACCCCGACCCTGAGAGTGTTTTTGTGATAACCGCATACGAATTGAGAGGTAAGCCACTCAAGGCATATCGGCACAGACGCCGAAAGAGGTAAAGAATATGAAACAAAGCAAATTTCCTAAAGGCTGGGACGAAGAGCGAGTCAAGAGAGTGCTCGCCCATTATGAAAGCCAATCGGAAGACGAGGCAACGGCAGAGGACGAAGCGGCATGGGAGGATTCATCACAAACATTTATGGAGATTCCAAATGATCTAATACCTGCCGTGCGGAGGCTGCTGGCTAAGAGGACCGGAAAGGTGGCCGTCAAAACAACTCATGGAAAAGCGTAGGCATAATGGGGTAATTGCGCGGTTTTCTCACGAGTCCTCAAACCAGGCGTCTCGGGATGCATTGATGCACTCGGCCTATTCATCTCTGTCCTTCCCAAGGCCGGCGCTTGCGCCGGAAGATCAGCCGAAGACATCCTGTCCATCTTGAGCCGAAGGATTGCTTTTTCGTCACTTATAAGGTAGTTTCCCGGTGAAAGGTTAGAAAATATTGAAAAGAGGGTTCTATAGCCGAAGGGGTGCTCTTGTCATAAGGGCTGAGATCATACCCTTGGAACCTGATCCAGATTAATACTGGCGGAGGAATCGGCACACGACAAGGTAGCTGTCAGATGGCCGTTTTTCCAAACGGCCTTTTTTCGTTTCTGAGAAGTGGCCACGTCGACCCCAGCCATTGCCAGGCTGCTCCGCACCAGCTCAAGTGGAGGATGTTATGAATACCCAACTCGATTATGCGAAAGCGGGAATGGTTACGGAAGAGATGCGACTGGCGGTTGCCGGCGAGCCCATGACGGCTGAGGCGCTGCGCGACCTCATTGCTGCGGGTCGTGCCGTGCTGCCCAAGAATCGCAACCATGCTTTCCCTCTCCTGAGGGCCATCGGCCAGGGGATGAAGACCAAAGTCAACGCCAACTTGGGGACGAGTGGCGAATGCTGCAGCATGGAAATGGAAACCGAAAAGCTCAAAGCGGCCCTGGATGCCAAAACGGACTCGATCATGGACCTTTCCACGGGCGGTGATCTGGCCGAGTTTCGCCGGTTCTTTCTCGAACAATCGCCGGTGATGGTGGGGGCCGTGCCCATCTACACCCTGGCCACTGAAATGATGTTTAAGCACCAGGCACTGGACGAGATGGACGCGGATCAGTTCCTGAGGAGCATCGAAAAGCAATGCCGGGAAGGAATTGACTATATTACGGTCCACTGCGGCGTCACCCAGGAAGCGGTCAAGCGGCTTGAATCCTATGAACGGATCATGCCCTGCGTGAGCCGCGGGGGGTCCATCCACATGCACTGGATGCGTAAGAACGGGAAAGAAAACCCCCTGTACGAGTACTTTGACGATCTCCTGGAAATTGCCTACAAGTACGATGTCACGCTCAGCCTCGGGGACGGGTTCAGGCCGGGTACCATCTGCGACGCCACCGACGGGGCGCAGTTGCAGGAGTTGATGATCCTGGGAGAGCTGGCCAGGCGAGCCCGCGCACGCGGCGTCCAGGTCATGATCGAGGGGCCGGGCCATGTGCCCCTGCCTCAGATCCAGTCCAACGTGCTGCTGCAAAAGAAGCTTTGCGACGGCGCTCCTTTCTACATCCTCGGCCCCCTGCCCACGGATATCGGCGCCGGCTACGATCACATCGTGGCCGCCATTGGTGGTGCCATCGCCGGCGCCGCCGGGGCCGACTACCTCTGTTACGTTACCCCCGCCGAACACCTTGGCCTGCCCAATGCCGAGGACGTCTATGCCGGGGTCATGGCGGCCCGCGTTGCCGGGCATGTAGCGGATGTTGCCAAGGGCCTTCCCGGCGCGATGGAGGCCGACCGCCGGATGTCCCAATGCCGTCAGAATCTGGATTGGGAGGGGATGGTTGCCGAGGCCCTGGACCCCGACCTGGTTAAACGGCGCCTGCAGGTCGCCCAGGATCGGGAAGCGTGTAGCATGTGTGGCAAACTGTGCGCGGTGAAAATCGGGCGGATGTGATGAAACTTGAAACTGGAAACTTGAAACTGGCGGTGGGAAATTCGATACTGGGGACTGCAAATGTGATCTAGGAGTGACCATCGGTCAGTTGGGGTAACCATATAATGGGGGTTATGCTGCGATGATTCCACCTATCGTCTACCAGATCTTCGCGATCACCTCGTGCGTCTTGCTTATTTTCACCATGGGCTATTACCTGGGGTACCGGAGAACGGTGGGCCGGTATGCCACTCAAAGCATAACCGACCGCGAGGAAATGCTTTCCATCGAAAAGGCGCTCAAGCGCTTTTGGGATGATGAGAAGGAAAAGCTCGAAAAGGAAAAATCGGAATTGCAGCGGCGCATCAGCTTCCTCGAGGGCAAACTGGAACAGTATCGCCAGAAGGCGGCCGGCATCGGCATGATGGGATTGCGCCGAAGCCGCCTGGCCGACATGTTTATCGGGCTCCTCATCGAAAACGAGAACCTGGAAGAAAAGCTGTTCATGCAGAACCTCAAGCTCAAGCAGGAGCGCGATGAGTTCCTCGAAAACGATTTGCGCAACATCAGTTACAAGCGCATCCTGCTTTCCGAGCTGATCTCCCAGACCGAAGTGCGCCGCGAAATGGAGAAGCTCATCAACGACCGCGGCCGCTGGAAGCGCCTCGAAATCCGGCAAAAAGAGCTGGAACCGCTGAGCGCGGGTACCAATAGCGACGACGAGGACAGCGATTAGCGTGTGGGGCCGTCAGCTTTGCAGGGTGGGCTGTGCCGACCCGCCGTGTCATTGGTGGGCACAGCCCACCCTACGTTTTTGTCAGCGGTAGCGTTTATTTTTGAACAGTCTCTTGGGGCGATGGCTCATCCGTTCTGATACCGGAGCAAAGGTCGAGCAGATGTGAGAGAGATTGCTCCGGTCCGGCTCGCCTGAGGCAGGCGATGATCTGCCGGTGGCTGCCGGCGGGCAACACCGGGCGGGTAAGGTCCAGGAACTTTTCGATCAGTTCATCCCAGGATAGCGGGTTCTCCGGGTCCCCTTTGGGAAACATGATTTCGGCCTTATATGTCCTGCCGCTAAAGTCCTCGATCCTGACCCAGGCCGGCCACCGGCGGGGATAGAACTGATCGAGCTCAGGGTCGCGGATGCATTTCACCCTGGTCATCAAGTCCTTCACATCCTGGCTTTCCAGATTTTCCTCGAAGAATTCATCCAGAAAAGCCCGACCCTTGATGGCGGCGATGGCCGCGCCGTAGGGCATGCTGAATTGAGCGTCCACCATGGTCCGGACCTGGACCTTCGCCGCGGGCGGTGAAGCCACGATACCATACCCCGCGCTGAGTAGCCCGATGGAGATCCTGGCGATGTCGGCCACTCGCAACCGGTGCTCCTTCATGATCCGGAGCACCCCGTCAATGGGGCTCTGCATATACCGACAGCAGGCGTGAGGCTTGATGCTGGTCCGCAAGACTTCGAAAGGCTCGCCCAGGCCAGTGGTCACCTTGCCGGGATCAGCCTCGTCGGAGTAGGCCTTGAGGAAGCCGTTGCGTCCTTCGAGGATGGCCGCGGGGCCGCGAAAGCCCTCTTGGGCCAGCCTTGCCGCCATGGTCCCGTTATGAGCCGACCAGCCGGCGTGAAACCTCTTGGTCCAGGCGCCTTCCGCCAGGTACTCCATACTGCCCGAAGCCATACTGCCGGCGATGCCCAGGGCATTCACCAGCCGGGGCTCGTCAAGGCGGAGCAGCTTCCCGGCCGCCACGGCGGCCCCGAACACCCCACAGGTGCCCGTGGGATGGAACCCGCGCCGGTAATGGGCCGCAGGATTGAGGGCCTTGCCGATCTTTGCCATGGCTTCATAGCCCAGCACCGCAGCCGTCATGATTTCTCCCATGCTCGCCGCCAATTCCTGCCCGAGGGCCAGCACCGCCGGAAAAACGACTGTTCCGGGGTGAAGCGAGGCCTCATTGATCACATCGTCCAGTTCCAAGGCATGCGCCGCCGTCCCATTGACGAGCGCCGCCCAGGGTGGGCTCAAACGCTGGTTCGTGCCGATCACCACCACTGGACCCGAAGCGCCCTGGGCAAGAGCAAAGCGCAGCATGGTCTGCGTGGAATCGATCTCCTGCCCGCGGAGCGCCAGGCCCAGAAAATCGAGCAACAGATACCGGCAGCGGTCGACCACTTCTTCAGCAAGGTCGGTGAAGTCAATATGGCTGCAGAACGCAGCCAGTTCACGGGTAGTTCCCATAGCATTTGCCTTCGGTAGAGGGTTACCTGATGATCCTGCCGGTCTGATCGTTCTTCCCTGGCAAGACGACCCCGAGCATCGTGTTTGTGCCATGTCCCGGACCGGGTCGGGCATCGCAATGGACAGCTCGCCGCCCAGCGCCAGCTTCCGGCACAACCCCGGCTGAGGTCAATGGTATTTGAGAAGGATGAGACGGTCAAGTGCGACACATATGGGTCCGACCCTGCCAGGACGTCAAAACCGTTAAACGGAGGGTGTGGATGAAACGTTGTTCGGGCAGGCCAGCGTCCGTCCAAGACATGAGAACTGGCGCAGATCTCTCATCTTTGGACATAGCGGTGGCTAGTCTGCAGGCAAACTTGACACCTGACCTGTTTATGGACTAAATTTAGTCGTAAACAGGAAAGGGAAACATACCATGAGGCTATCCCGGCAAATCAAGCCCATCAGTTACTTGAAGGCTCACGCCGCTGAAATTGTGCGCAACCTGGGCGAGGAGCGAGAGCCACTGGTGATCACTCAAAACGGCGAGGCCAAGGCCGTCTTACAGGACATCGAAAGTTACGAACAAGCCCAGGAAACGATGGCTCTCCTCAAAATCCTCGCCCTTGGCAACCGCCAGATCGAGGAGGGGCACGTCTGCCCCACCGCTGAGGTGATCATGCGCCTGCGCCACCGACGGGAAGTGCGCTGATGCCTTTCGCAGTCATGCTGACGAACGATGCGGCCCGTGACCTCGAAGAACTATACTATTATATCGCTCGCGGCGATGCGCCGGAGAAAGCGGATTACGTTTTGGAGGAGATCGAGAAAGCCTTCTCCCGTCTTTCCGAATCCCCCGAGCGCGGGACATACCCGAAGGAACTCTCGTCCATGGGAATTCGGGAGTACCGTGAGATTTTTTTCAAGCCCTCCCGCATCATCTACCGGGTCGTGGACGGAAATGTTTATGTGATGCTCATCGTCGACGGTCGTCGCGACATGCAGACGCTACTGCAGAGGCGATTGTTGGAAGGGTAAGCGCTTTTGAGGACCACGCCCGCCAACTCGTCTCGCCCGCATACAGCAGATTGATTGGCCTTGCTCGGAAGTGGTGCCTTCTCGGCAAGCCTGGCCACCACTCAGATGCGGGTGTGAGGAGATGGTGGGTGTGACGAAAGGAGTGAGGACCGTGATCGCCAATGCTGATATCGCCAAGGCCATGGAAGTCAAGCTGGAAGCGATCTTCCCGGAATTGCCCGAGCAGAAACCGTTCGAGGAAGGGATCCGCCGGGCCCCCAAAAGAGACTTCAAACTCAGCCAGGCAGACACGGAGCTCGCCCTGAAAAACGCGCTGCGCTATGTGCCGGAAAGGTGGCACGGGGTGCTCGCCCCGGAATTCCTGGACGAGCTCACGACCACCGGGCGCGTCTACGCCTATCGGTTCCGTCCCGAGGGCCCCATCACGGGAAGACCCATCGACCAATATCAGGGCCGTTGCCTCGAGGGCAAAGCCTTCCAGGTGATGATCGACAACAACCTCGACTTCGCCGTTGCCCTCTACCCTTACGAGCTCACCACTTACGGCGAAACCGGGCAGGTCTGCCAGAACTGGATGCAATACCGGCTGATCAAACGCTACCTCGAGCTCCTGACGCGCGATCAGACGCTGGTGGTGGCCTCCGGCCACCCTCTCGGCGTCTTTGCATCGAGTCCGGAAGCCCCCCGGGTGATCATCACCAACAGCCTCATGGTGGGCCTTTTCGACGACCAGGAAAACTGGCACCGGGCGGCCGCCCTCGGGGTTGCCAACTACGGTCAGATGACCGCCGGCGGCTGGATGTATATCGGTCCCCAGGGGATCGTGCACGGGACCTACAGCACCCTTCTCAACGCCTGCCGTCTGAAGCTGGGACTGGATGCAGGCCGGGACATGAGCGGCATCCTGTACGTTTCGTCGGGGCTCGGCGGGATGAGCGGGGCCCAGGGTAAGGCCGCCGCAATCGCCAACGGGGTCGGCCTCATTGCCGAGGTCGACGAATCGCGTATCCGGACGCGCCTCGAGCAGGGATGGGTCAAGCAAGTTGCTCAAGACCCCGACGCGGCGTTCGAGCTGGCCAGAGCATACCAGGCCAGAAAGGAGGGTGTCGCCCTCGCCTTTCACGGCAACATCGTGGATCTGCTCGAATATGCGGCAGCCCACGCAGTGAACATCGACCTGCTCTCCGATCAGACTTCCTGCCATGCGGTCTACGACGGCGGCTATTGCCCTCAGGGGTTGACCTTCGCTCAGCGCACCGACATGCTGCGCACCGATCACCCCCGCTTTAAAGCATTGGTCGACCGGTCGCTGGCGAAGCACTACCAGCTCGTGAAGACTCTTGTAGAACGGGGGGCCTACTTCTTCGACTACGGCAACAGCTTCATGAAGGCGGTCTTCGACTCCGGGATCAAGGAGATTTGCCGCAACGGCGACAACCCGCTGGATGGCTTCATTTTTCCCTCCTACGTGGAAGACATCATGGGGCCGCTGCTGTTCGATTACGGCTACGGACCGTTCCGCTGGGTCTGCCTCAGCGGCAGGCCGGAAGACCTGGCCAGGACCGACCGGGCCGCCATGGCCTGCATCGATCCCGACCGGCGCTTTCAGGACCGCGACAACTATCTCTGGGTCAAGAACGCCGACAAGAACCGGCTGGTGGTCGGCACTCAGGCGCGCATCCTCTACCAGGACGCGCCGGGCCGCATGCACATCGCCCTCAAGTTCAATGAAATGGTCCGCAACGGCGAAATCGGCCCGGTGATGCTCGGTCGGGACCATCACGATACCGGCGGCACCGATTCCCCCTTCCGGGAAACCTCGAATATCAAAGACGGCAGCAACATCATGGCGGACATGGCGACCCAATGCTTTGCCGGCAACGCCGGGCGCGGGATGAGCCTGGTGGCTCTCCACAACGGCGGCGGCACCGGCATCGGCAATGCCATCAACGGCGGCTTCGGGCTTGTGCTCGACGGCAGCGAACGCGTTGACCGGGTGATCCGCAACGCCATCCCCTGGGATGTGATGGGCGGGGTTGCCAGAAGGGCCTGGGCCAGAAATGAGAACTCCATCCGGACGAGCATGGCCTTTAACCTGACGCACCGCGAAACAGACCATATCACCCTGCCCTATCTGGCAGATGACACCCTGGTCCATGAGCTCGTCACCGATGCCTTTGCGAAGAGGCAAGCCCGGCGCCGCGGAGACGGGGGGACAATGCCGGGTGGGGTTTGAGCGTTTCTTTGTTTATCCACGAAGTCACACGAAGAAACACGAAGGAGTTGCTTCGTGCCCTTCGCGTTCTTCGTGCTCTTCGTGGTTTGAAAAAGCGTTGAAATGAGTTCAAGATGTTCAGGGAGAATGACCGCGTTTCTTCAAGGCTATAGAAGACGAAAGGCCGGCAGTCTCCGGTAATGGCAATGGACAGCACCTGAAAGAGGAACAGCAAAATGGCCGATACGCACAAGATTGTGGAAACGGTGCCGAACTTCAGCGAGGGACGAGACCTCGAGAAGGTTGACAAGATCGTTGCCGCCTTCCGGGGCAGAGGCGGTGTCAAGCTCCTCGACTATCAGAAGGATGAAAACCACAACCGCTCCGTGGTGACCGCCGTCGGGGAGCCCGACGCGATTAGGGAAGCGGTGGTGGCAGCCATTGGCGTGGCCGTCGACGTCATCGACATGACCCGCCACCAGGGACAGCATCCCCGCATGGGGGCGGTCGACGTCGTCCCCTTCATTCCCATCCGCAACATGACCATGCACGAAGCGGTGGCGATGTCTCAGGCGG
>CAZDKX010000013.1:0-33245 GCA_964505935.1 uncultured Syntrophobacteraceae bacterium
CGTACAGAAGCTTGGTTATGAATTGCCTGTTTTGGTGCTGGCGGGCTTGATATGAGCCTGCCCACACCGGATGCTTGTTAGCAGCGACCAAGCGAGCCGTGGGTAAGGAGGGACTTCCCACGGCTCGAGACATTTCCAGCAAGGAAAGGCCATGGGGATTTTCTCCATGGCCTTTTTTCATTGAACGGACAGCAAAGGAGGAGTGATGGAACAGATCAAGGTTCTGTTGGATGAACACGAAATGCCCAGGCAGTGGTACAATGTTCAGGCGGACCTGCCCACCCCGATGAAGCCGCCTCTGCACCCGGGAACGGGAAAACCGATCGCACCGGAAGATCTGGCGCCCGTATTCCCGATGAATCTCATTGAACAGGAAGTATCCTCCGTCCGTTGGATCGATATTCCCGAACCGGTCCTGGAGAAGTATTGCCTCTGGCGACCGTCGCCGCTTTGCCGGGCGCGAGAATTCGAAAAGTTGCTCGATGCCCCGGTAAAGATCTTTTACAAAAACGAAGGGTGCAGCCCGCCTGGTTCCCATAAGCCCAATACCGCCGTGCCCCAGGCTTATTACAATAAGGTTTTCGGCATCAAACGGCTCTCGACGGAAACCGGTGCCGGCCAATGGGGCAGTGCTTTGAGCATGGCGTGTCAGATGTTTGGTCTTCAATGCCGGGTCTTCATGGTGAAGGTGAGCTTCGAACAGAAGCCGTATCGGCGGCTGATGATGATGACCTGGGGGGCGGAATGTATCGCCAGTCCCAGCGACAAGACTGCGGCCGGCCGAAAGATTTTGGCTGATTTTCCCGACTCGCCGGGAAGCCTTGGGATTGCCATCAGTGAAGCCATCGAAGACGCCGTCGGCGATCCGCAAGCCCGGTACTCCCTTGGGAGCGTTCTCAACCACGTCCTCCTTCACCAGACGATCATCGGCCTCGAAGCGCACAAACAGATGGAGAAAATCGGCCTGTATCCGGATGTGGTTTTGGGATGCGCCGGAGGCGGCAGTAATTTTGCCGGCATCAGCCTGCCCTTCGTACGGGACAAGATCCACGGCAAGAACGTCGCCATTGTGGCTGCCGAACCCACTTCCTGTCCCACTCTCACTCGCGGCCCCTTCGCTTACGACTTCGGCGATACCGCCATGACCACCCCGCTCCTGCCCATGTACACTCTGGGTCATGATTTCGTCCCTGCGCCCATTCATGCCGGCGGGCTCAGATATCACGGCATGGCCCCGCTTGTGAGCCATCTGGTGAAGGAGAACCTCGTTGAACCCAGAGCTTTTGATCAGGTTGAAACCTTTACGGCAGGAGTGAACTGGGCACGTACGGAAGGCTTTATTCCCGCGCCGGAAACCAATCACGTGATTGCGGCCGTGGTGCAGGAGGCGATGCGCGCCAAAGAAGAAGGCCGGGAAAAGGTCATCCTTTTCAGCTGGAGTGGCCACGGGCTGGTGGATCTGGCGTCGTATGACGCCTTTCTATCCGGTGCCCTCACACCCTATGAGCTCCCGGAGGAAGAGATCCAGAGGGCGCTGAGGTCGATTGCCAACTTCCCGAAGCCTTAACCGGGGCTGCTTCGAAAGGAAATTACGGAGGAGTTGAGGACCATGGCAGCAACCAACCGGGATTTCCCGGCGATTGAAAGTGAGGTGACCATCCATGATCACCTGGCAATCCGTTGTCCCAGGCTTGGCGGGCAGGTCACCTTCGCTTACTGCCGCAAAGAAGGAGGAGTTCTTCCCTGCCAGCGCTCCATCATGTGCTGGCAGGGTCGCTTTCCGGTGGCGGCCTTCCTGCAGTCCGTATTGACGGAAGAGGACTGGCATCGCTGGACAAATCAAAGCCCCAAGGAAAAGGTGACCACCCTGTTGGAATTGATCGAGGCGGCCAGGGAGCGCCTGCAGGGTGAGAAAGATTTGACAGGACACCCACAAGGAGAAGAGCCATGAATTGGATTAAGCTTGGTACGATTGCCGCCCTTTTGATGGTCCTCATCGGCTGCCCTCTCGGAAATGGTCCCGGGGGCATCCGGGTGGCGGCGGCATACGATCTCCCCGGATTGAACCTGGGTTTAACAAGCTTTCTCGACGGCGGGCCACCGGCCGGGCCGGGGTTCTATTTCACTCAGTACTTCAATTACTATCATGCCACGAAGCTGGCAGATAGTGACGGCAACGAAGCTCTGCCCGGCTTCGCGGGCGAGACCCTGAACGTTTACCTCTTTCTTTCGCAGTTTATCTATCAATCGAACCACGATGTGCTGCTTGGTGGCAAATGGGGTCTCGATCTCATCATTCCCGTGGTCGTGACCGACCTTTCCTACAGCGTCTCGGGACCGTTTCCCCAGGACAATGGCGCCGGGCTGGGGGATGTACTCGTCGGCCCGTTTCTCCAGTGGGACCCAATCCCGCTTGGCTGCAACGGCCCGCTTTTCATGCACCGGATCGAGCTGCAGACGATCTTCCCCACCGGCAAATACAGCAGTGAGAGGGAAATCAATCCCGGCAGCAATTTCTTTTCCTTCGATCCCTATTGGGCGGCCACGCTGTTTATCACTCCCAAGTGGGAGTTTTCCACGCGGGTCCATTATCTGTGGAATACGAGAAACAACGATCCCAATCGCCAGTACACCAGCCCGGACGGCACACGCGCAGGCAGTACCCTGGCCGGCCAGGCGGTCCACCTCAATTTCGCCAGCTCTTATGAAATCCTCGAGAAGCGGCTCCACGCCGGGGTGAATGGCTACTATCTCAAACAGACCACCAACACCCACATGAACGGCGAGGATTGGCCCAATAGCAAGGAGCAAGTCCTGGGCATCGGTCCCGGTTTTGTCTTCCACTGGTCCCAAGACACTCACTTCTTTGTGAATGTTTACTTTGAGACCGCGGCCGAGAACCGGCCTGAAGGACAGCGCTACAATTTCCGGCTGGTCCACCACTTTTGACGATAGGTGCTGAAGCAAGGCGAATAGTGTTGTCGATTGCGGGGTGTTGTGCTCCTGAACGGGATTCTGTTATTAACAATGAAGGATCCATCACCTGACCGCACCTGTGAAGACGGGATTGTCCGCCTCTTCTGAGGGGCTGGAATATCAGATGCGCGTTCCCTTCAGGAGGTTAAACGCAGGCCGGTGGCGGGATCGAAGGCGAGGAGCAGGGCGTTGTCGGTGAGCTCCACACCGACGGTTTGCCCGGGCAGCAGGCCCCGCGTGGTGCTGCTTTCGACGAGAAGCCTCAGTTCCGCCCTGGAGTTGCGGACGGTGACCACTGATTTCAGCCCCAGGGGCTCGATATCGATCACCGCGGCGCTGACGGGGGCACGAAAAGGGTCGGCAAGGCGCAGGCCTTCAGGACGGATGCCGAGTTCGAAGGGATGGGAGCGCGAGGCAAAGGTCTTCTGCAGATGGGGCGGGACCGGCAGGCGCCCGTCGGCTGCCTCGAGGCAGACACATTCTCCGTGCGGTACAGGGCGTTCCATGGCATAGCCAGGGCGCTGAGCGCCATGGCGATCCGGCTCATGAGGCACACACCGCGCCTGGATGAGATTGATCGGTGGCGAGCCAACGAAGCGGGCGACCTCACGGTCAACGGGTGCCTCATAAAGCGCCTGGGGCTTTGCGATCTGCACCACCCGTCCTTCGCGCAGCATGACCACGGTATCGGCGACGGCGAGGGCTTCGTGAAAGTCGGGGGTGGCCAGCAGGAAGGAATAGCCTAGATCGCGCTGCAATCGTTTCAGTTCCGCCCGGAGCTCGATCCGAAGCATGGCATCGAGGCTCGACAGCGGCTCGTCCAGCAGAAACAAGCCGGGGCTGCGGATGAGCGCGCGGCCGAGCGCAATTCTTTGCCGCTCGCCGCCGCTCATGGTCTTTGGGAGTCGGTTCAAGATATGAGAGATTTTCAGAGTCGCCGCCATCTCGGCAACCTTGGCCTCGATCTCGCTCTTGGGTTCACCGCGGATGACGAGCGGGCTGGCGAGGTTTTTATAACCCGTCTTGTTCGGGTAGAGGGCCAGTTTGTCGAGAATCATGGCAATATTACGGTCTTTGGGTTCCCAGCGTCCCACATCCTGCCCGGCGAGGACCACAGCTCCCGAATCAGGCTGGTCAAGCCCTGCGATCAACCGCAACATGGTGGTCTTGCCTGCTCCGGCGGGGCCGAGGATGACGGTCAGGGATGCAGCAGGGACCTCGAAGCTTACCTGATCGAGCGCAGTCTTTCCCCGGAAGCGCTTGGTGAGTTTATCGATGATGAGAACGGGATGATTCCCGCCCTGCTTTGCGTGCGGTTCCTTCATCAATTTGGCCTTCGTGTCAGACAGACATCGATCCTGCGGTTGGTCTTGCCGTCGAACAAAACGAGCGCATCGAAGTCCACGTTTAAGCCCGTCGTTTCCCCCTCGTCGGGGCAGCCTCCCGCGGGGGCAACCACCTTCAACCTGGCCCAGCCCACCTGTACCGTCAGCACAACCTCCGGTCCGCGAGGTTCGACGAGCAGCACCTCAGCTGCCAGCGGGGCGGTTTCCCCGGGCGCGAAGTGCAGGGATTCAGGTCTGATCCCGAGGGTGAGTGGACCTTCGCTGAGACCGGCTGCACCCTGCAATGTGCCGTTAAGCCGCAGCGAAAAAGGGCCCTGCCGGAAAACCGGGCAATTGTCCCTATTCTCGAGCTGCCCCTTCACCAGATTCATGGGGGGTGATCCGAGAAAGCCTGCCACAAAGACGTGATCGGGGCGATCGCAAATCATCGAAGTCCTTTCGACCTGCAGGATCTTTCCGGCCCTCATCACGGCGATGCGGTCGGCGAGCGAGAGGGCCTCGATCTGATCGTGGGTGACGTAGATGATGGTTACCCCGAGCTCACCCTGCATGCGCCTGAGCTCGCGACGCATGGCCAGCCGGGCTGCGGCTTCGAGGTTCGACAGCGGTTCGTCCAGAAGCAGGATGGCGGGCTTGGTGACCAGGGTGCGACCGATCGCAACCCGCTGTAGTTCCGAGCCACCCAGCTCTTTGGCATGGGCGTCCAGGCGGTCGGCGATATCGAGCAGCTCCGCGACCTCCGCGACCGCGCGTGCGGTCCCGGCCCTCGCCATGCCGCGAATCTGAAGCCCGAACGCCAGGTTCTGCCGCACCGTCATGGAGGTGAAGACCGCGTAATCCTGGAAGACGAGCCCCACGTTGCGCTTGCCCAACGGCACGCCAAGGATCGACTGCCCGTCGATCTGGATATCGCCCGAAGTCGGTCCTTCGAGCCCGACGATCATGTTCAAAGTTGTGGACTTGCCGCAGCCCGACGGGCCGAGCAGGGCGACCGTTTCGCCGGTCTCGACGCTCAGATCGATGCCGTCCACTGCCGCCACACTGCCGCCTTCGTATTCCTTTTTCAGGTCGACCAGTTCCAGCTTGGGCTTCTTCATTGCTTGATCGCTCCAAAAGTCATGCCTCTGGCCAGATGCGCCTGAATGAGATAGCCCCCGTAAACGAGCGGGACGATCGCTAACACGGCAAGCGCCGCCTGAACCCCGTAAAGGGTTCCGGCGGTTGCTGTTACATACTTGGCAAGCTGCACGGGAATGGTGCTGACATTCGAGTATGAGAGCACCAGGGCGAACATGAATTCCGACCAGTTGAGGATGAAAATGAACATGGTGGTGGCGAAAAGCCCGCCGCGGATGAGCGGAATGGTCACGGTGAGGTGCGCCATCAGGCGGGACCGGCCGTCGATCATGGCCGCTTCCTCGATTTCGCGTGGTACGTCATCGACGAAGCTCTTCAGCATCCAGGTTGAAAACGGCAGCGTGACGGCCACGTAGACAGCGATGAGCCCCGTGTAACTGTCGGTAAGGCCGACATTGGAAAAGATGATGACGAAGGGTACCGCGATGGCCGCCGGAGGGAACATACGGCCCGAGAGAATGATCAGGGGCGTGGCCCTGCTGCCATTGCCGTAGCGCGAGATGCCGATCGCTGAGAAGAGACCGACCAACACCGACAGGAGCGTGGCCGCCATCGAGGCGAAAATCGAGCCAAACACTGCCTTGGTCGCTGATTGGCTCACACCGCCGACGCCGTATTCGCGGATGGCGTCGGGGTCAAACAGCGTCCGAAAGTTGATCAGGGTGGGGTGCGACGGCACCCATATCGCCGGTGAGGCGTTCCAGTCGGTGGGCGGTTTGATTGCCGTCATCACGATCCAGAAGACCGGAAACAGCACGACAACGAGGGCGGACGCCATCACCAGCATCAGCGGGAAAGAGAGTTTCTTGGGATGCATCAGCGGCTGACCTCCATGAGTTGATTGCGCACCGGCGTGAGCAGCAGATGAATCAGGAGCAATGATCCCAGGAGCACGAAGAAGGCCGCCGCCGCCCCATAGGCAAGCTGGAAATCGTTGAACGCCAGTTTATAGATGTAAAGACTGAGGGTCTCCGTTGCCGACCCGGGACCGCCGCGCGTCAGCATGAACACTTCATCGAAGAGCTTGATGATTTCCATCGAGCGGATCACAAAGGCAACGATGATGACGGGTTTGAGCATCGGCAGGATGACCCGCCAGAACACCTGGCGCGGGCTGGCGCCCAGAATCACCGCCGCGCGAACGGGGTTCTCCGGCACCGAATTCAACCCCGAGAGCAGGATCAGGAAGAAGAGCGGCGTCCAGTGCCAGACTTCGGTGACAATGACGGCGATGACGGCAAAAGGAGCGCTCCGAAACCATTCCGGGGCACCTTGAGGGCCGGCGAGGAGCTCGATGATCTGGTTGACGGGCCCGTTGGCCTGGAAGAGCATCCAGAAGGTGTATCCGACCACGACGGGAAGAATCATCATGGGTGTCAGGAACGCGGAGAAGAGGATCGGCTTGCCGCGGAACTCGCGCAGAAATAACACCGCCAGCCCCAGCCCGAAAAGGAATTCCAGAGAAAGGCAAACTGCGGAGATAAGGACCGTCCGGACTATCGCATAGCCGAATCGCGCGTCCCACACCAGCAGCTCGCTATAGTTGTCGAAGCCCACGAATTGAGCGTTGAAAAGCGAGCCGCGGGTCGGCGTCCAGTCCGTGAAGCTCATATAGAGAGCGACCAGCAGCGGCACGACGAGCACCAGGACGGATACGATTTGTCCGGGCAGCGTCAGATATCGCACCATGGCGCTGGTCTCGATGCCCTTTTTTGCCCCTCCACGGGCGGGAAATCCTTCAGCGGGGAGGGGGATTCCTGTTCGGTCAGTGATGCTGAAATCGTGCAAGAGAACTCCTCCTGATTTGTCGTCGCCCATTGCGGCTAACCGCCATGACCCCCCGGGTCACAACGGAGGATGAAATGGTTGCCGATTGTTCTTGAACACCTCCCGACCACGGCGAGAACCGGCAGGCAGGCTGCACCGTCAGCCGTGGGAGCCGCCGGGTGTCAGGTCCACTTATCCGCGCCGCTGGCTTTTTTGATGGGTTCGGCCAGGTTCTTGGCCAGAACGAGCCACGACTTCTGCACTTTTCCCTTGCCGATCCGGCGGGTGATGCGGTCGAAGGCATGCGCGGCGGCATCCAGGGCCTCCTTGGGCTTCTTCTCACCGGTCATGCAGGCGTGGACCTGCTTGTCGAGGGCGTCCTGATATTCAAAACCGCCCGGCAGACAGAAGTCCGGCACCGTGTTGACCATGTTGTCGTAGAGGGTCTTCAGATACTCGGGCGAGTAGGTGTCGATCAACCGCTGCGTCGGCGCCAGCATGTGGTTGATGCGATAGGGATCGGAATAGCCACCGAGGTATGGAATGGCATCCGAAGAGATCGTCGGTGAAGTCATCCACTGGGCATAGGCGTAGGCGAGTTCGGGATTGGCGGAATATTTGGAAACCGCGTAGCCGTAGCCCCAACAGAACAGGCCCGCATAGAGGAGGGTCCCGTCTTTCAGCTTGTCCGCCGGCATGACCGTTGCGGCGATCTTGCCCGTGGTCGCGGGACCGGTCGACGGTGCCTTGGAATACTTGAAGCCGGAAGGCCAGACGATGTTCATGAAACCTTCGCCGCGTCCAAAGGCATTGTAGTTCGAAGACCAGGTGAAGCTGAAGGCGTCCGGGTGCAAGTACTTGTTCATGGCAAGCATGTCTTCGAGGGCGGCGATGCCTTCCTCCGAATTGAAGGTCGGGTTCATGTCCTGGTCGAAATAGAGCCGGCCCTTGGAAACCAGCCGCTGCATGAACATCCATTTCACGTAGTAGGGCGAGCGGTATTCGAGGCTGCCGTAAAAGCCCTTGCCCGGATCGTGCATGAACTGCGCGAGATGGAAGTACTCTTTCCAGGTCTTCGGCACGGCCGGCGGATACCCATACTTGTCGGCGAAGGCTTTGGCTTTGTCGGGATCCTTGAGGTGGTCGTCGCGGCACAGAAGGGTGATCTGGTCGCCGTCGTTCAACAGGCCCGCGACGCGCCCATTGTAGAGCTGGGCGTGGTGACTCGCCGGGAAGACGACGCCCCATTCCTTGTGAAAGATGTCGGGATTGTATTTTTCGACCCAGTCGGTCAGGTCGTAAATGACGCCGGAATCGATCCAGTCCGGATAGGACATGGCGGTCGGCATCATCACATCGTAGCGGCCGGTTTTGGCGACCGCCTCCTGCATGCCCTTGGTGTGCACCACCTCGTCGGGTTCTTCGATAAATCCGAGGGTGATCCCGAGTTCCTTTTCACGTAGTAGGGCGAGCGGTATTCGAGGCTGCCGTAAAAGCCCTTGCCCGGATCGTGCATGAACTGCGCGAGATGGAAGTACTCTTTCCAGGTCTTCGGCACGGCCGGCGGATACCCATACTTGTCGGCGAAGGCTTTGGCTTTGTCGGGATCCTTGAGGTGGTCGTCGCGGCACAGAAGGGTGATCTGGTCGCCGTCGTTCAACAGGCCCGCGACGCGCCCATTGTAGAGCTGGGCGTGGTGACTCGCCGGGAAGACGACGCCCCATTCCTTGTGAAAGATGTCGGGATTGTATTTTTCGACCCAGTCGGTCAGGTCGTAAATGACGCCGGAATCGATCCAGTCCGGATAGGACATGGCGGTCGGCATCATCACATCGTAGCGGCCGGTTTTGGCGACCGCCTCCTGCATGCCCTTGGTGTGCACCACCTCGTCGGGTTCTTCGATAAATCCGAGGGTGATCCCGAGTTCCTTTTTCCACTTCTCTTCGTAAGGCTTCATGTTGCCGATGGAGCCGGTGGGGATCAATAGGGTCAGGGTCTTCTTCGTTGCCTTGGCCGCTGCAGCTTTGGCCAGCTCCCAGGCCCTTTCCTCGGCGCCGTTGATGGCGGCAAAGGCCTTGACAGCCCCGAGCGGGGACAGGCTGACGGCATTGGCAATCAAGGCGGTCACCCCGAGCGCTGACAACTTAACCAGGAAGCTTCGCCGGGTCATTCCCCCCGCATCATAGAGATCGAGCACTTTTCCAATTTCGCTGGTTTGAGTTTCCATCATTCATCTCCCAGGTTAGGCGTTTGCTGATCATGTCTTCAGTAATGTCCGAACGCTTGGCCTCTCGCTCATCAGTCTCGCTGTCTCCAGCGTGCCGGACCGGTTCCGGCACGCTGCCCTCCCTTAACGCCAGGCGAGCGCCAGCCAACGCCCTGAAACCCGGTCGCAGAATTCTTCGGAGGCGGTAACGAGGGAGGCGAGTTCGGCCGAAAGCTCTTCAAAGCAGGCGTCATCGAAGTGCTGAAGATACCCCCGATAATTGCCGTTTGCGCCGCTGCGGAACAGTTTGATCCACTTTCTGACGATGCTGAGCTCAACTTCCGGGTGGAACTGAAAGCCATAGGAGGCGTTGCCGACCTTGAAACACTGATTGGCGCAGCGCTCGCCTTCGACCAGGAGCGTGGCCTCCGCCGGAAGATCAAAGCTATCCTCGTGAAACTCCATCAGTGCGGGGAGTTCCACCCCGCCAACCACCCAATCCTCTCTCCCTTCCCTGGTCAGGCGGTGCTTGACAAAGCCGAACTCCAGCCATTCAAGCGGCCACACTTGCCCTCCATGGGCCCTCGCCAGCAACTGGCAGCCGAGGCAGATTCCCGCCACGGGCTTCCTCTGCCGGTCGAAGCGGCGCATCAACTCCATAAGCGGGAGAAAATGCGGCGAGAACTCGTCCTCATAGGCATGCTGCAGTCCGCCCAGGACCACCAGGCCGTCGAAGCCATCCGTATCTTGAGGCAAACCTTCGTGGTCCACCGGCCTCAGCACCGTAAGGCGGGCGCCGCGTTCCACCAGTTCCCTGCAGAAGTGGCCACCAGGCGCCTGATCGCTGTGGTGGATCACGAGGATGCGCGCCTCCCTGCAAGGTGCACTAAACATGGTCACCGCGATCCTCCTTGTATGCCTTGACCGTGACCTGGGTATCGTAATAGGGAGCTCCATCTCCCACCTCGCTCACGAGGTCAGCAGTCAGGAGGTTCAGCCCATGCCCGGCCTTGATCCATCCCCCCCGTTCCGCGATCAGGCAGTCACGGCGGACTCCGGGGTCCGCCCGAAGCAGCGCTTTGATCCTGCCCACCGCGCTTTCCACTAAGACCGGCATCCCGTCGCTCATGCTGCGTAAAGCAGCCTCTTGCGGGTGAAGGCGGACAACCGGCAGCGACTCATGCTCAGCCAGGGTCCGCTCGGAGCATATGAACTGGTGAGGCGCAACGGTCAGCAAGGTGTACGGGTAGTCGGCAGCGGGCGGTTTCAGATGCGCGGGCTCGAAGGAAGTCATGAATTCGAACTTCCCCGAGGGTGTGGGGAACTTGCGGTCGCTGTAGGGCACCATCGGCGCATCAAGCCGGAACGGTCCCTTCTTGAGATCATCCATGCGGCATCCCTGCTCCCGGATCGGCGCACAGAGGTCGTAGAGCCATTGGTCCACCCTGCGCCGGAAGCGGTCGGCAAAGGGAAAGCGGCCGGCCAGCTCGTAAAACATGCGGAATTCCGACCGACATTCCCCTACGGGTTCGATGGCCTTGTTGACCGGTCCGGCGTAATTGTGTCCGAAACTGGCCACGACGTCGTCCTCCTCCAGAAAGGTTGTGGCCGGGAGGAACACATGGGCGTGATCGGCGGTGTCATCCAGGAAGTGTCCGGAGTAGACGACGAACTCCGCCGAGCGGAAGGCCCCGGCAACCTTGTCCGAATTGGGAGCCATGCAGACGGGATTGGAGGCGGTCGTGAAAATCATGCGGATCTTGGGGTCAACCGCCCGCAGGATTTCCTCGCCGATCAGGGGCATGAGCAGGGTGCGTCGCGGCGGGTTGAGGTGATCGCCCCAGTACTGCTGGTCAAAGGGGCCGTATTCCTCGAAACCCTGGCTGACACCGCCTCCGGGAACGCCGAGGTTGCCGCAGATAGCGCCAAGAGCGTCGATGGCGCGGATGGCATAATGAGCGTAGCGATGGCGGTGCAGGCCCCAGCCGAGGAGGATGGCGGTCGGCCGCTGCCGGATGAGCACGTCGGCCAGGTAGGCTACGTCGTCTCTGGATACCCCCGCCAGCGAGCTCAGCGCTTCCACGCTGCAGGCAGCCAGCAGGTCTTGGTAGGCGTCGGCGCCGATGGCGTTTTCCCGAAGGAAGCGAGTGTCCGCGGCGCCGTGTGCGAAGATCGTTTTGGCGGCGGCCATGGCCAGGTACACGTCCCGACCCGGCGCCGGCGCGATATGCCGGTCTGCCAGCGCTGCGGACCTGTTCCGGAAGGGGTCCACCACGATGACCCTGCCGCCCCGTTTACGGATATCCTGGACGATCGGGACCAGGCCGATATTCGTCGACACGGGATTTCGCGCCCACAGTACCATGGAGGCACTGCGGTAGTGATCCAGGGGGTCGTGGGAGATCCGGTTGCCGAGGTCCAAATTCTGCGAAGCCTGACCGGTACCGCCGCACAAGGTGCCCCGCAACGTCGTGACGCCGCCGAAGAGGTTGAAGAAATAGCGATTGAGCAGTTTGAGGGCCGTGCGCTCGCCAAAACCCTGGTAATAAAGGATGGCCTCGCCACCGTCCGTATCGCGGATGCTTTGCAGGTGTTCGGCGATCAGATCGAGCGCCTCATCCCACGAGGCGTGCTGCCATTCGCCGTTCTTCCGGATCAGGGGGTGGATCACCCGCTCCGGGCTGTAAACCCGGGCGATGTACTTTCGCGCCTTGGCGCAGGTTCGGCCCCGGGTGAAGGGGTGATCGGGGGCCCCAGCCAGCTTGACGAGGCGCCCTTTTTCCACGGTGGCCAAAAGGCCGCAGGTGTTGGGGCAATCCCGCGTACAGGTCGTGTAGATCGTCCTAGTCTCGCTCACCTGCACCTCCTTCCACACCCTGCGCGGGACCACGAAGGGCCGCAACCGGCGCCGGCCGTTTCAGGGCCATGCAGCCTCCCTGACAGAACCGCATGAAATCGGGACACTCCCGGCATTCCGTTTCGACCCCTTCAAAACGCACGGGCCGTACCATGGCCGAGAAATGTTCCACCAGCCGTTGGCTGCTGGTAAAACGTGTGACGTCGGGGACGTGGACGTCACGCAGAGGGAGGCAATACGATGCGGAGAGATCCGGATGAATATCGACGGACGGATGACAGATGCCGGTGAATTTCGCCGCGACTCCTTCCAGATAGCGTCGCTCTCCCGCAGTCACGTCACAGAGCCGCACACAGCAATCCAGACCCGTCCGGATGTTCCGGGCTTCACACTGGCGTACGAACCCGACCAGATGGGTCAAGATGCTTCGGGCTTCGGCCGCGGTGACAAAACTGTTGACGGCGCTCCCGGAAGGGCGGGTCAGATCGTAGCGTACGAAGCGCACGCCGTAGCGCGCCGCGCCTTCGAGAAGGTAGCCGTAATCCAGGGCGTTGGCAGAAAAATTCTTGGAAAAGGTGATCCGCGCGCCAAGGTCCGCGAGACGCGCGAGATTGGCGTGCAGCAGCGCTTCTTGTTTTGCCGTGTAGGTGCGCGGGTCGTTGAAGTTGACGACAAAATTGGCGACTCCGCCCGCCAGCCGGTCGACCAGAGGGCGGGGGAAAAGGCCGTTGGTGAACAGCACAACGCTCACCCCGGCGGCAGCGGTCCCCTCGACCATTTCCGCCAGCCGCTCGTGCAGGGTGGGTTCACCGCCCAAGAACGCCACGGCCGGGAGCGCGGCACCTTTCATCCACTGCAGAAGCTTGCGAAACGCTTCCTCCTGAAGGTCGACCGGATGTTCCTCCTGTAGTTCGCGGGCGAAGCAGTAGGAGCAGGCCAGGTTGCAACGATAAGTCACGAAGATGTTGATCATGATGCCCTACAATGCATGATGGGAATACTCGTTCTCACAGGGGTTGCCGGGGCAGAGTTCCATCCAGCCTTCGGTCGGAGCCATGATGACCGCGAAGATGGTATGGAAGGCCGTATGCTCCGCTTCCCCTGGAAAGCCGTGTGCGCAGATACAGCGCGGATGATTCGTGTGATCCCGCGTCAGGTCTTTGAGCAGGTCAAGCGTGAGGGCCCCCTGGTGCCGCCTGAGAAAGGCGTCGGCCACGTGTTTACGCACCATGCTCCCCCCGTGGCTGAGCCAATTGGGCGTCTCGAAACCGCGCATGGAACCGCCGAAGAAGTAGTTCGTGTGAGCGATAGCGCCTTCAATCTCCAGCAATTCATAACGGGTGGCCGAAGTCTCGGCGCAAAAGGCCGTTCCTGCACCCGCCAGTTGATATGTCATGCCCGACGCTCGAGGCGAAAAGATTACCGTACCGAGGGCGTCGCCAATCCGCTCCGCCGCCAGTGCCTTACGCATGATGAAGGGATAGATCACGCCCGGTCGCGCATCGGTGGCGACGACCTTGTTGATCGCCGCCCCCACGCCTGCCGCGTTGAGACCAACCAGGCCGAGGACGCCCGCGAGGGTCACAACAAGCATCTCCGGACCGTTCTCGGGCCTCATGCGCAGCAGGGCGAGGAACTTACCGTAATACTTTTCCATGTCGTAGGTCTGCCCGAGATACGCCCGGCCGTCCGCCGCGGCGCCGGTGGTGACGTTGAAACTCGTACAGCCCCAAAGTGCATCCGGCAGGAGCTTCCCTCCCAGCGTAGGCGCCCGAAGGTCCTCCAGCTCCAAAAAGCAGTTCAGATAGAGGATATCCTCGAAAGCCACGCCAGCTCCGTCGGCAATGCCCCGCATCTCTTGTACGAGCTCGCTGGAAAATTCTTGAAGAAAACCGAGATGGCGCAGGCAGAAAGACTTCAGCGTGTCACGGGTAACGCTGAGCGTGGCGTTGTTCGCCTGATGCACCGCCGTAAACGAAGCGGCGGCCGCGACAATCAGCTCTTTGAGCGCCCGGCCGTGGGCCACGCCCATCTCGTATGGCGTTCCCCTCAGCTCGAGTAAGGGTATCTTCTGAGACATGCCGCGCCCCCTGCTGTTCCTCTCTCAGATCAGTTCCAGGTAGTAGTCCCATTCCCAGGGATCCACGCGATTGTTGAATCCCACCGTACCGTAGTCGGGGAACTGCTTCCGGGCGGTTTCCACCTCGAATTTCTTAACTGCCAGTGCCAGCTTGACGAACTCGGGACCGAGTACCTCATGGAGCGCCGTGTCCTTCTCGAATTCAGCAATGGCCTCTTCCAGGCTTTTCGGCAGCATGGGAAGATCGGTGCGTTCATAGGCAATATCGGCAACCGGCAGAGGCAGGCTGGGCCGGGACCTGATGCCCTCCAGTCCCGCGGCCAGGGTACTCAGGGCCAGCAGATAAGGGTTTGCGCTGCCGCAGGCCAGGCGGTTTTCGAAATGAGTGCTCTCGCCGCGGCAGCCTTTGATGCGAATGCCAACGGTGCGGTTTTCCATGCCCCAGGTGGCGCTGTGCGGGGCGAAGGAATTGACCCGGTACCGTTTGTAACAATTGATGGTCGGGGCGGTGAAAAGGGTGTTGGCCCGACCGTGCTTGAGCATCCCGGCGAGGAAATGCCGGGCCAGCTCGGACAGACCGTATTCGGCGTCGGGAGCGTTGAACAGGTTCCTGCCGGTGGCCTTGTCGATGAGGCTCACATGGAAGTGGGCACCCGACGCGCTGGCATTGATGAAGGGCTTGGTCATCCAGGTGGCGATGTAGCCGTGCTGCAAGGCGATCTCCTTGGCGCCCATCTTGTAGAGGAACGCCGTATCCGCCGCGGCCAGACCGTCCTGGTAGTAGAGGTTGATCTCCTGCTGACCGGGGCCGTGCTCGGAATTCTGGGTAATGATCCGCACTCCGGCCTGGTCCATCTTGCGCATGAGGTCATAGGTGAAATGGACGTCGAAGTTGTTCTTGAGGGTCACGAAGATGGGCTGCCCTCCGTAGACCGGCTCCCGCGTGTCCCGGTTCAGCACGTAGAATTCAAATTCAAAGCCCAGCCGGCAGATGATGCCCATCTCATCGAAGGTATCGATGAGCTTCTTGAGCAGCAGACGCGGCGAAGCCATTGCCGGGGTGCCGTCATACCAGTAAGGGTCGACGGTGATGCTGGCGGTGTTGGGAACCCAGGGCAGGACCGTGAAGGTGGAAAGATCGGGGACCGTACAATGGTCCGCATAGGCGACCTCTTCGGCGTAGCCGGTGCCGGTTGGCACCATGGACTGGACATCGAGCCCTAATAGCCCGCCGTAAAAGTTCAGGCCGTTCTCAACGTAGTCCGTGAAGCAGCCCACCGGAACGGTCTTGCTGCGGGAGATCCCATGGAGGTCGGCCTGTTCGAACCGGACAAACTGAATTTCGTGATCGCGAATGGCCTTTCTAATGCTGTCCAACATGCTTCGTTTTGGAGCGTTCATGGTCATGGCAGCCTTCTTCTGTTGTGCCGTCCTTACAATCCTCTCGGGGGAGAAGAACCGGATATCCCGACCTTGCCGTCGTCGTCTGCTGTATCAAGAGCTGTGCCAAGACGGACAAAAGCCATTGTTAGATAGTAATTCCAAGCAGATATTGCGCCAGGGAGGCTGACGGGCTGCCTCTGAAAAGAGGGCTTGAGGGGCAATTTATTAAACAATTGAGAATCAAATTTGATAAGATGATAGTTGCCAAGTCTGATAGAAAGGGTGATTGAAAACTGCTCAATCATCAATAAATGAAAAAATATTGAAACAAAAATGTGACTCTGTCCGCCAGTTGGACCGGTGTGGGCTGAAAGCACGGTGTTCGCTACACGGAATCCTCTTCCCGGGCAGAGTCCAGGCTGGTTCAACAGGAGCCGTCCCGGGCTTTCCGCCGGGAAGCCCCGGGAGATGGTGCGCCGGGAGGCGATGAGGGCCGATCTTGCGCCACAATTTTGTTTCGTCTTATGCCCTTGAAAGGCTGGTTCCTTGTTGTGGGATGGTACCAAGGGAAGGGATGCCCATGGCTGCATCAATCCTTTTCCTATTGGCACCAACCTCCCTCATAAGCTGGAGAAATCGTTGCCTCACAAGCATCGGCGCGGTCCTGCGTCCCGTGGAACCGGGGACGTCAGGCGATGACGGAAGTGTTCACTGCCGTTCTGGCGAAGCCGGGGGCACGATGCTTGCTCAGCATTGTCCTCAGGAGCGATGTCCGAGGGCCTCTGCGGGGCCGGGCAGGCCGCCTGCCATGCGGGTGGTTGATTTCGATTGCTGGTGAGAATCCATGGAGACCAGCCTTCATCGTTATGCGGAAAACAGTCCCGATGCGTTGGCCTCGTTCGATGCCGGCGGCCACTTGACGTTTGCCAATCAGAGCTTTGCGAATCTCTTCATGCGTGGAGTGAGCCGCTTCGACGGCTGCAGCTTGAACGACATCCCTTTTTCGCCTTCCCTCCGCGCGGCCCTGGCCCGAAGCCTTGCCTCCGCGCGGGACAGCGGCAGGGAGGAGCGATTCACCTGCGAGGAACGCATCGACGCCTCCCGACGGGAGTTTCTGTGCCGAATCATTCCCCTTAAAGCGGCCGACGGGGAGGAGACGGTCCTCGTTGAACTCCGGGATGAAACGGCATCCATGGAGCTCCGGGATGCGCTGTTGAGCGGGCGTTTGACCAAACGTCAGGCCGAGCACCTGCAAGGTCGAAGACGGCGGCTTTTCTTTGGAATCCTGGATGAATTCCCCGGTTTTGTTTACATGCAGCGCCGGAACTACACGGTAGCCTACGCCAACCGGAAGGTCCGCAATCTTTACGGCGAAACCGAGTCACGGCTCTGCCATGAAGTCTTCGCCGGCAGAAAGGAACCCTGTCCCGTCTGCCCCACCTTCGAAGTATTCAAAACCGGCCAGCCTGTCGAGTGGGAGTTTCTGGACCACAAGGGCCGCACCTTTCGGATCTATGACTATCCCTTTGAAGATGAAACCGGCGAACCACTGGTCATGGAACTGGGGATCGACGTCACGGATCTCAAGCGGGTGGAGAGCGAGCTCTTCAAGGCACAGAAGCTGCGGGCCATCGGCGTTCTCGCGGGCGGCATCGCCCATGACCTCAACAACAATCTCGTCCCCATCATCTTTAATATCGACCATGCTTTGCACAAGACGATCGAGGCAGAGACGCGCGAACCGCTGGCAGAGGCGCTGCAGGCGGCTTATCGGGCGGCCAGACTGGTCGAGCAGGTGCTCGAATACAGCCGCCAGCAGGATGTCAGCCGCACCGCGATCCGCTTAACCCCCCTGCTGCAGGAGAGCCTCGAAACCTTCCGCCGCCGTCTGCCCGAAACCATCGCTTTGGATATCGTACTGGATGCGGGACAGGACAGCGTCTTCTCCAACCCGGCTCAGGTGCAGCAAATCGTTATGAATCTTCTGCACAACGCAGAACAGGCGCTGCCGGGCGGCGGGACCATCGGCCTCGCTCTCGGCGAGGAGGTCATCCGAGCCCAACATTGCCCCCCGCATCCGCAGCTCGCCCCGGGTGAATACCTCACCTTGCGGGTCCATGACACGGGCGCCGGCATCGCACCGGGCCATCTTGAACGGATCTTCGAGCCCTTTTTTACCACCAGAAAAGCCAAGGGAGGGACAGGAATGGGGCTGGCGGTTGTCCATTCCATCGTCAACTGCTGCCGCGGAGCCATCACGGTGGAGAGCACTCCCGGCCTGGGGACGAGCTTCAGCGTCTACCTGCCCAAGGCGCCTCCACCTGCCGCGCAAGGATCCGGTGAACCGGAGGAGATCAACGGTGGGAGCGGGCGCCTCCTTTTGGTCGACGACGATCCGGGAGTTCTGTCCGCCATGGCCCGCACGCTTCGCCAAGCAGGCTTCGAAGTCGATACCGCAGGCAGCGGGGAAGCAGGCATCGCCGCCTTTGCCCGGCTGCCGCATTCCTATCGCCTGGTTCTGGCGGATCAATCCATGCCGGGCCTGAGCGGCATGGAGATGGCGGCGCGGTTGCTCGCTCTCGATGGAGCGGCGCGCATCCTCATCTGTACGGGTCATGTGGAGCCCGAGCTCGAACAGCAGGCCCGCGCAGCAGGCATCGCCGGCTTTGCCATGAAGCCGATGACCCCGCGGACCCTGGTTAAGAAGGTGGGGCAGTACTGCCGGTAGCAGCGGTTCCGGTCTTTTCGGGATACCCTGAACCACGAAAAGGACCGGCACAACAGTGCAAGGTCACTTCCTGACGGAAAAGTGCGGCCATGGCTAGAATCCTCGTAATCGATGATGACATGCTGGTTATGAAGAGCCTGTTCCGGCTCTTTGCGGAGATGGGGCACGAAGTCCTTTTGGCGGAGAACCTGGCCGAAGGAAAGGCCCAGGCCGGGAAGGGCGTCGATGTCATCTATCTCGATCTCGACTTGCCGGACGGCTCCGGGCTCCGGGCCATCGATGATCTCGCCGCCGCGGAACGGCATCCGGAAGTGATTGTGATCACCGGGATGGGTTCGGGATATGGCGCGCAACAGACGATGCAGAGCCACGCCTGGGATTATCTCTCCAAACCGGCCTCACCCCAGGCGGTCAAGGAATCCCTGCAAAGCGCGCTGCACTATCGCCGCCAAGCCAGGCGAGAGCCTGAGGCGGTCGGGCATTTTGACTGCTGCGGGATTATCGGTGAGGCCGCCCCGATGCAGCGTGCCCTGCTGGATATGGCCAAAGCGGCCAAGAGCGATGCCGGCGTCCTGCTCTCGGGCGAGACGGGCGTGGGCAAGGAACTGGCCGCAAGAGCGATCCACGCCAACAGCTCGCGGGGGGGGGGCCCCTTTATTGTGGTGGACTGTTCCAGCATGACGGATACGCTCGCTGAAAGTGTGCTCCACGGTCATCTGAAAGGTTCTTTTACCGGTGCCCACGCCGACCGCCGAGGGTTGGTGGCGGAAGCGGACGGCGGTACCCTGTTTCTGGATGAAGTGGGCGAATTGTCCCTGTCCCTGCAAAGATTCTTTCTGCGCGTGCTGCAAGAACGGCGTTTTCGTCCCGTGGGTTCCCATAAAGAACAGTCCAGCGACTTCCGGGTAGTGGCGGCCACCAATCGTGATTTGGAGAGGATGGTGCAGGAAGGTGCCTTTCGAAATGATCTCCTCTTTCGCATAAGGACCGTGGAGATCGTCGTCCCCCCGTTGCGGGAACGAGGCGGTGACAGGAAGCGCCTGGCCGCCCATTTCATCCACCGGTCATGCCGTCGCTACGGGTTGGAGGTCAAGGAACCTTCCAAGGAATTCTCCCGTCTCGTCGACCATTATCCATGGCCCGGCAACGTGCGGGAACTCGCTAATGTCGCGGAGGCGGCGGTAGTCAGCGCCGGGCAAGATCCCGTCATCTATCCGAAACACTTGCCCACTCATGTGCGAATGAGATTTCTGAATGAACGGGAAAGAGGGGCTCAAAAGCCGAGGGAGTCCTCACCGGCCGCGGCAACGCCCGCCGAGGGAGCGGAAGCGGCGACGATCGCTCCCTACAGCGAACACAAAGTACAGCGGGATCGGGAATATTTCGCCAATCTTCTGGAGACGACAGAATATAACATAACGAGAGCAGGTCAGCTTTCCGGTCTAAGCATTCCCAGCATGTATCGCCACCTTGCCCGTGTCGGGATTGTTACCAGGAAGGTGCCTGCCTGGAAGAAGACCGCTGACGGCAGCAATGGATGAAATGCGATCGCCTCCCGACGATCCTTCCTGCAAGCAAAGCTCACGGGTTCTCTGTAGCAATAAGAGACTGTCTCAAAACTTCCCGACGCTCCGAGCAGCGGTTCTTTGTGGGGAGGACAAAGCCGTTGCCTGGTGCTCAGCAGGCGCCCAGGAACGGGATGATCCCGATGTCCGCCATGGTCCTCAAACCCGGTGCCGCTTTCACCAGCGGAGGGATGGCATTGACCAGGATGGCGCAGGTGGCGATATCCCCGTTGATACCGTCCTTTACGGCCATCTCGACGTGAGGGGAGCCTTCAATGATGATGCGATCCCGTGGATTGTGTTCGCCCACCGTGGCCTTAAACACCAGGTTGATGACCTCGCGTCCCTGCGCGAAAGCTCGCCCGATCTGCCTCACCCCGGTCACCTGCCCCGGCTCGATGGTGAGCGCCGGGGTCTTGATGCGTTCCTCGGCAATCACCGGGGCGATGCTGTCGGTGGCCTCCTCCAGGCACCAGCCGAGGCCGGCGGCGATCATGTACATGGATTCCGGCAGTCCCACATGGCGGAGCACGCCCTCGGCGACCTTGGCATTGAATTCGTCCACGGTGAGCCCGGCGCCGATCTTCTTCTGAAACGGGATCCTGCGAAATTGAGCATTTTGGATGCGCTCGACAATCACCTTGCGGACCTCCCGGCAGACCCCGGAAACCACCAGTGGCAAGAAATCCATGAGAAACCCCGGGTTGACGCCGGTGGAGAGCACCGAGACCCCGTTTTCCTTGGCGGCCCGATCAATCTCGGCGGCGATTTCCGGTTGGCTGAACCAGGGGTAGGTCAGCTCCTCGCAGCTGGAAACGACGTTTTTCCCGCTCGCCACAATTTGCAGCACCTGCGGGCGGATCTTCTCCAAACTCGAGGCCGTGGTCAGGATAACGACTTCAGCCTCCAGTTCTGCCAGCGTTTCCGCAGCATCGCCACGGACCGACACTCCCAGCGGTTCAGTGAATCCCGCCAACTCTCCCAGATCGGCGCCGACCTTGCGCGGATCAGCATCGATGGCGCCAACGATCTCGAGAGCATGCCGCTCGGAGAGATACTCCACGGTCCTGAGGCCGATAGGACCAACACCGAACTGAATGACGCGTATCTTCTCGTGCATGAGTCCACTCCTTCATAAGCAGGTATTCAGAAGCAAAGCGCTCCTATCTTCACTGATTTATGCGGCAGAGGCAAGACGCGACGCTCCATAGCTCTATGGATTGTCCATGGACCATCCCTGAACTATTTGAAGGCCGGGCTACCGGCGATACCGTACGGTCGTTGACAGCAAGGTAGTGGTATTATAGTATGATTTATAATCATCTGGGAATATTGTCCGATTGTCCTGAATTTAGATGGAGTAAACCGAAGCGAAAAGGAGATGTACCATGAAGAGGATGTTAGGTGTTTCCCTACTGTGCCTTTTTTTGGTGGGTGCCTTCACGGCCGCGCAAGCGCAAGACGTCAAACTGATTCTCGCCACCGGCGGTACCGCCGGGACCTACTACCCGTTCGGCGGCTCCATGGCAAAGATCTGGAATTCCAAGATTCCCGGCATGAACGTGACCGCTCAAGCCACTGGTGCTTCCGCTGAAAATGTGCGGCTGATCAACAAGAAGGAGGCCGAACTGGCATTAGTCCAGAGTGATACCATCGATTTCGCCTACAATGCCAAGGAGGCCTTCAAGGAACCGCTCAAGGCGATGAACGCGCTGGCGGTGCTCTATCCCGAAATCATCCAGGTAGTGGTGAAAGGCGATGGCCCCGTTAAAACTTTTGCCGATTTGAAAGGCAAGAAGGTGGGCGTGGGGGCTCCCGGCAGCGGTACCGAAGCCAATTTCCGGCAGCTGTGTGATGTCTACGGCTTAAAGAAAGAAGATATCAATTCTCAGTATCTCTCTTTTTCCGAAAGCGCCGAAGCCTTCAAGGACAATCACATCGATGCCTTCATCGTGACGGCCGGCATCCCCAATGCCGCCGTCATGGATATCAGCACCCAGCACCAGGTCAGGATCCTCAATATCCCCGATGATATGGTCCAGAAGCTGACGCAGAAATACCCCTTCCTCTCAGGTGCGAATATCCTCGCCAACACTTACAAAGGCCAGACCGCGGACGTCAACACGGTAGCCGTGAACGCGGTACTCATTGTCTCTTCCGAGCTCAAGAACGATGTGGTCTACAATCTGACCAAGGCCTTGTTCGACAACCAGGCGGAACTGGCTACGGCCCATGCCAAGGGGAAGGAACTGAGTCTCGCCAAAGCCGTAAAGGGGGTCTCCATCCCCTTCCATCCCGGTGCGGTGAAGTACTATAAGGAAAAGGGCGCTATGAAGTAGTCGAAAATCGCTCTCGATAACGACTTTTCAAGACCGACTCGGTTTTGAAAACCGAGTCGGTCTCAGCCTGGCAACCAAGTCGGTTCTGAGAGGGAGTGACTCCCCCCGGCGGCGCCTTCGAGCTCGGGGAAGTTATCTCGCGAGCTGCGATGCGACGCCGAGTGATCTTATTGCTCTTACTGACAGGGGCCGGCCTGGCGGTTCTATCCTACCCCTGGATCAGTGCTCTGGTGATCAGCGAGGTCCGTACGGGGCACATTCTCTGGTGCAGCCCCATGAAGGAGGGCGAGGAGTTTGTCCTCTCTTTCACTCATTCCGTGAATAGAAGGCCGGTCTTTGACACCCTGCGAGTCCAGGGTGACCACCTGGTGATTGTCAAATCCGTCTTTGACACCTTTGGGGCGGGGATGCCGGAAGCCTCTACCGAGGAAGGCCAGTTCAGCGTCCTGCCGGGCGGATGGCTCCAGTGGAGCCTGAATCGGCCGGTCCCGGAGATTATTCTGCGGGTGGGTGAAGTCGCAAACCACGTCTTGATGATCAAAGCACGGGAGTTTTCCCTTGCCGAACTGGCCAAGCCGGGGACGGCTCTGGCTTTTCGGGTTCGGACGGTTTCCTTTTTTGCGGCGATGAAAGGCAGGTGCTGGCAATGAAACAGGAAGAAAAGGAACAGCCGAAAGTCCATCCCCCAGTCCCTCCATCCCAGGATGATAAAGAAATATCCAAGGAAGAATTGGAGGAACTGCTAAGGAAAGTCGACCGGGAGGCTGCCACGCGAAGGCTCTTTGGCATCCCCCGCTGGTTGGTCTATTGGATCGCCGTTGCCTTTTCCACCTTCCAGGTCTACACGGCCGCCTTTGGGCTGCTGCCGGCGCAGTTGCAGCGCTCGATTCACTTGGCTTTTGCCTTCGCCCTGGTTTACCTGCTCTTCCCTTTCCGCCGTTCTCCCGATGCGGATCGCCTGCGGTGGTACGATTACCTGTTGGCGGCTTTTGCCAGTTTCGTGGGCCTCTACGTCATGCTCAATTACGTGCGGATCATGGAGGCCGGCGGGGATTATCTCCCCGTGGATTACTTCTTTGCCGGCTGCGGCATCCTCCTGACACTTGAAGCGGCACGGCGTGCCGTGGGGATGCCCATTGTGATCATCGCGAGCGCCTTCCTCATCTATGCTTATTTCGGCCCCTATTTCCCCGGCTTCCTTGCTCATCGCGGCTACTCCCTGCAGCGGATCGCCTCCCATATGTACTTCACCACCGAAGGCATTCTGGGCATCCCGCTGGGCGTGTCGGCGAGTTTCATCTTTCTGTTCATCCTGTTCGGTGCTTTCGCTGAGAGAACCGGCCTGGGACAGCTCTTCATCGACATCTCCAACGCCATCGCCGGCTGGGCCTCGGGGGGACCCGCCAAGGTCGCGGTGGTCACCAGCGCCCTGGAAGGGATGGTTTCCGGGAGTTCGGTGGCCAATACCGTGGAATCCGGCGCCTTCACCATCCCCATGATGAAGCGCCTGGGTTATCGCCCCGAATTTGCCGCGGCGGTCGAAGCCGCAGCTTCCACCGGCGGCCAGATCATGCCCCCCGTGATGGGAGCGGCCGCATTCATCATGGCCGAGTTTCTCAACATCCCCTATCTCGAGATTGCCAAGGCTGCGGCGATTCCGGCCTGCCTCTATTTTTTCGGGATCTTCATCGAGGTGCACTACGAAGCGAGACGCTGCAAACTGCGGGGGATGAGCCGGGATGAGCTGCCTCGTTTTAGCCGCGTTATGTTGGAACGGGGTTACCTGTTTGTGCCTCTCGCCGCCATCATCGGTTTCCTGGTTTCGGGCTATACCCCGCTCTACGCCGCCCTGATGGGCCTTGTTCTCTGCGTCCTGGCGTCCTATCTCCGGAGATCAAGCTGGATGAGCCCCCGCGACATCGCGGACGGACTCGAACATGGTGCACGCAATGCCCTGGGGGTGGCCATCGCCTGTGCTACCGCCGGCATCATCATTGGCGTGGTTACCCTCACCGGCCTTGGCCTGAAGGTAGCGCACGGCCTCATTGAACTGGCCAGGGGGTTCCTCTTGCCGACCCTCTTCTTCAGCATGATCACTTCCATCATCCTGGGCATGGGCGTCCCCACCACGGCCAACTACATCATCACCTCGACCATTGCCGCCCCCGGTCTCATCCTACTGAACGTTCACCCGCTGGCGGCCCACATGTTTGTTTTCTATTTCGGGATCATTGCGGATATCACGCCGCCGGTGGCCCTGGCGGCCTACGCCGGCTCGGGCATCGCCCGCTCTAATCCCATGAAGACCGGCTTTACCGCCACTAAACTGGCTATCGGTGCCTTTCTGGTCCCGTATATCTTCGTCTACAATCCTGCCATGCTCCTGATCGGAACCACGCCTCTGGGGCTTGCCCAGAATCTGGTGACGGCCTGCTGCGGTATGTTCGGGGTGGGAATCGCCATGATTGGCTATTGTCAGGCCCCGATGAAATGGTGGGAGCGAGGGTGGTTCTTTATGGGTGGTCTCATGCTCATTGATCCGGGCATCTACACCGACCTCACCGGCCTCAGCATGCTGGGCCTGGGGCTGGCCTATCAATGTTACAAAAAGAAAGCCGGGGTGACATCGACCGAGCCGGAGGGAGCTGCCGGCAGCTGAAACCCTGCTGCGTGGAACAGCGAAACCTGTTTCATCCAACTCCAACTGCAGGTGCTCGTCGGGAGGATGCTGACTGGCGGCGGTGGGGAGGCACTTGCTGGAAAGAGAGACAACCATGATGAGCGTGACCATTCCGGGATGGAAGACCCTACGGCTGTCGCACCTCGTATTCGATTACAACGGCACCATTGCCTTCAACGGGTCTTATCGTTGGGGTGGAGGAGCATCTCACGGCCTTCGCCTCCTCCCTGACCATCCACATCCTGACGGCAGACACCTTTGGGAGCGTGCGGGAAGCGCTTTCGGGCATCCCCTGCCGGCTCGCGATCATCCCGGTGGAGAACCAGACCGAAGCAAAACTGGCCTATGTGGCCGAACTGGGTCCGGAGTCCTGGGTTTGCATCGGAAACGGCCGCAACGACCGGCTCATGCTCAAAGCCGTAGCCCTCGGGATAGCCGTGATGCAGGCCGAAGGCGCAGCCGTTGAAGCCCTTCTCGCTGCCGATATCCTCACCACCAGCATCCTCGAGGCCCTTGATCTCCTCTCCCACCCCCTGAGGCTTACCGCAACCTTGCGTTCGTGATCAAATCTAAGGCTACGATTCGGATCTTGTCCGAAATTCGTTCAGGCGGGAACATGCAACGAGACGATCCAGCGTCTTCAACGTGAATACCTTCCCTTTGGTTGCGAGCAGCATCTTTCTCATGTCTTCACGGCGCACCCCGAATCCGCGTCCCCCGATGCAGGCGATGACATCAAACCCCAGCAGGCCGGAAAGCTGTCTCGCAGCGCTCAGCTCGGCAAGGTGCTGAATACGTGTCACCTTATCCCGAGCTGTCCCATCGTCTTCAGTAAGCTTCGCCTCAATGACCACCTGCGGGTTGAACTCGCTCGGGATGATGAAGTCGGGTGCCTGATCAAACCCCTCGATCCGCTCTGCACGTTTGGTCTTCCGATAACTGACACCCCAGTGGGTAAGCAAGTCTTCAATCGCAGACTCCAGGCTGTCCCCCACCAATTCGCTGACGGAATCGCGATGGCTGGAAAAGGGTCTGCCCAGGAACCGCTCATAGAGCAGCATTGCATAGGGCACTCCCATCGCCGCAACATGTTCTATAGCCTTGATGCCTCCTTTGGTATCAGCCTTATTGAGACGGTGAATCCTGTCAGCCTCAACCTCGGGTGCCTCTTCTGGCAGCAAGTCGCAGGCAGTTTCAAGGAGGGCTCTGAGCCTTTTAGCGGTCGTATCTTGCAGCCTGAGAGGTGTGGCAGGCGACATTCGAATTTTTCGGTCCAAAGTTCTGGCAAATCCCTGCGTAACCTCCACGCCGGTGCGCTGCGTGGTAATATAGGCCCATTCAGAAGGAGTGAACCCCAGCATCGATCTCAGAACAATTATCGAAATCGGCATTGAAAGAGCAGCCTCGCAAACCGCTTTGCTGGAAATCACCCGGAAACCGGACGATGCCTTCTTAAGCGCTTCATAACCGGTTTCGAAAACAGCGTATTCGACGAATCCTGCGCCCTTCGGCATCACCAGGAATTCCGATTCCAGGCAGGAGAAAACGGAGGAAACGAACAGGTCGGGATTTTCCCTAATTTCGTCAAACAGAGCTTCAAAAGGGAATTTGAGCATGAGTATCCCCACAGGTAGTCGGTCCCTCCTGAGCTGCCATATGCCGCACAGACGGGCTTTTGGAAAGGATGTCTTCCAGGTGTTGCTCAACTGTTGCCAGACTTCCAAAAGTGTAAAGCCAGTCCGCCACCAGCCGGAGGCGCTGAACCGTAGGCAATCCCCTGTTCCAGTCTTTCCGGAGGTACCAGACCGCGAGCCGAGTCAGATGCCCAAGAATGATACAGCGGATGTCGCCAAGCGTTGCCGTGAAATTCGACACTCTAAGCTCTTCCAGGTCAGCCCTCACAAGGTCGGCAACGCCGTCCGGGGAGTTCACAATCCACTTTGCCGGAATCCTGCCAGTCGAACGACAGACGAACACGGTATCAACTATTGAGGACTTGGTGCCGCTGATGTGGATCGAGCCCCCCATTTCCGCAGGACAGGGCAGGGAGGCCGAACAGGTTAGGCCCGCATCAAGAATAGCGACTGCCGGTGGGTAATAGGCGTCAACGCGGTTGTGATGATACGTGAACGCCAACGGAGCCCCTCGTTTAAGGGCCGATGCCATCCTCTGAAAAACAGCGGAAAGCCCTTCAGTAAAATGCTCCAGCCCTCTTCCCATGTTTTCGTTTCTGGTCAACTCCCCCGGATTGCGGGTGGATCGTGGTGAAAACTCAGGAACGGTGCTCCGCAACAGTTTGCGCAGCCAGACATAACAGAAATCCATGAGTTCCGCATATTGAACATTGCCGTAGTATGGTGGATCGGTCAGTATGGCGTCAAAGCTAGCCGGCTCCAATTCGGCGCGGGCAGAGTCGGAGCAGAACAGTTCCACCTTTCTTGTCCGCTGGGGTTTGACAGCGCGGTCTGCTTCGCCAATCCATTCGTTAGGAATCTCGACCGTAATCTTACTTCCTCCCCGATGCAGGATTTCAAAAGGCTTCTCACAGTATGCTTTCGCTTTGCGGAACTTGGCAATGATATTGGTCCAGCCCCCACTTCCAACATTATCGCCATTGGTTCCGCCTGATATTCCAAGGAAATTGGATTCACACTGAATGAGGCCCACAGGAAAGCCGTGCACCGAAAAAATATCGAGGGACTTGAGAGCCATGCTGTCATAGCGGCAGAGCATGTTTTGATATCTGAGCAGGTCCGACAGGTTAGTGGCAAGCGCGTTGCGTACGCGCTCCTCAGGTTGTCCTGCAATGAAGCGGCAACTGAGCTCCAGACCCAGGAGCTGACGACTGCTGAACATTTCCCGGTAGAAGCGATATCCCCAGCGAAGAAGTCTGTCTGTCTCATCGCCGCCAGGGATGGCATCGTTGGGCACAAAGCGCGGCTGCATAGCGTTCCATGCCAACTCGGCCTGCCTCAACCGGGCCAGATCCATGTCATCAGGGACCTTGAAGAAACGCCCTCGGTGGTGCGGTTTGCAGGATGGGCAGTGGTATTCGATGGCGAACATCCGATGCCAGGGGGGTCCGGCCTCTGCATCCGGATAGACGCTCTCTGCAAGACAGTGAGGACAGACGCAACGGTTTCTTTTCGCAGGTCCGGCAGTTGCGAGAGGTTTGCCACACCCGCCACACTTGCCGGGCTGTTTGCGGTCCTCAACCTCGTTTAGAATTCCGCACTGGCCACAAAGCAGGACATTCTTGGGATGGCGCCTATTCTCAGCCACCAGATACCCGGGAAAGAGAGCAATCTCTTTTTGGCATTTGCCACAGGTCATGCTCTTTACCCAGAGGAAATACTTGACATGAGCATCTTCTGATCCGCACTTGAGGCACTGAGTACGATAATACCGGCCTATTTCAGCTTCCAGACCCCGGAGTAAATTCTGGCTGGCTGTTTGATAGGCCTCAAGGTCAAGATGTTCTATCTCCTGTTTGACAATCCAGTAAGACATTGGGTTGATGTCGTGGCCGACCACATCGCAACCAAGTCGATTGGCTTCGAGCAAGGGCGTTCCGCCGCCCATAAAGGGGTCGCCGATCCTGAACCCATGGAGATTGTTTCCGCGGTAGAAACACTCTTTGAGAGGTCCATCAGCAAACTCGGCGAGCAACAAACCTCGGAAGAGCGTGCCGGGCCTTCGGGCAAACCACTTGTGGACGGCAATGATGGGCCGGTAGTTCTGCTGGATTTGTTTTTCCCGCAGGGCCAGATCGGCAATCAGGGGTATATCAAAGTCGCGTTCGATCATTCCTCAGTTTCTTTCTTCTGCCACCGTATGCCATGCACCAAGCCCGGCATGCTCCCGTGATAACAGCCTTGAGTGGGTGCGTAAATTCTAACTGGCAACGGGGCAAGCTGTGGTTAGCTGTCAGAAGACAACGCTTTTCATCATGAAGATCACAACGATGATTGCGAAGCAGTCTCTTCGTGCGCTTCGACGTCCTTCGTGGTTAGAGAATATCACCGTTTCCGCACCAGGATTTTCACAGCTTGCCGGACCGAAAGATGGACACGATCAGCCAGATGCCGAGGACCGTGGCAATGACGTAGCCCGCCAGGCCGAAGAGGGTGGTGAGGGAGATCTTCGCGATCCCCAGGAACGGGGCGGAGAGGTCCATCACTTTCTCCGACGAGTTCAACACCAGCGCCGCCGCGACAATGGAGGCGGCGATGATGACCCCGATGGTGAGCCGATTCACGCCCTTTTCGAGGTGTCCGCTGAGTTCCTCGAAACCCGTGTGCAGCAACTCCAGTCGCTGTTTGCCGGTGGCCGTGGCGCGCAGCACCTCGTTCAGGTATTTGGGGATGGTCTTCCCGTAGCCGGCCAGCGTGCGGGCGTCCCGACCAATATTCCTGAACATGCTCTTGGCATCGTAGCCGCGCTTGAGCAATTCTTTGGCGAAGGGCCTGGTGACTTCGAGAATGCTGGCGTCGCTGCCCAGGATCTTCCCGAGCGCCTCGGTCTGGATGAAGGTCTTGAGCAGCAGCAGGAGATTTCGCGGCAGGCGGATGTGATACTTCAAAACCAGTGCCATGAGCTGATCGTAGACATCCTTGACCGAGATGTGCTGCAGGGAGCGCCCGTAGAAGGATTCGCTCATGTCCTTGAGGTCGGTCCGGAAGGCCTTGAGGTCCATGGTTTCTTCGTTGATCAGCCCGGCATCCAGGAGGGCATCCATGACGAGATCGTAGTCGTGTTCGGCATATCCCAAAAAGAGATTGGCGATCTCGCGCATCATCTCATCATCCAGGTAACCGGTGATGCCGAAGTCCACCAAAGTGACGCGCCCATCGGCCATCACCAGAGTATTTGCGGGATGAGGGTCGGCATGGAAAAAGCCATACTGCATCAATTGGCGGGAGAACGACCGGAGGCCGATCAGGGCAATGTCCCTGGGGTCGATTCCCTGAGCGCGAATGGCTTCCACCTGGTCCATTTTGATCCCGTCGATGTGCTCCATGACGAGCACGGACTTGGTGGTGTAGTCCCAGTAGACCCTGGGAATGTGGATCTCCTTCACCCCCTTGAAGTTTGAGGCGAACTTCTCGATGCTCCCCGCTTCGATGAGCATATCGAGTTCCCGGAAAATCACCCGTTCGAACTCCCTGACCAGGTTGACCACCCCCAGGATGCGCCCGACTTCGAAAGTCTTTTCGATCCTCGCGGCCAGGAAGTACATCAGGCGGATATCTTCGCGGATCTTCTTGTCGATGCCGGGACGGATGATTTTGACGGCCACCTTTTCGCCGCTGAAGAGCCTGGCTACGTGGACCTGTCCCACGGACGCCGCCGCTATCGGCTGTGACTCGAAGTCGTGAAAAATCCGTTCGAGCGGCTTCCTGAGTTCCGTTTCCATGACCCGCTTGATGGCGGGGAAGGGCGTGGGAGGTACCTGGTCCTGCAGCTTCTTGAATTCTTCGATGTAATCCGGGGGAAAGATGTCCGCTCGGGTGCTCATGAGCTGTCCCAACTTGACGAAACTGGGCCCCAGCTCTTCAAGCACCAGCCGAAGCCGCCGCGGGGACGGAAACCCCATTTTGATCGCAAGACCCTGTTCGGCTTCCGCTCCCGGTTTTCGCTCGCGCCGCTCACCGCGCCGGTCCACCAGGTCTCCCAGGCCGTGTTTTACCAGTACTCTGGTGATGGTCGCGAAGCGCCTCATTTCCCGCAACCCATAGCTGCTGCGAAGCAGTTTCATGGAAATCTTTCCTCAAGGAACCCGCGGTTCCCTTATGCCATCGAGGGCGGTTCGAGTCAGTACGGTCCGCGGTTGCCCGGTCACCCGACGGAACTAAACTGATTTCAGCAGATAATACGTGTTTCCGGCTCCCTTTGCGCGGAAAAAGTGAGCTGCAGGAAGCAAGATGGATGGCGATGATGGTCGCGTTAATCAGCGGTTACCCAAATTTTTATGGTACAAATGAACTCTTTTGAGTTATGTAAGACGTTTAGGAATATCCTTAAGTAAGAAAACAGCCCACTGGAACAGGGACTTTCGACAAGGCGGGTGGCAGAGGAATCATCGTATGAGATTAAAGGGAGCACAGATTTTTTTCGAATGCCTCAAGAAGGAAGGCGTGGAGGTTATCTTCGGCTTTCCCGGAGGATCAGTCCTGGACATTTACCATGAATTGCCCAAGTCCGGTATTCGGCACATCCTGGTGCGCCATGAGCAGGGGGCGGCCCATATGGCGGACGGCTACGCCCGAGCGACCGGTCGCGTGGGGGTTTGCCTGGTAACGTCCGGTCCCGGTGCCACCAACACGGTGACGGGAATTGCCACGGCCAACATGGATTCGATTCCCATGGTGGTCTTCACCGGCCAGGTCCCTACCCCCATGATCGGCGACGATGCCTTCCAGGAAGTCGATATTATCGGGATCACCAGGCCCTGCACCAAACACAGCTATCTGGTGAAGGACGTGAATGATCTGGCTCAGACCATCAAGGAGGCTTTCTACCTGGCCCGCAAAGGACGCCCCGGCCCTGTGGTGGTGGACCTGCCCAAGGACATGATCCAATCGGAGACGGAGTTTCGCTACCCGCGCGGGGAACCGTCGATCCCCGGCTATCGGCCGACTTACGAAGTGAACATGGGGCAGGTCAAGAAAGCCTTTGAATCCATCAAGCAGTCCAAACGCCCCGTGATTTATGCCGGCGGGGGTATCATCCACTCACGGGCTGCGGAAGAGCTCGTCCGGTTTGCCGAACTGCTGCAGATCCCGGTAACCAATACCCTCATGGGGCTAGGCAGTTTTCCTGCCGTGGTGCCGAGTGCGGCCGGCAAAAGCCGCCCCCACCAGCTGTCGGTCATGAATCTGATCAAAACGCACGGCACCTTCGCGGACCCATTCGGCAAGACCGTCTTTCATCCCCTCTGGCTGGGAATGTTGGGGATGCACGGAACGTATCGGGCCAACATGGCGGTTTCCAACGCCGACCTGTTGATCGCCATTGGGGCTCGTTTCGACGATCGTGTGACGGGAAAAGTGACAGGGTTTGCCCCGGAAGCCAAGAAAGTCCAAATCGACATCGATCCCACCAGCATGGGGAAAACGGTGCCGGTGGATACCCGCATTGTGGGTGACTGTCGGGACGCTCTCCAGAAACTGATCCAACTGGCCGGGGCCGATCCCATCAAGGGCCTGGATGGAGTCCGCGCTCCCTGGCTCGAGCAGGTTCGCCAATGGGAGCAGGCGCACCCCTTGAGCTATCAGCAGGCGGGCAAATTGATTAAGCCCCAGTACGTCATCGGCAAGATCTACGATGTGTGCCGGGGTGATGCCATCATCACCACGGAGGTTGGCCAGAACCAGATGTGGGCGGCGCAGTTCTTTCACTTCACGCGTCCGCGCACTTTCCTGACCTCCGGCGGACTGGGCACCATGGGCTACGGTCTGCCGGCGGCCATCGGGGCGCAGGCGGCCTTTCCCGACCGGCTGGTCGTCGATATTGCCGGGGATGGCAGCATCCAGATGAACATCCAGGAACTCATCACCGCGGTCTGCAACGACCTCCCGGTGAAGGTGGCCATCCTGAGGAATCAGTACCTGGGCATGGTGCGCCAGTGGCAGGAGCTTTTCTACCAACGCAACTATTCCGGCACCTGCCTGGATGGCGGCCGGTCGCCGGATTTTGTGAAACTTGCCGAAGCCTACGGGGCGGTCGGCCTCAGGGCGACCAAGCCGGAAGAGGTCGAGGGGGTGATTCGAGAGGCTTTCGCCGTCAGGCGACCGGTCTTGATGGACTTTGTGGTCGATCCGGAAGAAGGGGTCTATCCCATCGTGCCGCCGGGAAAAACCCTCTGCCAGATGGAACTCAGGGACCAGGACCAACGGTCGGAACAGGAAGCAGGGAGTAGTTTCCCCGAAGCTCTGCCTGCCTAACAATCTGGAAAGCAGATGGAAACCAAAAGCAAGCAAAAGCAGACCATTGGTATTCTGGTTGAAAACCGGCCGGGCGTCCTGGCCAGGATCGTCGGGCTTTTGAGCGGCCGGAATTTCAATATTGAAAACATTACCGCCGCCGAAACCCACGAGCCGGGAATCACCCGGATCACCCTGGTCACCACCGGCGATGACCAGGTCATGGACCAGATCATCAATCAGCTGAGAAGGCTGA